>JAHDVH010000001.1:0-300000 GCA_023382385.1 bacterium | reverse complement strand
AGAAATCTATAATCCAAACTGGATGCAAAATATCCCCGACAAGAATACTTCGACTCGAGGACTCAGGTGATTGATTGTGCAGTGCGTGTTGAGTCCCTCGGGAAGACGTACCGCGATGCCGCCGGTTCGGTCGTAATTGGTTGCAAGGACGTCTCATTTCAAGCTGGCTACGGCACCATATTTGGAGTTCTTGGGACCAATGGTGCAGGCAAGACGACCATACTTCGCATGCTCGCGACGATGCTGAAGCCCACTTTGGGATCGGCTAAGGTTGCTGGAAAAGATCTGCTTGGCGAACCACAGGCTGTTCGCAGGTCCATCGGATTCCTCTCTGCTTCGACCGGAGTGTATGGAAGACTGACAGCTGAAGAAATGCTTAGGTACTTTGCCGCGCTGCATGGGTTTTCGAGTTCGGAAGCCCGACAAAAAATTCAGAATGTGTCGGCATTGCTTGACTTAGATGACTTCCTTGACCGTCGGTGCGAGAAGTTGTCTACTGGACAGAGGCAGCGTGTCAGCATAGCCCGGACAATTCTGCACGATCCCCCCGTGCTGATCTTCGATGAACCCACAAGTGGTTTGGATATACTGGCCGCTTCGCAAATTGTGAAGTTCATGAAGAAGAGCAGGGAAGAGGGCAAATGTGTATTGCTTTCGACTCATGTTATGCGTGAAGCTGAGTTGTTGTGTGATGAAATATTGCTGATCCATAGAGGAGAGGTGAGAGACCAAGGATCTGTAGCGGAACTGCAGCGGCGGTATGATAGTTCTCACCTGGAAGTTGTCTTTCTTCGTGCAATCGGCGAGGAATCGTCTGTCTTTCTCAACTGAATCTGGCCCTACCTTTGCGAAAGACGGGTGCAATGAATCGAAAGACACCCGCTTTTCCAATCATTATTGCGGCGGCAGGCCTCAGTGCAGCAGAGGGGGCTGTGCTCCAGACCTTATTAACTGCACTGAGGTTCAGGGATGAGCCGACATACTTTCATAGTTTGAGAGTTGGGGACTTGGCGCGGCGAGCCTCCGCGAGATTGGGGCTGGCGAGCGATGCTCAACAAAACATCTTGTTGGCTGGCCTTCTTCATGACATCGGAAAGCTGGCGCTGCCAGACCACGTGCTCAATAAGTCCGGCAGACTAACCAAACACGAGCGAAGCGAGATTGCACGTCATCCTGCCTTAAGTGCAGAAATTCTAATTCCTTTCACCAAATTCGAACGTGCACGGGAGATCATACTCCAGCATCACGAGAGACATGATGGATCTGGCTATCCGGCGGGAAGACGGGGGGATGAGATTCTGATTGAAAGTAGTCTATTAGCAGCAGCGGATGCTTTTGATGCGCTATGTCACGAGCGTCCCTACAGAGAGCCGTTGACAGCAGAAGAAGCCATCGGGTGGATGGAAAGTGAAGTCGGAAGGCAGTTTAGGCCTGCCGCTTTTTATGCTCTTGTTGAAGAATTAGAGTCCGAGGGACCCAATTTACACGACTCACGCATTTTCGTTCGCCAACCAGGTTGAGCAAGAGTTATCCGTATGTGGTATGGTCTCTAAGAGTTTGTTTTTACATAATCTTAATTTATCTTGTCGCCTTTTAGATGTTGGGGAATTTTTTACAGGGGTATTGCGTAAACCAACGCAAGTGCTTATATTTAGAAGTTTCCGAAATTTTGATTGGAGCGTAATGATCCTTCGTTAGAGGTTTCTATAGGCGTGGCCAAGTTGGCCTTGTCATCTTTTGTGTGATATTCCTATTCCTCTAACGTTGGCGTTCGCTCGCTCCGCTAATGGCTATATATGCCGAACGGGCAGCTCGCCCGGTTCGGCTTTTTATTTTACGAGATGACGAAGCAATCTTACAGATATCTTGGACTTTTGGCCTACCTGCTTGGAACATGCGTTACAAGTTTGGTTCTGGCATCGTCAGCGGTAGTTCTTGAGTCGACCGCAGAAAGGTTTCAAGCACTTTGGTCGCCCAATCTTGATCTGGGTTCTAAAGGTCCAGACACAAGATTGGAATCGCTTATAACGTCCGTGGAATGGATGCCGGAAAACGGGAGACTAATTCCTGTTCAAGTCCTGCTTGTGGCGTGTCCGATCGGAACAACTCCGAGGATTGTTAATCGGGGAATAAGGTACCAAGTCTCAGAGATACTGTTACCGGACGCTGAGGTTGCTGCAAATGAAGACGAAAGAGCACCAAAGTCGGCCGTCACGTTGCGCGCTGTTGAAGCGTGGCGCGGATTTCAGATCGCCCATATTGCTGTGAGAGTTGCCGAGACCGAAGGGGGGAGTACCAAAATCCTGACATCTCTTGATTTAGAGGTGATTTTTGAGGGTGCGACCGTACCGATAGGACCATATCCGCGCGAAGAGAAACTTCTGCGCGCACTTACCTTAAATGGCGATAACGCGACCCGCTGGTGGAGATTGCCTGTGTCACCCGTTAGCAGGCTCGATGATACTGAATCTTGGCCAGATTTTCAGCTCTACAAGCTTGGAGTTACGGAAGCTGGATTGCATGCCATGACAGCGGAGTGGTTGCAGCAGCAAGGTGTTCCTGTGATTGGCGTCACATCGAGTCAAATCAAGGTGTTTGGTAATGGTGGTCGGATGCTCCCGTCAGGATTGTTGTCCGTTCCGGACTCGCTTCTTCGAGAGAATGCAATCCTTGTGGAAGATGGCGGAGATGGCAGAATGGACTCCGGTGACCGAATTCTATTCTACGCAGAAGGTCTCAAGGGCTATGACTACGCTGACGGCAGTTTGCTTGGTGACCACGGTCACGCAAGCCCATATGCCACAGAAAATGTCTATTGGGTCGGCGTCGATCCTGCGGGGATGCCTGGACTGCGAATGGGAACACTACCGGAGTTTTCGTCATCTTCGACTCAGGTATCCACGATTACAGGACGCAATTACGTGGACCAGGATCTGTATATCTACGCGGCAGGCTCAGATCAGACCAATTCAGGCATCATCTGGTATATGGCCACACTGGACGCCCAAACGGAGCGGTCGTTTTCAATCAACCTTGAAGCGGCCAACACCGGTCGCGGTATGCTTCGCTTGAGAATGAGGGGTTCGGGAATTGGCGGGGGATTCGATGTCAGGGTGAATGACCAGTACGTCAGCCAAGGGGTATTTTCCGATCCGCTCGTAATTCAGGTTCCGGCCGGCGTCTTCGCCGCAGGAAACAATGTCATCAGGCTGACTAATCGGTCCGCAAGCGGCCAGATTCATCTGAATTATATTGAAGTCGAGTATGAGCGGGCTGTACAAACATCTTCCGGAACGATTGAGATAATTTCGCCAAGCGGGTCTGATTGGTACGGGTATCAGGTTACCGGTCTAGATGCGAGCTCGTATCTACTTGACGTATCTGATCCGCTAATGCCGCGTGTCAGGCGTGGAAGCAGTTTTTCGGATTCATCGCAAGCAGGGGCATTGCGCCGGTATTGGGCGACCAGTCCGAGCAGAATTCGTACTCCTTTGTTCCGCGGCCGCAAGGTCTTTGATGCGGCAGACTACGCGCGCTTGCGCAGTTCACAGAATGAGGCCGGTATCATTATTGTTACTTATGCCGCATGGTACGAGGAACTTGAGCCATTGCTGGACATGCACGCGCAATATGAAGAGGAGCCTCTTCGGGCCGTACGGGTCAAGTTGAGTGACATCTTTGACGAGTTTTCGGGCGGCGTCTACGATCCGGTTGCAATTCGTAACTTCTTGCGATATGCTTATCTGAATTGGCGAGGTCCGGCTGGGCAGGCGGAGCCGCCGAGGTATGTGTTGTTTGTAGGTGACGGTGACTATGACTATCGCAATCTGCTTTCAAATACCGATGATAATTGGATGCCTCCCTGGGAGAATGGGGGGGTCTGCACGGATGATTACTATGTGGATTTTGATGACAGCGCGACGCTTCTTGATATGATCTCAGGTCGCTGGCCAGTTCAATCGGCGCAAGAGGTGCGAGCGATAGTGGAGAAGACTGTCGAGTATGCTTTGAGGCCATTCTACGGTGCGTGGAAGAATACAGCAACATTTGTCGCCGACGATGAATGGAAGGAAGGACGCTGTGCGGAAGACTTCCATACAACGGATTCTGAGAATCTTATAAATGAAGTTCTTCCAAACTACTTCACGTTCCGAAAGATATATGGCATTCTCTATCCTTTCCGTCAATCCAGCTCGACCTCTCAGAAGCCTGATGCGACAAGAGACCTGCTGGAAACAATAAACAACGGCACGTTGTTGATCAACTATGTCGGTCACGGAAACGAGCGCGTCTGGACTGACGAGCAAATGTTTGTAATGGATCGTGACTTTCCAATGATCAGAAATGAACGCGTTTGGCCGGTAATCGTGGCTGGGACGTGCACGTGGGGAGGCTTCGACCGACCGAATGAGAGATGTTTTCCTGAGCTGCTCCTGGGCGGACGATATGTTGGCAGTGTCGCATGCATTGCAGCGACACGATTTACATTCGTGAACCAGAATCAGCAGCTCACAGAAGTATTCTACGAGGAAGTGTTCAGGCAGGGGATAGATCGCCGACAGAGTCTTGGCGAGGCACTCCAGCTTGTCAAGCCATTGAGGTCCAATAACAGCCTGTATCATTGTCTTGGAAATCCGGTGCTGCGATTAGCAACTCCCGAGTACTATGCATACGTTGACCAACGTGATGATTCACTTCAGGCAGGAGCACTTTTTACGCTGAGCGGGTATGTGTCGCAATCGAGTGGGACTCTCGAGGCAAATCTCAAGAAGCTACCGACTGATCGCTCTCTTGATGAGGATGTATGGACTGACTTTCATGGTATTGTTGAAGCTCGAGTCTTCGATTCAGAAGATTCTGCAGCGTATTATTTCCCGTTACGTACGAATTGCAGCGTACCCTCGCAGATTCCATACTATTACGGTCTCCCCGGAAATGCTATTTTCCGCGGCCGTTCATCCATCGTGAATGGACGATTTAATGTGACATTTCGAGTCCCCCGGGACATCCAGTATGGCGGCGAGAATGCGAAAGTGAGTTTGTACTTTTATGGCAAGTCGGAAAGTGAACAGGACTCCGCCGATGGAATAGGAATTGAACAACCGCTGCGTATCGCAAGTCAGGCGGCGGTGGTTACGGACTCGATTCCGCCGCAAATCGAGGCGTGGCTCGAGAATACATCGTTTAGAAGTGGTGATCAGGTGAGTAGAACACCACGACTTATCGTCCGACTATCGGATGAATCGGGCATCAACCTCTCAGGTGAAGTTGGCCATCGGATTACAGTCCGTATCGATGACGCACAAGCTGAGGATATCACTCAGTTTTTCAATTATGACATAAACAGTCACATTGAAGGAGAATTGGTGCGTACGCTCGGACCTTTCTCAGATGGACCACATCAAATGACGATAGAAGCTTGGGACTCATTCAACAATCTTAATCTCAAGAGATTCGACTTTGTTGTTGGTCAGAGCGCAGAGGAAGGATTTGCCATCCGCGACGTGCTGAATTGGCCAAACCCAATGAGCGATGAGACTTACTTCACTTATTCTTTGACTCAGGACGGTGCGAGGGACGTTAGGATCCGTATCTACACCATGACAGGCAAGCAAGTTGACGAAATTGACGGTCTGGGTGTCCGTCAACTATATAATAGCAACAGCAATCGGCCTTGGCATGGCCGTGATCGTGAAGGACGCGAACTCGCAAACGGTGTTTACTTCTATAGAGTGATTGCCCAACATGAAAGAGGTTTTAGTGCCGAAGCCACGGGTAAACTCGTTATACTACGCTGACGAAGAAAACTGAAATATAGGTAGGAGATCACATGAAGAGAAGGATGTTTGCAATCTGCGTCATTCTTGCTGGCTTAATGGCTTCGCAAGTTTATGCGGCCAGTGTCAGTCAAGCGACGCTGCTTTTCCTCAAGATTGCACCCGGAGCGCGACCTGCAGGAATGGGAGAGACGTTTGTTGCAATTGCTGATGATGCAACGGCGACGTGGTGGAATCCCGCCGGTCTTGGTTTCCAAACCAAGAACGAAGTGACAATGATGTATTCCCGCTGGTTACCGCAATTCAATTTGTCGGACCTCTATTACGCGTTTGTTGGTGGTTCGTACTATATACCAGAGTGGGGAACCGTCGGTGGCAATGTGATGTTTCTGAACCTCGGTGAGACTCAAAGGACTGGTCCCTCGGGTGAGGATCTTGGAACATTTTCGTCATACGAGATGGCAGTCACAGGTACATATGGTGCTTTGGTGAATGAGAATCTCTCTATGGGCGTCGCGCTAAAGCTGGCATATAGTAATCTGTCTCCAGTAGGCGCCGGTGCAGAGCAAGGGAAGGGCGTAGCAACGGCAATAGCGGCCGATCTCGGCTTGCTTTACAAAGCTACATTCATGCCAGGGCTGTCCTTGGGTGCAAACCTTTCTAACATGGGTCCGAAAGTGTCGTATATTGATCGAGCGCAAGCCGATCCACTGCCAACGACGTTAAAGCTTGGTCTTGCGTTTAAGGTTCTGGACCAAGAGTACAATAAGCTGACCGTGGCAACGGACGTTGACAAGGAATTGGTAAAGCGTGACAATCTTGGTCGTTCGGATGAATTCTATGAAGCGCTTTTTTCGGCTTGGGGTGACGGAGATCTTGTCAAGTCCCTGATCTGGCATCTCGGTGCAGAGTACTGGTATTCTACACTTGTGGGGCTTCGTGGCGGATACTACAACGACCACTTAGGCCGCGTCTTTCCGTATACGTTCGGCGTCTCGCTTAAGTATAGTACCTATAGATTTGACTTCAGCTACCTAACGGCCGGTGAGAATCATCCTCTCACTGACACAATGCGCTATTCGCTTTCCGTGGAGTTCTAACCTGTTTATTGTCCTTCTCGCAGTACTGCTGTCGTCCTTGTCGCCTGCATGGGCAGGAACGGCGCTGCCGAATAACTTCGTGCAATGTGCGCCATCGCGGCTTGATGATCGTTGGCCAGTCGGTCTGCCGATTCGACTGTGTGCAGTTCGCGTCGAGTTTCAGACCGATGAACTGTCCGGAACAACAGGAAATGGAACATTCGGTTCGGGACTTCCTGACACTTTAAGAATCGATCCACTTCCACATGACAAAGCATACTTCGAGGATCACCTGGCGTTTCTCGCCGACTACTATTCCACCGCGTCGCGAGGATCCATATCGTTTGCAAGTCTTGACGTGTATCCGGATGGTGCCACGGAAGCGTATCAATTAGCGCATCCGATGTGGCATTACAACTACAATTCGGATACCGCACTACTGAATATGCGATTGGTCGAGCTCTTTGTCGAGTCAATGAGGTTAGCTGAGACCGACATAGACTTTACCGAATACGATGCCATTATCCTATTCCATGCAGGAGTGGGAAAAGACTTCAATGTAGGTTTTGACAACACGCCGTTTGATATTCCTTCCGCATATATTTCGGAGGATGATCTAACACGTATAAGCGGCGCGATTCCTGCCGGAGTCACACGCGGACTGATTTTGCCGGAATCGCAGAATCAGAACGAGACGCTTGACCTTGGGATCGAACTTTCATTGAATGGGGTCATGATCAAACTGTTTGGGAACTGGCTCGGGATGCCGGATCTTTATAACACAGAAACTGGTGCGAGCGGAATCGGCCGTTGGGGCATGATGGATCAAGGATCGGGAAACGTGAATGCCATCGTTCCCGCGTTGCCGGACGCCTGGTCGAGAATCTATATGGGTTGGGATGTTCCGCAAGTCATTCACCCTTCTGGAATCGGTGACACAGTACGGATTGGGCGTTTTGGCGAGTCCGGGACCAAGATTGTGAAGGTCCCGGTAAGCGGAAGCGAATACTACTTGCTCGAAAACCGCGATGCAGATGCAGATTCCATAGGATTTGTGACTGTTGAGGATAGAGATGGCAGGACAATGCACATTGATCGCGGCGGGAATCTTTTCGTGGAAGATGAATTCCGCGTGCCGGTACGAGCTACGCACTATGACTACGGTATCCCTGGAAGCGGTATTCTTATTTGGCACGTAAATGAGCAAGTGATTGCAGAAGGGATTGGCAGAAACCGCGTAAATATTGATCCCAATAGGCGTGGAGTTGATTTAGTTGAAGCCGACGGCTCGCAGGACATTGGTCGCGAGTACGGCTTTGCCTCATCCGGATCGGGTACCGAACTTGGGATTCAAGAAGACTGTTGGTTCCGTGAGAATCGCGCATTCCGCGATGCCAACGGCGGTACTGTTTTTGTTCGATTCAATGATAACACACGGCCTTCGGCTCGGTTAAGTGACCATGCATATACATTCCTCGAGATATCTGACTTCTCCAGTGTTGCTCCTGTCATGACATGTAGAATTCGAGGAACGCTTGTTGAACGTGGTTTCCCGATTCATGTTAGTGATTCCGCGGCACACTGGTCCGCCGCTGATCTCGATCAGGACGGGCGACGCGAAGTATATGTGCAAGCACACGATTCATTGTTCCTTGTGGCTGACAGCGGTGCCGTCTATCAACTGACGGTTCCGTCAGGTTCCCATTTGAGCAATACAGGCAAGACCACGATTGAAATTGCCAAGGTATTGACTTTCGTTGGCAGTCAGATCGGCTTGATTCAGAGAACTGAGCATGGTATGGATTCTGTCTTTCGGCCGCTGCCACAGGGGGCAATTAGTGCTGAAAAGGTGTTTATTTGTCGGGATGCCACAGGTGCGACACGCTATGTGTTCACCGGAAGTCATTTAGGTGCCGTTTACGACGAAAACCTTGAACTCCTTGGAACGATTCCTGATTCACTGCAATATATTCCTAACTTCACATATCTTGAGATTCCCCCCGCGCGATATCTCATTGGATGGGATAGTAACTCGGTGCATCGATTTGAAATTTCGACCTCTCTCTTGCTCCAGTGGAGTGCTGAGTTTTTCCAACTGCTAGACTATCCTGTCATCGTCCAGGAAGTGACGCGATCGAATATATTTTTCCCCGGGGTCGGCTATCTTGACGCGGAGACCGGAGAGTTGATATGCGACGTTAGTGATTGTCTTCCGCCGGAAGTCGATTGGGACGGCGACGGGAGAGTTGATGGCGGAGGTGTCGACGGCGCAGCCCGTGTGCCACGAGAGAATTTTGCCTTGAATGATGTAACTTCAAGCGAAGTTTTTGATTTGAATTTCGATGGCGATCCGGATATATTGCGATTGGTTGTGCTTTCAAACGCTGAGAGCAGTCTAACTGGCCGTGAATTGGTGGCATATGATCACAATACGAACAGGTTCCCAGACTTCCCGCTCGCAATCAACGGCGATCCGAAGTTGATTCGTCTAAGCAACTCTGAGCACCGCTACCATATTTTTACGGAAGTCAAGAACGGCGAGCAGTTGACGCTGAATGTAATGCGGCTTCCAATTTCGCCTGAAGGTACTGTTAATGTAGTCTACCATGCACCGGATAACATCATTGTCGTCGGACCATTGAGGCCACAAGTACATGAGCGGGAGAGTTTTGTTTACGTCTGGCCAAACCCAAGCAATAGTGTTGCAAATTTCCGACTAACACTTCCATACGCAGCAAGAGCGAGCGTATCGATCTTTGACATTGCGGGCAGGCGAATTGCGGAGGTAAGCGGTTCCTCATCTGCAGCAGGTGCGTTTGAGATTCCGTGGAAGGCGTCAGGAGTTCAGAGCGGTGTTTATATTGGTCGTGTCGAGGCCATTGGAGGTGGGCAAACCCACTCAGCAGAAGTCAAGATTGCTGTGGTGCGTTGATGCAACTTCTATTGCTCTGCGTTCTAATCTGTGTGACAACTGTGTCGCCGACGCTTTCACAGACAGCAGAATTCACTCGCCCGCATCTTGTCTGGAAGACCTTTGAAACTGATAATTTTGTTGTCCATTTTACAGAAGGCTTGGAAGAGGTTGCCTTTCTCGCTGCAGACATAGCTGAAGAGATTCACGAGCCGCTTTGCAGAATATATGACTATCGGCCGGACACAAAGGTTTCGCTAATCTTCTCAGACGAAGACGATGTCGCAAACGCCGGCGCGTACTTCCAGTCGAACAAGATCAAGTTCTACGCAACGTCAATGGCTTGGGACTTTCGTGGAACTCATAACTGGTTGCGCAATGTCGTAACACACGAGTATACGCACATGATTCAACTTGGTGCGTCACGTAAGTGGTCGCGTCGCTTTCCTGCAATATATATCCAAGCCCTTGGTTATGAACCGGAGCGGCGGCCCGACGTGTTATACGGGTATCCCAATACTCTCGTTAGCTGGCCGCTTCCTTCGGTTACCATACCTGCTTGGTTTGCTGAAGGTACTGCGCAGTATCAGTTCAAAGGGACTGGATACGACTTCTGGGATAGCCATCGGGATATGCTCTTGAGACAAGCGGTGCTTGCAAATCGCCTGCTTTCGTTTGAAGACATGGGTTTCTTCGGCAAGACGAGTCTGGAAAGTGAAGGAGTTTACAATCAGGGATATGCGCTTGTCAAGTACATTGCGGACAGATCAAACGGAGTAGTTACTCTTGCAGACATTTCGCACAAGATGTCAAGCGCCTGGCCGGTGACTCTCAACGACGCAATTGCCTCAGTGACAGGTAAGGCGGGCATTGAGTGGTATCGCGAGTGGAAGCGAGACATTGAAGTGCAGTACCGATATGTGAAGGAGAATCTTGAGCCTTACTTCACGGTCGCAGACACGATGGACAAGAAAGGATTCGTCGGTTTCTACCCAAGATTCTCGCATGACGGCACGAAACTAGCCTTTGTGTCAAACTCCGGGCGGGAGTACTTCGGGCAGTCTTCATTATATGTTTATGACCTCAGGTCGGACAGCACGAAGCTCGTCGTGGGTGGAGTGCAAGGCGGAATTTCGTGGCTTCCCGATGATTCAGGGATTTTGTATGCCGCAAGATCTACGAAGAATCCTCATGGTGCGCTTCTGCATGACATCTATTTGTATACATTTTCCGACAAGAAGACCATTCGTTTAAGCCGCGGGTTGCGCGCGGAATCTGTCGATGTCAGTCCGGATGGAAGGCTGCTTGTCCTTACTGTTAACGAAGAGGGCCGTCGTGACATTGCAATCGCATCCATGCCCGATCACAAGGTGAAAGTCCGTCCGTTTGGCCTGGGTGACCTATTGATGCGTGTCCCCTCATTGCCGCATGAACAATTCTACCTGCCAAGGTGGTCTCCCGATGGTTCGCGAATCGCTGTTGGCCATCACTTGCGCGAAGGACGCTCAGTTCGAATCTATGAGTTCATGTCAGAATCAAACTCTATCAGCCTTTTGAATGAATTTGAAGGAAACGGTGGTGAACTTCGGGACCCAACCTGGAGCTCGACTGGCGACTCTCTGTATGTCTCCTACGATGAGAGTGGGATTGCGAATATTTACCGTTTAAGCATAAAGGATGGAAACCTTGACAGATTGACAGTCGTACTGGGGGGGGCTTTCTACCCAGCAGTGCGCGGTGAGAAGCTGGCATATTCGGAGTTTTGTGGAGATGGCTTTAGAATTTGTGTAGCAGACAGTCCGAGCGTAGTTAGATTGCCCAGAAGTGCCCTTGATGAGGCAGAGAGCTATCTCGCTCGGGTTCCTAAGAACGAAGTTGCATTGCGAGGTGTGCAGCGTGAAACCGAACCATACAGACCACGATTTGAGTCTTTGTATTGGTTTCCTCGCATTGCATTTGACTACAACAAGTTTAAGCCCGGCACATATTTGTTGTTGAACGACGTGCTGGACAAGCTCACTTTCATTGGAGGGGCGGCTGTAAATCAAGATCGTGAGTATGATCTTTACGGGCTTGCGGAATACCGAGAATTTTACCCCACGATTTTCGCGGAGTATTTCAATGTGCAACGTCGAATGACCTCCTTTTTTGCCGATTCGAGTCGGATAATTGGTGAAGAGGAGATCGGAGGGAGACCAAGCCCGCTTTTTGACCAGTATCGGATCCGGTACAGATATAATCTTAATGAAGTTAGTGTCGGGGTGGGAATCCCGCTCGTTGCAACAGCGAATGTGAAGACTCGTGCGACATACGATCAATACGTAGCCCATAATCGTTTTGATGATGAAACCAGTGTGAGTTTGACGTATTTTAAGGGTTGGTCATGGAAGACAGGTTTCTATCTTGATGCGCGAAGACCGGGCATTCTAACGAACATCAGTCCGTCGAGTGGATACCGCGGTTTTGTAGAGTACACGCGAGCGAATCACAATTTCATTTCCGATATTGAAGTAGGCGGAGATGCAGTCGGCTTGCGCGAGATATACGATCCCAACAATTACAATCTTTTTGAAGCAGGTTTGGAGCGCTATTTCAAATCTCCGATTCAGATCCACTCAATGGAAGTTAGATTACGTGGCGGATTCATTGACGAGAACGTCGATCCATTCTTCTACCAGTATGCGGGCGGACTTCCCGGTATGCGAGGCTACTCGTTCTACAGCTTAGGTGGAACACGTACGGCAATTGGCACCGTTACGTATCGGTTTCCCATGATAAAGCGTGCAGCTATAAACCTATGGCCAGTATCACTGAATCGTGTTTATGGATCCCTCTTTGCAGACATTGGCGATGCTTGGACCGGAGAATACGGTGCGAGATCGCCCAAAAAGGATATTGGTGGTGGACTGCGAATGCAATTGCATTCATTCTATTCATATCCGACTGCTATCTCATTTGATGTTGCATACGGTTTAGACAAGTTCGATGTTGTGGAGGACAACGTAAGGACCAGCTATGGCGAAGAAGTTCGGTACTACCTAACTGTGCTCTTTGATTTCTATACGCCAATTATCCCGCCCGCGAGACATCCATCAAGCTGCGGGTGCTCGCGTTGCGCACAATACTAACAAAGTAATCAACATAGATTGGAGAAGTGAATGCACTCCACGAACCTTAAGTGGTTAATGACTCTACTGCTCGTCGTCTTGCTGCTGCCTGGCATGGTCAGCGGGAAGAGCCTTGGGCTTTCACCGCATCGCATGCAGATGTCAGCGCCAAGTTTTGAGCAAACAACCGCAGATGAGTCAGCATCTGCAAATCTTGCAGGGAAGAAGAATATCGGGCGTGCGGTGATGTTCAGCTTGATAATTCCCGGAACCGGCCAGTTGTATTCGGGATCATGGTTGCGCGCGTTACCATGGGTAGCCGTTGAAGTCGCTGGTTGGGCATTGTTCGCGAGTTATCATGGTCAGGGCAATGATAAGACTAAAGAGTTTGAGGCGTTTGCTGGTCCCTGGAAGAACGGTAGCAGAAATACCGGTAACTTCAATTATGAAGTTTATATGCTTCGAGAGTATCAAGTTGCTGTGAATCAAGTTTTCGCAAGAACGCCTTGGGAAGGAGATCTGTCGGAGTGGCGAACACTGCCTTGGACCGATCGATCTGAACACTTACCAGCCCCGTATACGCACGACATCAATACTCCTGACGTGCAGCAATACTACGAAATGATTGGAAAGTACTTCGAGCAATTTGGCTACGGCTGGAACGACACGTGGGATCCAAGCTATCAATCTGGGACGCAGACGCTCGACAACATATGGCGCGATTTCGGCGGCGATGACGAAGCAACGGCATGGTACGACGGAACAAGCTCACTCTTTTTCACTTACCGTAACATGCGCGGCGAAGCAAATGATTTGCTTGAAAAGGGGAATACTATGATGGAAATTGTTCTGGTGAATCACGTGTTGTCCGCTCTCGACGCCGCGTTCGCGGCTCGCAGCTATAATCGTAAAATGGATGCTGCGCAGTTAGGTTCTCTTGATTTGCGATACGACATCAAGAACCGCGATGGCGAACTTGCCCGTTATCTGACGTTAAGTATGCCGATTCCACATATCAAGTGAGAGTTTGACATTGACTAAGCGGACTCCACTTGGCGTTGTTGCCGTCCTCGTACTCTTTTGTCACTTGCTTAGTGCGAACGCAGGCGAACGCGGTCAGGCAGCCTTTCTGAAGTCACTTGTGATCCCCGGTTGGGGACAGTATGAGCTTGGACGACCAAAGCACGCTCTTGCGTTCTTCGGCGCAGATCTTCTCTTTATCGGATCCGCGTTGACTTTGCAACATCATGGCAAATCTCTCGAAGATGACTATCGCGCGTTTGCGGCTACGCACGCCGGTGTTACGGGGTCGCATAGCAGAGACTTCTACATAGACGTTGCTAATTGGATGAATGTGTTTGACTACAATCAGCAGAGAATGGCTGAAAGGAGCTTTGGCGCACTCTACGATACTGAGACAGACTACTGGTACTGGAGAAGCGATGCTGACCGCGCAAGAATGGATGAAATGCGTGTTCAGTCAGATCGATCGCGGAACCGTGTGATTTATGCGGTAGCCCTGACTGGTGTCAATCACTTGGTCAGCGCATTTCATGCTGGCAGACTTGCGGCGCAACATGAAAAACCAAGTGACACGGGTTTCGGATGGAATGTTGCACCTGAGAAAGTATATGATGGTGCCGGCGTACGGCTCTTCCTTTGGTGGTGAGGCACTCCTGACGTGAAGGTCTTGGTAACCGGTGCCTCAGGTTTGCTGGGTTCACGTGTGTCTCTTAAACTTCTTCGAGAAGGACTAGACGTAACAGGAGTCTTCTGGTCTCACGATCGCCGTTTTGGATTTCCAGTGCGTCGTGTTGATCTCCGCGATGCGGATTCTGTCTCGTCGCTATTGAAATCAATTCGCCCAGATGTTGTCATACACGCTGCGGCACTTTCAAGAGTAATCGATTGTGAGCGATCAGCAGATGAGGCACACAGAGCGAATGTCATCGCAACCGAGATACTTGCAAAGAACGCTCAGGACTTAAGCGCGTATTTCATTTTCATTTCGACTGACCAAGTCTTCAATGGACTAAGTGGTCGTTACTCAGAGGGCGATTTGCCAGCGCCAACGCATGAGTATGGCAGAAGTAAGACCCGTGCGGAATCCATAGTCCAAAAGGTGTGCAGCTCTCACCTGATTTTGCGCAGTAACAACATCGTCGGTCAAGGCATGGGATTTGGGCAGAGTTTCACGGATTCGATTATGGAGGCGTTAAATCGCGGTGTGACGGTTGAACTGTTTGACGATCAATTTAGATCGCCGATCCACATAGATACTATATCTGAACTGATTGTTCGTTGCGTTAAGGACAGGTGTGAAGGTATACTGCATGCCGGCGGTGCGGAACGATTGAGCAGGTACGAGACGGGCATCGCACTCGCTCTTGCCTTCAAGATTGATCCGAGGCGTCTTGTTCCTGTTTCTTTCAAGACTCACATGCAAGCGCATTTACTGCATCATGATAGTAGCTTTGATACCGGCAAACTTCAATCGTTGTATCCAGATCTCGGGAGCGAGACAATCCGTGATTGCTTTGTACAGGAAAGTAGTATGATGCTCGGGCGTTCAGCATGAGTGCAGCAGTTCAATTAGTGCGGTTACCGACGGGCGCGAGAATTCCAGACGTATTGCGTGAAATTGCACTGAACCGCGGGTGGCCCGCTGCTGTATGTACTGGAATTGGCGGAGTTTCGGACGTTGAACTCGCATATTATAACCTTGATACCAAAAGCTATCGCGAGTTCTTTGTCGAAGGAGTGGTTGAGCTCGTTTCGCTGCATGGTAACTTGACTGGAGATGTAGGCGATCCCCTTTGGCACCTGCATGCCATCGTAGCTGATCAAAATGGTCGATGTTTTGGGGGTCATCTGAACAGCTGCAAGGTCGCACTTACAGTCGAGATTGCCGTTTGGCCGATTCTTGACTATCATCTGCGCACATTTGACCCTGAACTTGGATTGCGTTTGCTTAGAGACCGTGAACCGTGAGCATCGCTAACGATCGCAAGTTCTTTGTTGCCATCGCAGGCAACATCGGGGCCGGGAAGACGACGTTGGCGGAGAAGCTGGCGCGGCAGTTAGGCTGGAAGTGTCATCTTGAGCCAGTAATTGAGAATCCGTATCTGCCTGATTTCTATGCCGACATGGAAAGGTGGGCATTTCACCTGCAAGTTTACTTTCTTAGTAAGCGGTTTCAAAACCAGGTTGCTATAGACGCTGACCCTATGTCGTCTGTTCAGGACCGCACGATTTATGAGGATGCGCAGATCTTCGCGCGAACTCTGCACAAACGTGGAAAGCTTGCAAGTCGAGATTGGGAAAATTACTTGTCGTTATTCGAAGCGATGGTTCCACATCTACGTCCTCCCGATCTTGTTGTTTACTTGAAGTGCGATGTAGACGAGCTGATTAAACGGATTCAGCAGCGCGGGCGTGGGTTTGAATCTAAGATCGAATTGTCGTATTTAGCGGACTTGAACGACGCGTACAATAGTTGGGCAGAGAATTACGCAGGCAAGTTGTTGATTGTAACAATTGACACGATGGCAGACGGCAGCTCGCGGGAACACGAAGTCTTTGCGGAGTGCTTACGTCTGCTTCGTGTAAACCTCCAACTGGAGATTCCTTTTCGACATGATTAGTAACAGCATTCTGTCACATGAACGGGCACCGATTCCGGGCGTGCTTTTGAAGTGCGCGGTCGTTCTTTGCGGAATTGTTCCCCTAATTCTCTACTTTCGCTTGACTCCTGAGATTCATTTCCCTGTTGTTGTCACGTCATTATTGGCATCGTCACTTCTCTTCTTCGGGTGGAGTCTCAGCTCATCCTATCCCAATCGCTTGTCTGAATCGAGATGGTGGTGGCTTCAGTGTGCAGGAGCGATTGTGGTGTCGCTTATTGGTTTGTTTCTTGCTGACCTATTTTCATTTTGGGGATTCTTCTGGTTAGTTCTGCCGGCCGGGTTGCTTTACTTGCATTCCCGCATGAATCGCGAGCGGAAATTGGTACGCCAGTGCATAGTGTCACTTTTGTTTGGCTCGATCTTCATGTTCGTGTCTGCATCTCTTGGTGTGGAGAGACTTGGAGCGTTTCCGGCTGTAATTGCAGTGCTGTTCATCGCGGTTCTGCGTGCAACGATTGACATCGAGGAAGAAGTTATAAGGACCTACTCAGATGTTGATGTGGTGGCAGTGGAGGATCACTACAGACATCGACTAACCATTACCGCTGTGATTTTCTTCCTTTTTGGGACGGTCAGCCTGTGGCCATGGTTGGGTGAGGTATACGGTCAAGCGTACTTCTGGATACTTCTGTTAGGTGTGCTATTACCTCTTGCTTTTTTCTGGGGCAGGATTCGCCAGCCCAAATTGGAGGGTGCGCGCGTTGCCTTGACTCGCTTTAATCGCATTGCTCCGTTGCTTGGTCTTTTTCACATCATTGCAATTTTGGCATCTTAGGTGGATGTTCGTCTGACGCTCGTGTCAGGATCACCGCGAAGGCGAGAGCTACTTTCGAGTCTCGGGTTGCCGTTTGAAGTGGTTCCGACACGTGCAACGGAGCTGTGGATCGGTGACTCGCCGGAACAGATCGCTGTGGCAAATGCCCGAAGGAAAGTAGAGCGCTCTACAGTTCCGAACAATGTACCGCGAATCCTGTTGGGAGCTGACACAATCATTTCAGTAGGTGCCAATGTTTTTGGAAAACCAGCAGGTCCTGATTCCGCCGGAAGAATGCTAAGCCGTTTGTCAGGTCGGTGGCACAGAGTGATTACTGGGTACTGCCTGGTTTACGTCTGTAGGGGTAATCAGGACTCCGAGGGGGTGCAAGCCGGCTATGTCGTCACCGAAGTGAAGATGCGGATCATTGACACTTCGGAACTATCTTCTTACTTATGTTCTTCGGAGTGGGAAGGCAAAGCAGGTGCCTACGCGATTCAAGGGAAGGCTGCCGCCTTTGTTGAGGATTTGCGAGGTGACTACTCCAACGTTGTTGGCCTCCCAGTAGAAAGAATTCGTCAGGAAATTGAACAACATTACGCCAAATTCAGATTTTTGTGAGGAACTGAGAAAGGCCCGAGAATTTAAAGGCCTTTCGCTTGAGTCGCTCGCTCGCACGACGAGAATCCCGATCGAGTATCTTGAAGCGCTTGAAGACGGGGATTTCGAGGTGATTCCGGCCGCAATCCGCCGAGGCGTGATAGTAGAGTACGCAAAGGCGGCGGGAATGAATGCGGACAAAGTCTTGAAGTCCATCGCGGAAAGTGAGCAACTAAGAACAAGAAGCTCTTCAGGAAGCCTCGATACCGAGCGCGTACTTGGGGAGTCCATGACAATTGGAATGACCCGGGTTCAGATTAGGACTGCGTGGTTTGCAAAGATTGCTTCAAACCGTCCGCTGCATTGGGGGATTACGCTTTTCTTCCTCATTGCGGCTGGCTTCACCAGTGCCGACTGGATGCGCCAGTCGGGAGGAGCTGCGGATCAGAAGGCTCGGATCCCAAAACTCGTGGTTTCAGCTCGAAGCATCCCGTTCCAGAGGTTCGAGGAAGCCCAGATCCCCCCTGACGGACCTCGAAAGTCAAGAAATACTTTCAAGACACAAGTTTTCACTACAGATACTGGGCGCGTGAAGGCCACCCTGGGAATCGACGATTGGTATACGTTCGAATTGTATCCATATGATACTATTGAGTTTATACATCAGACTGGCCTGCGAATTGGCTTTGGGGCAGATCTGCGGATCTTTCCCACCCCAGAAAGTGAGACATTTCGAACTTCTTATTCCAAGGATTCTTCGGAGGCATGGATTAGCGTTCCTGACAATCGGGATTCCCTTGATTTTGCGCTGGATAAGGAATTACCCAAGCCTGGGAGTTGACATCTGCGGAACTCATTGTTATATTACGTTTTTATAACTATCGCCCACTGACCAAGAAGTGCTTCCTGCCCTGTAGCGATGGTCTTCCTCTTCCTCGCCTTCTCCGCCTTCCTTGCGTACGCTATCTGGGAGTATCTCCAGCACCAGCGGCGCGTCAAATCAATTCCAATCCGCATCCATGTTAACGGTACACGCGGTAAATCTTCGGTTACGCGTCTGATTGCCGCGGGATTGCGCGCGGGCGGTATTCGGACATTGGCGAAAACAACCGGAACACTGCCTCGAATAATCCGTGAAGATGGACTTGAATTGCCTATTCGGCGCCGTAGTGGCGCTAATATCATCGAACAAGTGAAAGTGTTCCGGTACTTCTCAAGGTACAATCCGGAAGCGATTGTCATTGAGTGCATGGCCGTGAATCCTGAGTATCAATGGATTTGCGAGCATCGGTTCGTTCGTGCAACGGTGGGCGTTGTCACAAACACGCGATTGGATCACATTCTCGAAATGGGGCCAACACTCGAGAACGTAACCAGATCTTTGTGTAATACTCTCCCGATACGCGGCGTGGCTTATACGGCAGAGCAGAATATGTTTTGGCTGATGCGCAAAGAAGCGGAGAAGGCTGATTGTCGACTTTGGCGCGTCAACTCTGATAGTGTATCGTATTTGGAATTGGGCAGGTTTTCGTATATTGAGCATGCCGACAATGTTGCATTGGCATTGGCCGTTTGCGAACACTACCACGTGCCTCGCGAAGTTGCTCTTGAGGGCATGTACGCAGCCTTCCCTGATCCCGGCGCTTTGAAGGTACTCGAAACAGAAGAGAACGGCAAAGTTGTTCAGTTCATCAATGCGCTTGCGGCAAATGATCCGATGTCTACGCTGGCAATTTGGCACAAAGTTAAGGAACTCTCGACGGAAGTTGGCACTGTCATGTTCATGTTGAATACCCGCGCGGACAGATACGACAGGACCATTCAACTTCTCGAAATGATTCGGGACCATTTAGTCGGTGAATTTGACTATCTTCTGCTCAACGGTGAAAACTTAGACAGAGTATACAACAGCTTGCCCGAATACAACATTGATCAGGCGAAGGCTATCCGAATTGGCATGAATGTCCCATCGGTAACCTATAATGCGATTTTCGAACGGGTGTCTAATATCGGCACTGTGTTCGCAATGGGCAATGTTGGGAAGGGGGGACTTGACATCGCGACATACTTTGCTAATAAGCGCCGCGTTCGTAAGGGAATCGGTGCACAAAATTCCAATGGGAACTCTAATCCGGCACATTAAGAGATGATTGAGCTTACTATTGGCCTTGGTGTCTTAATCAGCTTGCTTTTTCACGAGCTGGTGGGCGCAGCGGCCGGCGGTATTGTCGTCCCCGGCTATATTGCGATGCATTTGAACGATCCGGCTCGCATGGTTGGTACTTTCTCGGTTGCCTTCATTGCGTACCTTTGTATTCGGTTAGTCTCCCGATTCATGTTCGTTTATGGGCGACGTAGAATGGTTCTCGCTATTATGTTCGGCTTTATTTTCGGCTATCTTAGCAGAAACCTCGTCTTGAATGACGTCATGGTTGCTGATATTCGACTTGAGGCAATTGGCTTCATTATCCCTGGACTAATTGCAAACTGGTTTGAACGCCAGGGAGTAGTGAAGACTCTTGCCATGATGCTGATCGCTGCGCCTATTGTTAAGCTCTTGGTTATCGTGGTTACGGGCGGAGTGATATACCATGGCGTTTAGGCCAAGTCTTCGATCCATTTGGACGCTTATTGCAATGGCGGTGGTTTGCTACGGACTCTACCTGTGGGCCGAATTCAATATCGTAGAAGTGAAGCAACCGCACTACGATCAGAAACTTGCCGCTGCCCAGTTAATGAATGAGTCCATGAACGCTCTTGCCGCGAGTCCCGCAAGGAATTTTGAAGCAATTGAGTCTTATGGCGATCCTCGATTGGATGCTCTTGTAGGCCAACAGTTTTCGACGATTACAACTGATATTGGCAGCTTTGAAGCTAAGCTCAATGGGCTGAATCCGAATTTCGCTGCTGCGGCCGTACAAATTCTTTTGGAGGCTGGGCTAAAGTCAGGCGATGAGGTCGCCGTCGCGATGACCGGATCAAATCCCGGAGCAAATCTTGCTGTACTATGCGCTTGCGAAGTCCTCGGAGTTAAAGCCAATACCATCACATCGATCGGCTCGACTTGGTGGGGGGCAAACGATCCCCTTTTCACGTGGGTTGACATGCAGCGCTTGTTAATCGACAAGAAGACCCTCTCTGCGAAAGCGGTAGCTGCATCACGTGGCGGCCTTGATGATGCTGCAACAGGACTCTCAAGTGCTGGTCGAGCAGAACTGGAAGCCGCTGCCCATCGGGCTGGTCTACCTCTGCTGACCGCAGAATCTGCCGATCAAGCCGCGAAAGTCTGGTGGGAATCGTTTAAGGGAGCTATCAAGGGTCCGAAATATGCGGCATACATAAACATCGGCGAAGGGGTAGCCAGCACAGGTCATTCAGAGAATGGGAGATTACTTTCAGATGGCGTGCATCGCCGACTGCCTGCCCGGAACTGGCCTGCACGTGGCGCAATGCACCTTGCGGCTGATGAAGGTGTTCAAGTAATTCATCTCTACGATATGACACGAGTTGCCAGAAACTACGGTCTTGGCGCGCCCAGAATTCCACTTGCAGAGCCTGGTTTTGGCGATGTCTTTACGACGGAAAGGTACGATGTACGCGTGGCTGCCGCCGCGCTCTTGCTTGCTTTAGCGGCGCTATTCACACTAATTCGTATCGATGCCAAGTATTTTCGTCTTGCCGACGCGGGCGTTGATCCTGAGTCATTACTTTAAGCAAACTAACAAATGTCACAATGCGCAAATACGTAATCCTTGCACTCTTGACGTCTGGCCTGCTTGTTTCGGCAATCGCTGCCGATAACGGCTTCAAGTATCTTAAGCCTTCATATTTTGACCAAATGATGAAGCTTACGATTGCCGGCAAGTCCCGCACCTATTTCGTCCTTACCGAGTATAGTCAAGTTAGTGTCACGGTCGAGGGACCGTCTCAGCTGAAAGTGATGTCGCGACTTGAACTCAAGTCGGCTACCGAGACGCCCAACTATACTCTTGAGGTCTCTATTGACGATGGTAAGAAGCCTCGTTTAGTTCGCCACACGAGCAAACTGTCTGAGAAAGCAGATATGTCAGACGGGAGCGAGGGTTATCTTGGTGTGCTTCGATCAAAGGTACTGGATATTCCTTCTGGGAAACACGAAGTAGTGATCAAACTGCCAAAAGGTTCGAAAGATCGTGTGCTGGTGCGTCTCTCGCAAAAGACAAATGAGTTTACTGGTCGCACGTCCGTGGTTCCAATGACACCGTTCGAGTACACATCAGCGGTCGACCTGGTTACAAATGAGACAATCTATACGTACTATAGGGTCGGTGGAGAAGATCGGGTCGCGCTTCATCTCGTTGGTCCAGCAACTCTGAAGGTACTTAGCAGGATTGAGTTTGGTCCCGAAATGAAAGGAAGCCAGCGTTGGCGACTTCAATTGATTGAAGACGGAAAATTGAAGAAGACGTACAGTTTGGCTGCAAGTACGAGCGACGTCATTCAATATAAGCTGCCGTCCAAGTTTGTCCCAAGTCGTGCCGAAACTTTCTTTGTCGAAGTTCCAGCAGGCGAGCACGTGTACGAATTCAGGCTTCCTGATGACCGCCGAACCTCATTGTTGCGTTTCTTGCTGCCATCAAAAGAGTTGACTGGAGACGGGCAAGAGTGAGTCTACGCGTAACACTACTGTTTGCGGTGCTCATTTTTGTTGCCGGGCAAGCCCAGGCGCAACGTCGTTACCCGAAGTTGGAGTGGGGCCTTCGTGCCGGGATTAGTGCCATCTACAATGACAATCTCTTGCGTTTCTCAAAGTCAGATCAACTGGCTTTCAAGAGATTCGATCCCTCGTTCAGGACGCCGATGGAAACACTGGACGATGGAGAGACGGAGATATTGCTTGCGCCCACACTTCAGTGGCGTGCGCCGGCGATGACAATGGTAAATGTCAATTACCGTTTCAAGGCAACGCAGCGTGTACAGAATGATCATACCAATTACCAGACGCATAGCTTTAGTGCCAATGTCAGGCCTCGGGTGAGAGGCTACAAGTGGTCAGCTCGCGCAAGCGTTTTTACGATCCCATCATTCTACCTCCGTGCATACAGGGATCGGGACTTCGGAACCTACGATGACTGTCGATTCGAGAACTGGGAGTATAGCGGGGAATTCTCATACAAACTGGCAGACCCGCTCTGGATGCGCGCGCAAGTAGGCTACGGGACTTTCTACTATGGTTCACGATTCACGGAGTACGATTCAGAATATCAGGATATCGGGTTGGAGGCAGATTATTCAACACCATGGAGTCCTCGGGTCACTGCGCGATATACCCGAAGAATTTCGGACAATGTCGGCAAGTCACTTCCGTTAGTATTTACTTCCGAAGACGAAGGGCAGTTGATTGTCGAGGACACCGAGTATGGTGATGGTGATTTTAGTGAGGATGAGTTTCGCCTTGCGATTCGCTCGAGAGTGAAAGTCTATAAAGCTGAATCAGTCAATACGGCACTTTCCTCTCGAATTAGAAGACGAGTCTATACGACTGAACGTTCACTGGAATCAGATCCGTTTCACAGAGGCCGCTTGGATACTCGTTGGGAGTTAACCCCGTCGATAGGGTGGAGTCCGAGTCAAGCTTGGGATGTCAACTTGTATTTCACGTACGAGGAGCGTTCAAGCCAGTCCGACTATGTAAAACTTGCGCAGGTTAAGGACTTTGTGAGGCGGGAGGTCGGCATTGGCTTTATGTATCGAATTCGTTAGTCTATCCGTATAGCGCATGAAAAAGCGGCCTTCCTTTGGGAGGCCGCTGTCATATTCTATCTTTCGAATGTCAGGCGAACTTTCGCTCCTTCCATGTGACTTCAGGCCTTCGGAAAAGCGCGCTAACCAGCTTCCATCCGTAAGCAAACGCAAACAGTGGATACCCGATGATTGCGAGCGTAAGTCCATCGCGACGCAGCCGAAGGAGACAAGTGGAGATGACCATCCAGTCTCCGACCAGTACTGCCATTACAATGAAGATCCCCAAAGGAAAGGGAAGCAGAAACGCAAGTGGCCAGAGCAGGTGATTGAGAAGTCCAAAAGCGAACAAGAGCTTGCCAGCGCCAGTAACCGCCGCAAATCCCTCCATCCAGCGATACCTCTGAGTAACTATGGACCGCATGCTGGAGACAGGGAGTGTTGCAACGGTAGCACCATGTGTGACTGCAAATGCAGGTCGCCACTTTTTGGACTCCGTTACTGCGCGGAAAAGCGCGATGTCGTCAATGCGGTTATGAGGAATCCTGCGAAAAGTTCCAATATCGTGATAAGCTTCACGACGAACTGCGTAGTTATTTCCAACGAGGGCCAATGGACTGCCAAGACGGCACATACCGGCACAAACACCCAGTAGAAGTGCCCAATCCACTGTCTCGAGCTTCGTCACGGAATCCGGCGACAACTTATAATCGGGCAACGTGACACCACAGACTAGTCCAACACCCGGCTGGAAATGTGCAACGATGTCTTGTGCCCAACCCGGGTTGACTTCACAGTCCCCGTCTGTCATCAGGACAAAGTCGCCTGTTGCGGCATCTATCCCCTGTGCTAGAGGGAGTGTTTTCGTTGGCGGCAAGGTCTCCCGAGGACCGTGTTCAGCACGGATGACACGCAACTTGAACGGCAATGATCTCCCGAGGTTCTCGGCGACTTGCTCTGTGTCGTCCGTAGAGTCGTCGTTAACGAGAATGAGTTCAATCTTGTCGGCAGGATAATGCAGCTTGCGAAGAGATCCAAAAAGTCGAGGCAGATTGTGAGCCTCATTGCGAGCAGGAACCACAATTGATATCAATGGTGAGGCATCAAGCCGTGGTCTTTTCTTCAAAAGCGCAAGTGAGATTGCGATGCCTGCAAAGAAATGCAGCAAACTTGATACTACTGCAAATCCTGTAATCAACATGCCTCCGACTTGCGCGACGTCTCTGGCAAGGGTACGGCTAACCAGCGACGCTTTTCTATCTCACTCTTCAGGAAGTGGAGTGTGGGACCTAAAGCTGTGCTTGCTGGATGACCGTCATGCAAGAGCAGGATCATTTGATCATGCAGTACCCTTCGCGTCCTTGAAAGCAGTATGTTTGAATCTGAAGCCTTCCAATCCGCAATATGAACAGACCACAATACAGGCTGTAAACCAGCTTTGGTCACCTTCAGATGTGTTGACAAATCGATAGAGCCGTAAGGTGCACGAAATGCCTTCGCCATGCTAACGCCCGCTTCCGCCAAGGTGATCTGAGTTTGGTTGATGCTGTTCAGCAGGAATTTCGCCGTACGAAAGGAGTGTCGAGTGTGAACGAATCCATGGCAGGCTATATGATGACCTGCTGAAGAAATCTCTCTCAACAAGGCGGCTTGTTTAATGCACTTCTGACCGATAACAAACATAGTGCATTTCAATTGCAAGTCATCGAGTACTCTTAGAAGAAATGGTGTAGTCCTTGGATCAGGACCGTCGTCAAACGTAATTGCAATAGTCCCAGGTCTTTCTGTACGAATCTTCCATCCCCAAGCGAAAAAGGGCGCAATTCGGTTTAGTCGCATCATCGACGAGACTCAAGAGTTGAGGCGCGTTCCGCTGTAGTCTCTCTATGCTTGCTGTTTCTTAACCAGCGATGTCTAAGTGGCGATGGCAGGGTAGCGGTTCGGTACCAGTCGCCTTTCCACCTGTATGGCATCAAGAGTCCAGCGATGCCGAAGAATGGTGTTGCAAAGGTATGCCAGAACTCATACTCTGGAAAGTAAGGGAGAAGTCGATTCTGCCTAAAGACTGAACAGCCTGTTTTTACAAGATACGTATCTACCACCATCTTCAATCCCCAAATCGCGAGAACGTAAGGTACCAACACTGTCTTAAAGACAGCTGCAACAGGTAACACAATGAGCATTAAGTAATAGGCATATATTGCAAACAAGAATAACAGCATGCTCCCGCGATAACTAAGTCCCTTTGAAGCCCAACGCAGACGCTGGTTAAGCAGCCCACCGAATGAGTTCACAGGCAATGAGCGGACCAGTGTCTCCTGCGAGATGGAGAATGCCATGCGGTATTGGGATAGTTTTGCAACACGCTGCGCAAATAGTACATCATCACCTGATACTATGTCAGCTGTGTTCCCATATCCCGAAATGTCATCATAGACTGATCTCTTGAAACAGAGGTTGCTACCGTTGCAACTTGCGGCATGTCCCCATCCAAGCGCTCCTGCTGCAAGAAAATTCTGCACGAAAAAGTCAAGCCACTGAATCTTTTGCCAACGGGGCGATGAGTTGAAGTCAGGCAGATCGAAGATCGTAAGTCCGGCTACGACAGCGGTTTTGCCATTGAGATGCCTGACCATCTCTTTAATCCACTCCCTATGATACTGACAATCCGCATCCGTTGTAAAAATGACTTCTGAATCGGAAGCTGCAATTCCAGTTGACAAGGCCCGTTTCTTTGGTGATCCGTTAGATAGCTCGTCGATGCGCACTGATCTAAGATTCGGGTATCTACTCTGAAGGTCGCTTAGAACACTCTGAGTATTGTCGTCACTACGGTCGTCAACGACAATTACTTCCCATTTCCCTGGATAGTCTTGACGCATCAATGACCAAAGCGTCCAAGGTAGAACTTCGGCCTCGTTACGCGCGGGCATGATGACACTAACGCTTGGCCAATGCTCAGGATCTTGAATGACGTTCCGGTGCAACCTGCGGAGTCCTAGCGCGAACAGGACCATTATGGCAGCATACATGGCCGTCATGATTGCAATGACAATGGCTAGTAGTTCATAGAGTTCCAGAGGGCTTTAATCTCCAGTTCTTTGGCAGAGCAAAAATGCGCTTTATGAATAGCAGTCCAATGCCTGCGGGCAAGGCCACGTTTAACGTGAAGAGCATGAGAGAAGCAGCGACAGCGTGAGTGTCCGCAACTCCCAATCCTCTAAGGCATAGGAGCGCTGTCCACTCTCCGACTCCAACGTTTCCGAGCGTGAGCGGAATATTGCCTTTGAGGAAAAAATTCAACTGTACTGCAAGCATGCCTGCGATCAGCGGAATATCAACTCCAATTGCTTCCAGTATTAGAACAAATTGGAACAAGGAGATGATTAGCGATAGTGTCGCGAGAGAAAGATACAGAAGCGCACTGCCCGTACCAATTTGAGCAGCCGCATCAAGGGACGAAACCATGCGTGCAGCCCAAGCCCTTGTTGAAAATGCACGCCGCAGTAGCGACACGATTTTCCCAGGGAAAATACCGATGCAAATAAGGAGAAAGCCGGACAATACGAAGAGCATTGAAATTGTTCCGCTCCAGAATACCCAGCTTACATTCCACCCAAGATAAGGCAAAACACCAAGTGCAATTAAACCAAAACCATTAACCGTCAAAGCGCTGTATGTGCGTTCCACGACAGTAAGTACAGCCGCTCTGCCGAGAGGTACTTGCGAAAGAAACAGCGCACGTCCGTATGCACCGATTCGACCGGGAGTGATAAAGCCCAAAGTGTGGCCAAGCCAATAGCTGGCGCGGATGTCCTCTATACTGACGGATTCACCTGCCCGTTGGGCTATTAGTCGCCAGCGCAGATACTGGAGGAACTGGTTAGGTGCCCAAAGCAAGAGCGCGACCACAATCCCCCATCCTGCAATTTGAGACAGGCTTACGAGAACGCCCTCCCAATTGACCTGATACACCAGCAGTCCGAGAACTGCTAGTGTAACCACGATTTTCACGATCCTTGGGAGCAGAGATCGCTGATCAGGAATTGGTGGATTTGCAGCTAATGCCATTTCCGAAGCTTCAGGGGTCATGTACGAATCGGTTCCAATGTCGAATCGGAACGTGTCGAGAATCGACGTCCCCGCCATTCTTGCTTTCTTGAGAAAGTATGGGCAGATAGGCGCCAAGCTGTCCAAGCCGGGAGGAATGCCACACCTGCGATTGTCTCTGGCAGTCCTATCCCAAGTCTTAGCTTCTTTGCAAACCAGTACCCGACTGCCGATTCTATTATGACTTTGAGAATTACTGTACCAGATAACGCAATGTAGGATAGATCTATCGCGGCGGCAAAGAGCAAAGGAAAAGATAGCATCCCGGCGGCTGCTGACCAGGCATAGAGGATTCTCCAGCGCACCGGATAGAAACGAGTCACACTCTGATGTCTGGCAGCCTGGGCAAATAGAGATCCACGCACTCCGGCTTCTCTTACCACACTTTCCGGCGCACCAGAGAATCTAACCTTCCAGCCTTTCCGAGCAATAGCTTGGACAGTCAAGTCGTCATCACCGGAGGGCAGGTCGCGTCGCACGGGAGCTTCAACCTCAATCAATGCCTTTCTTCGATATAGCAGGCTGTGGCCGCAGGCAGATGCGGGGAATCCCCAGCCGCAAGCAGAGGCCATCGTGACGTTCGCTAACAGACGTTCCCATCGGTAGAAACGGGCTTTGAGTCCTGTGTCAGCAAGTGGCCATGAAGGGCCTATTACTGATCCCGTCTCGCTATCTGCATACGAGGTAAGACCGGCAAGCCATGCTACCGGGACAATACAGTCCGCATCCGTGACGGCGATGAAGTCTGTCTGCAGCTCGGTGAATGCAAACGAAAGAGCGGTCTTTTTAGGGCTTGCGCCTGTCTTCAGCAAGGTATCGCTTTGCTGTCGAACAAGCAGCCTGTTGTCTTGAGTGGCAAACTCAAGGGCGACTCGCAGGGTAGAATCCTCGGATTGATCGTCCGTGAAAATGACTTGCTGCAGGCAGACTTCTTCCTGTTTCAGGATTGATTCCAGACATCTGCCAATTGTTGCCTCTTCGTTTCTACCTACCACTGCTACGGCCAACGAAACGTCGGCGGGAGGCTGGCTTCTGACGGCAGAGTCCTCTAATGCCCATTTCACCAGCCCTACGAACCAGATTATGGCAGGCCCGAGAATTACCACAGAAATGGCAATAACTAATGCTAAGGGTAAGGCCGTGTCGATGCTCATTCCTAAAATATATGAATATATACGGTTAGTCGCAATCCTGAATGTAAAATCCAAGCTTTTGTGATGGCAAGAGTTCCACAACGGCTGGCCCCGCCATGTTGCCATTTTTCGGAATTTTTAGTAGCTTCCAGTCTTGTCAGCGACCCGACCCTTACTTTCCCACACCGGAATGCCGCCGTGCCGAGCCCCAAGAAGGAAATAGAAGCCCTTCGCAGCGAAATCCGACGACACGATCGCCTCTACTATGGGGAAGGGAATCCTGAAGTGTCGGACCGGGAGTATGATCAACTATTCAAGCGTCTCCAGGACCTTGAAGCCGCTCATCCCGAGCTTGTCACTTCGGACAGCCCGACTCAGCGGATTGGTGGCGTCCTTACATCTGGTTTTGCCACTGTTAGGCATCCGTTCCCAATGTTGTCGCTTCAGAACTCCTATGAAGAATCGGACTTTTTGGAGTTTCACAAGCGTGTGCAGGGAGGGCTAGATGGGAGGGACCCCGAGTACGTTTGCGAGCTGAAGTTTGATGGAGTATCATTGCTTCTAACTTATGAAGACGGGCGTCTGACTAAGGCTGCAACCAGGGGGGATGGTTTGTTTGGAGATGATATTACTGCAAATGTGCGGACTATCCGGAATCTCCCGCTGCAGTTAGAAGGCAAATCGTTGCCCAAGCTGCTATTTGTCAAGGGGGAGGTCTACATGCGAACAGATGATTTTCTTGCCTACAATGAAGAGCAACTGGCAGAGGGCAAGAAGGTTCTCGCAAACCCACGGAATACCGTAGCAGGTTCTTTGAAACTCCTTGATCCATCTATGGTCGCCAGGCGACCTCTCCGTGTTGTCTGCTACGGCTACGATTCTGCGGATCAGCCGATCGCAGACCACCTTAGCGGGCTTACGCGCTTACGTGAAATGGGTTTACCGACAAGTGACCACCCAAAACTCTGCTCTGGTGTAGACCAAGTACTCGACTATTGGAGAGAGTGGGAAGGAAAGCGAGACACTCTGCCGTATGAAATTGACGGCATTGTTGTCAAGGTGAACTCTATCGCCCAACAGCGTGAACTTGGCACAACGGCGCGCGCTCCTCGTTGGGCACTGGCGTGCAAATTCTCGGCGCGTCAGACTCACACAAAGTTGCTTGGAGTATCTTTCCAGGTTGGGAGGACCGGTGTCTTGACACCAGTTGCTGATCTTGAGCCAGTTTCCTTGGGGGGCGTCACGGTCAGACGGGCCACTTTGCACAACATCGACGAGGTCCGAAGGCTGGATTTGCACGAGGGAGACACCATCGTCTTGGAACGTGGTGGAGACGTTATCCCCAAAATTACAGGCGCTCTGACTGAATTCCGTCCTGGGGATGCGAAGCCCATCGTCGAGCCGAAGTGTTGCCCTGTTTGCGGTGCTCGACTTGAGCGTGTTCCGGGTGGAGTCGCCCTGCGTTGCACAAATCCGCTTGACCCGGAAGTAGTAAAACGACAAATCGAGCATTTCTGTTCCCGTGGAGCTCTCGACATCGGTGGCTTCGGCACTGAGACTGTCGAGTTGCTTGTTGAGCGGAACCTTGTATCGGATGCAGGCGACTTGTTCTTTCTCAGACGCGAGCAGTTGCTGGCACTTCCCGGTTTTGGGGAAAAGTCAGCAGATAAGTTGCTCGCAGGACTTGAGCGTGCGAAATCCTCAGACTTAGACAGACTGGTATTTGGCCTTGGGATTCGATTTGTAGGTGAATCCACTGCTCGCCTGCTTGCTGCGACTTATGGTACATTGGAGCGTATTGCGACCGCTTCAGAGGAGGAGTTGTCACACCTTCCGGATGTGGGTCCGCGTGTGGCACAAGCGATTTATGATTACTTTCGCTCGGAAGCTTGGCGAGTTATCCAAAGCAAGCTTCTAAAGGCGGGAGTGAGACCTCAAAGTGATGATGCTTTGACGCGAGGTGATAAACTTGCAGGCATGACTATAGTCGTCACGGGATCACTGACAAAGTACTCGCGTGACGAAATTGAGCGGATGATTGTCTCACAAGGCGGCAAGCCTTCGGGATCTGTTTCCAGAAGAACTTCCTATGTCGTCGCGGGGGAGAGAGCTGGTTCAAAGCTCGAGAAAGCGCTCGAGCTTGGTATTCCAGTTCTGACTGAAGCTGAGTTTGAAGAATTGCTTGCGCGCTGACCTATTTCGACAACTAAAACAAACAAAATCATAGAACCACATGGCAACAACCGCGGACATTCGTAAGGGACTTACCATTCAAATGGAAGGTCAGATTTTTGAGATTGCAGACTTTCAGCACGTTAAGCCCGGCAAAGGTGGTGCGTTTGTGCGAATCACGTTGCGCAATGCCCGGACCGGGAGGGTGATTGTGCGGACTCTCAACTCCGGCGCCTCCATCGATACCGTGCGTGTGGAGGGGAAAGACTTGCAGTTTCTTTACGGAGATGGAGAGTTTTTTCACTTCATGGATCAAGAGTCCTACGAGCAGTTCCAGTTTACAACTGACTGGATTGGGGATAAGGCCCAATGGTTAAAAGAGGGTGTCGTATGCCGCGTGAATTTTCTTGAGAGCGAGGCTCTGACACTTGAATTGCCTAACTTCTTGGAGTTTGAGATTACGGAGACAGCGCCTGGTTTCAAGGGTGATACCGTCTCAAACACTGGAAAGCCTGCCACATTGGAAACCGGCGCAGAGATTAACGTTCCCCTGTTCTGTGAGACCGGAGATGTGGTGCGTGTCGACACTCGCACAGGTGAGTATCTGGACCGGGTTAAACGTGCCGGGTAGAACCTATGGAGAATATCCGCCTCTTACTTGCCTCCGTCGCACTGGTCTTTGCAGTTATCTCGGTAGCGATTTGGTGGATAAGGGGTCGGCAGCGTTCTGTCCAGAAGCGCGGGTTTGCCCTGGTATACTCGATCTTGCTTTTCGTTTCCGCGATATTGCTTTATTCGCGCGCTGGTGATCAAGAGACCGCGAAAGTTGATTCCAAGAGGGATCACCTTGTTGAAACGAGACAGATGGAATCCCGCATCTTTGTTGATTCAATGCCGGTGGAACCAGAGCCGGTTGTACAGCAGTCCTCCGATTCAGCTCGAACAGCGAGTTCGCGAAATGAGGACAAGAAACCTGACAGAGAGCGGGAAGGCGTGTTGAAGTTGAAAAATAGCACCGTTCAATTGCTGAACACGGAATTGAGACCGGTGCACGGGCCACCTCAGAAGCCGTTGCCAAGGCATTCGAGTAGAAAAGTGAATGGTGATTCGATTGATGAAGTCGTCGAGGCGTCCGTTGTCTTCGCCTTTGATGCAATTGAACGTTTTTTTGGGACCTATGGCTCGCCGGTATCAAGTCAGAAGATTCAAACCAAGTCCGACAACGCATCGCGGGAAATCGAGTTTCTGCCTGGAACTGCTGAACTGACTTCTATGAGCAAGAGTTATCTAAGATCTCTTGCTCCGGAACTTAAGTCACACCTCGTGGCAGGTCACATTGAGATCCACTCACAAACAGATGAGTCACTAAACTCCCCAGCGGAGCGCTTGTCGCTTACGCAGTCACGCGCCGAGGCAGTCATGAAAGTCCTTGCGGCGGAAGGCATTCCCGCTGAACGGTTGATACCCGTCGGCAACGAAACAGCTGGACAATCCTGCGTAAGTTTTGTCCATAGGCCAAATTAAGGAGTCCAAATGGCAACTCTGCCCACAAAAGAGAAGTCACGTCTTGACCTTGGCGAAATTCAGAAGCTGGTACGAATGATCGAGCGCAGCCCAATAAATGAGTTTGAACTGGTGGAGCACGATCTACGGATAAGGATCTCTAAGAATGGCACACAGGTGACAACCGTGACACAGGTCTCTCCGGTTCCCGTGTCCACCCCGCTAGCCTTTGCTCCGCCTGCAGCGATTGCTCCAACACAGCAAGTTCAATCGGGTTCTGAGTCCCCTGCAAAACCTGCTTCATCAGCCAATCTTGTTGAAGTAAAAGCACCAATGGTCGGAACATTCTATCGTGCTCCTTCACCAGACGCAGATGTTTATGTGCGGGTTGGAGACATTGTTGAACCAGGGAAAGTGCTTTGTATTGTCGAAGCGATGAAACTAATGAATGAAATTGAAGCAGAGGTTCGTGGTCGAGTTGCTGAGATTCTGGTCGAGAATGCTCAACCTGTTGAGTATGGACAGGTAATGTTCCGTATAGAAAGACTGGCCTGATGTTCAAAAAGGTTCTGGTTGCGAATCGCGGTGAGATTGCATTGCGCGTACTGCGCGCTTGCAAGGATCTGGGGCTATCAACAGTCGCGGTGTTTTCGACTGCGGACAGAGACTCGCTGCACGTGCGTTTTGCTGACGAATCCGTTTGTATCGGCCCGCCGTCTGCACTTGAAAGTTACCTTTCACCAAAGGCGATTATGTCTGCGGCGGAGATCACAGGTGCTGAAGCTATTCACCCGGGTTATGGTTTTCTTGCTGAAAATGCGGATTTCGCGCAGATTTGTCTCGCGCACGAAGTCGTTTGGATTGGACCGTCTCCCAAGGTTATCGAGTTAATGGGCAACAAGTCAGAAGCCAAGCGGACGATGATCGCGGCTGGTTGCCCGGTGATTCCGGGAAGTGACGGGCCAATTGGAAGCGCGAGTGAAGCAAGAAAACTTGCAGAGGAATTTGGTTTACCAGTAATGATCAAGGCAGTTGCTGGTGGAGGGGGACGCGGGATGCGGCTTGTTCATGAGCTTGGAAATGTTGAAACTGCTTTTGAAATGGCAAGTGCCGAAGCTGAAGCTGCCTTCAATAACGGGGAACTCTATTTGGAGAAAGCGATTGTAGAGCCTCGCCATATTGAGATTCAAGTCTTGGGTGACGGCAAGGGCAATTGTATTCATTTTGGTGAACGTGATTGCTCAATGCAACGTCGACATCAGAAACTTATTGAAGAGTCGCCGTCCCCCGCAGTAACACCGGAATTGCGTGAGAAGATGGGAAAGACGGCAACACAGGCCGCTGCGGCCATCAACTACTCCGGTGCTGGGACGATGGAGTTTCTTCTGGACAGGTCGGGACATTTCTATTTCATGGAAATGAACACTCGTATTCAGGTTGAGCATCCGGTTACTGAATTGGTTACAGGATCTGACCTTGTAAAGTGGCAGTTACTCGTCGCACAAGGAAACTCTCTTCCAAAACAGAAGGATGTTGAAATCCGTGGACATGCAATCGAGTGCCGAGTTAACGCCGAAGATGCTGCTCGAGGTTTTCTCCCTTCTCCCGGAGTTGTATCGGTCTGGAACTTGCCCGGAGGGCCGGGCGTTAGAGTAGATACGCACGTCTATCAGGGGTACATGATTCCTCCCTATTACGACTCGCTCATAGCTAAACTCATCGTATGGGGCAATAGTAGAGAGGAAGCCATCGTAAGATGCAAGCGCGCGCTCTCCGAATTTATTGTGGAGGGCATTCACACGACAATCCCTTTTCATCTGCAAATGCTGGAAACTGAAGCCTTCCAAAACGGCGACGTTCACACGAAGTGGGTCGAGCAATATATGGAGCAACAGGTAAGGTCAACAGCAGCAGTTTAATCAAAACTTGTAATTACTAGAAAGCTGGTTCGGTATGCACATTCCTACAGATTGTCTGTACACTAAAGATCACGAATGGGTGAAGCTTGAGAACGGTGTTGCGCTCGTTGGGATTACTGAGTTTGCGCAAGGAGAACTTGGCGACGTAGTGTTCGTTCAGCTACCGGCTATCGGCACGAGGACAAAGCAAGGCGAGTCTTTCGGTACGATAGAGGCTGTTAAGGCGGTTGCAGAGCTATACGCACCGATTAGTGGTGAAGTGGCTGAGGTTAATCAGGAACTTGGCAACACTCCTGAAGTAATCAATCGTGAACCTTATGGCGCGGGTTGGATTGTTAAGATAAGGCCTGTCAACTTTGACGGCGAGAAATCAGAATTGCTTACTCCTGAAGCATATAAGGACCTTACTAGCGCGTAGTCGCGGCAAATCATAAATAGAATCCGTTAATGCGATACATTCCGAATACCCCCGATGAACGCAGTGCGATGCTGCGGGACATCGGGGTCACCTCTCTTGAAGACTTGCTCGATGCCATCCCACATGAGCTTCGATACAACAAATCCCTAAACATCGCAGATGGGAAATCTGAGTGGGAAGTACGGCGCGAGATGATCGCTATGGCAAACCGCAATATCAGCGCGATGGACATGCCGTGCTTTATGGGCGCAGGGTGCTATGACCATTTCATTCCGGCTGCTGTTGACACGCTTGCGTCCCGGAGTGAATTTGTTACTGCCTACACGCCGTATCAACCTGAAGTCGCTCAAGGCACTTTGCAGGTTATTTATGAGTTCCAGTCGATGATTTGTGAACTCTTTGGAATGCCTGCTGCGAATGCCAGCCTATACGACGGTGGTACGGCATTGTCGGAAGCGATTTCGATGGCTCTTGCCTATACAAAACGACGCAGAGTCCTCTGGAGCGAATCAGTGAATCCAGCGTACCGTCGTGTCGCGCAAACAATCAATTTGTCTCAAGGCATCAGATTTGACACCGCGCCGTGCAAAGACGGTTGCCAAGCAGCAGAGGAAATGGCAATGCTTCTTGGTGATGATGTTGCCGCTGTCGTCTTGCAGTATCCAAATTTCTTCGGAATAGTTGATGACTTGCGGTTAATCATTGACCGTGCCCATGAAGTTGGGGCACTAGTCATCATCGTAACCGATCCAATAGCAATGGGTATTTTACACTCGCCGGGACAACTTGGAGCCGATATTGTGGTAGGCGAAGGCCAATCTTTAGGCAATTATATGTCCTATGGCGGGCCATATCTTGGACTATTTGCATGCAGTATGGAGTTGATTCGATTGATGCCGGGAAGAATGGTTGGTGTCACGAAGGACGTAGACGGCAGGCGGGGATTTGTGCTGACTCTGCAGACTCGTGAGCAGCACATTCGACGTGACAAGGCAACCTCAAACATCTGCACGAACCAAGGCTTGGTCGCGACGCGTGCGACGTTTTACTTGTCCCTCATTGGTCCAAAAGGACTTGAGGGAATTGGCATTGCTTGTGGAAGAAGGACAGAGTACCTGAAACAGAAGCTGAAGGAAGTGCCAGGATTCACGGTGCCCCATAAGGGGCCGCATTTTCGTGAGTTTCTTGTTCAGGTGCCCGGAACAGCTGAAGAGTTCTTTGAGTTTATGACCACAAAAGGGCTTCTTCCGGGTGTTCCCTTAACACGACTTGGGATGTCTGATGAACGAGGTATGCTCGTTGCCCTTACGGAGACTCGCTCACGTGAAGAAATGGATGCGTATGTTAGGTTCGCTCGCGATTATGCAGTGGAGGGCAAGCGATGAAGCGTGAATTGCAATCCCTTCAGAAAGAAAGTGCACTAATCTTTGAACTCAGTCGAACTGGGAGGACCGGATTTCAAGTTCCGCCAACTCCAGATGACTTCCCGAAGTTCTCAATTCCTGAGAATTTCGCCAGAAAATCCCTACCGCGATTGCCGGAGGTTTCGGAAAACGCAGTCGTACGTCACTATGTGAATCTATCAACCCGGAATCATCATATCGACCGTGATTTCTATCCGCTTGGGTCTTGTACGATGAAGTATAACCCAAAAGTCAATGACGATATGGCTGCCTTGCATGGCTTTTCCGGTCTGAATCCCTGGCAAAGTGGCCAGATGGTACAGGGTGCAATGCAAGTCATGAGTGAACTTGCTGATGCTCTGCTTGAAGTCACTGGTATGGACAGTATCACACTGCAGCCCGCGGCAGGTGCGCAGGGCGAGTTTACGGCTCTGTTGATGTTCAGGTCGTATCATCAGGCAAATGGTAACCCACGCAAAAGGATAATTATTCCCGATAGTGCGCACGGTACAAATCCCGCCTCGATCATTCTGGCAGGTTATAGTGTGACTCAGCTTCCGTCAGATGCCAATGGACTAATGGACATTGAAGCGTTAAAGCGTTCTCTCGATGAAGATGTTGCGGGTCTGATGATAACGAATCCCAATACGCTTGGCCTTTTTGAGTCGAATATTGCTAAAATCATAGATTTGGTTCATGATGCAGGTGGTCTTGCCTACATGGACGGTGCGAATCTCAATGCGCTTATGGGAATTTCGCGCCCGGGTGATATGGGCTTTGACGCCTGTCACATGAACCTGCACAAGACGTTCTCAACGCCGCATGGTGGGGGAGGACCAGGTAGTGGACCGGTTGCAATCAAAGCTAAGCTTGAGAAGTACTTGCCGGTTCCGGTGTTGACTTCCAAGGGGAATGCATTTGTTTGGGACTGGGATCGACCGGACTCCATTGGGTCAGTTCACACGTTCTACGGAAATTTTGGCATGCATGTGAGGGCGTTAACTTACATCAAGAGTCTTGGTGGTGATGGTTTAAGAGCAATTAGTGACAACGCGATCATAAACGCAAACTATTTGCGAAAGAAACTGTCGCCGACCTATCAGATATTTGTTGACAAACCATCCATGCACGAAGCTGTCTTTTCCGGTAATTTGCAGAAGGCGAAAGGCGTCCGCACAACCGACATTGCAAAGCGTTTGCTCGACTATGGCATTCATCCCCCGACAGTTTACTTTCCTCTGATTGTTCCTGAGTGCTTGATGATTGAACCGACAGAGTCGGAGTCGCGTGAGACACTTGACGAATTCGTCGAAGTCATGCTGCAAATTGATCGCGAAGCGAGCGAGACTCCGGAACTCCTAAAGAATTCCCCATATACGACTCCAGTTCGCAGGTTGGATGAAGCTGGTGCCGCGCGAAACCTCAACATTCGATATTTCGACGAAGTGCTGTAAGTTTGAGTCCTTCAAGTTGGTTGACCGATCTCGGGTTAGGTCAATTTGTCGCAATTGATCTGGAGACGACGGGTATCACCGCCGGCGTTGACGAGATAATTGAGGTTGGTGTAGTTCGGTTCGTGGACGGGGTTCCATCCGCGAGCTTTGAAAGGTTTGTGAATCCAGGCCGCTACCTCTCCCCATTCATCGTCGGAATGACGGGCATCACTGACGACGACTTGAGAGATGCGCCTCGCTTTGCCGAAGTGCACGACGAACTTCTTTCGTTCATCGGCGATGACCCGATAGTCGGCCAGAATATCAATTTTGATCTGAGTTTTCTATCGTCTGCAGGTGGAAGTCAATTTAGATTCCCGGGACGCCTCGTCATTGATACCGCAGAGATTGCGCGGATCTTCTGGGCGGAGTTCCCAAGATTTTCTCTCGCGAATCTGTGCTATCAGTTTGGAGTCCATCAAGATTCTGCACATCGGGCAGGAGCAGATGCAAGAGCAACGGGCGAAGTTCTTGTTCAAATGGTCGGAGAATTACGTGACCGTGTTTGGTCAGAATTGACTGAGGAGATTGCATCCTTGTGCACCGCTGCGCATCATCGTGCAGAGATGTTCTTTGAAAAGCTTCAGCTGCTTTCTCGAGACATTCCATTCTCTATCCCTTCGGGGAAAACACAACAAACCGAATGGCTTAGTGGTGTTGAAATCTCGTCGCTTGGGCAGGATGGGATTTTCGAGACATCGCTGCGGAATTTCTCTCCGCGCAAGCAGCAACTTGAAATGGCCGCATATGTTCAGTCGGCCTTTGATGAGGAGAGTATTCTGCTGCTTGAAGCTCCAACAGGCACAGGGAAGTCGCTTGGTTACCTCGTCCCCGCTTTGCAGTGGGTTACCGCTGAAACTGATGAATGCCCACGTCAAGTGGTTATCTCCTCCCATACCCGTTCACTTCAGGAACAGCTTATAGGCAAGGAGATCTCAGATATTGGCCGTGTTTTCGGTGCTAGTGTGCCTGCCGCTGTCCTAAAAGGTCGGGACAACTACTTGTGCAAACGTCGACTACGCGCCGCGATTTCGAATCTGGATGGCCGACTCTCTGACGGCGATCGATTGCGATTGTTGCCACTGCTTCGATGGTCGAGTTTGACGATGCGCGGCGACATTGGCGAGATTGGTGCGTTTCGGCCCGAGGCAGATCCATTGCTTTGGTCCATGGTATGCTCGGACGCAATTGGTTGTGCAGGCGCAAGATGCGGTGCTCACCGTGGAGATTTTCATAGACAAGCGGTTGAGCAGGCAAAGGCCGCAAAACTCCTTCTTATTAACCATGCGTTGCTCGCTACGGATTTCGATAGGTTCATAGGCAGCTGTGATGAGAATCGACGCCTCATAATTGATGAGGCGCATCAGTTCGAACGAGCGGTTGTGTCTGCCTACACAGAATCTTTCGGCTTTCGTGTTGTCCGCAATCTAATTCAACGTCTAACTGATGAACGGTCTGCTCGCGGACTGCTGTTAAAGCTTGCAAAGGAAGTAAAGGACGGGGAGATCGCTTCTGAGCTTATTCTGATGGACTCGGCGGCAAAATCGCTATTACAAGGTTCGAAGATTTCGTTTCAAGAGGCAGCAGAGGCATTAGGCTCGGCGGGTAAAGATGATGTGAAAGTCAGGATTCTACCGGATTCTGCGCTTGCAAAGCATCTTGAAGACGCCTTGGTTCCATTTGTCAACAGATTAGATGATTTCTCTCTAAGATTGGGCAGGCTCTCATCAACATTGACAAAGAATGAGGATCAAGGAAAGGATACTCGTGACAGAGTTGCAGAACTAAACTCCGCGGCTCTTGCAATACGTGACCTGTTGGAAACTGGCAAGCGCGTGATTAGCGCAGATGATAATGCTTATGTCTATTGGCTGGAGTGTTCACGTTCACATCAAATTTCTACGCTTACGCTGTTTGCCGCGCCGATATCGGTCGCTGATATGCTTGAACAAAGATTTTGGAGCAAAACGACAGGCGTGCTCTTGACGTCTGCGACACTTGCACAGAACGGTGAATTCGACGGTTTCGCAAACTCACTGGGGTTGGCCGGTGAACTTAGTGACCGTGTCGTAGCCCACACGTTAGAGTCGCCGTTTGACCTCGAAGCGCAGATGAGGTGCTACTGCCCCTCGTTTCTACCTGCTCCTCAGAAGACCGATGAACACCTCTTCGAAGTCAGTTCTTTGATTCAAAGACTTGTTCATGAGGTCAGACGATCCTGCCTGATTCTTTGCACGTCACACGCATCAGCCGAGAGTTTGGCAACCGCTCTGCTACCGACATCACGAGCGATCAAAAGGCCTCTGTTTCATCAAACGGGCGGTCGTGATACGCATGAACTCGTCCGGGCGTTTCGCGAATCAGAGAACGGAATATTGATTGGTTCTTCGTCGCTTTGGGAAGGAATTGACCTCGTGGGTGATGCCCTCGAGATGCTTGTGGTTGTTAAACTGCCATTTGACGTACCGACAGATCCATGGGTTCAGGCTCGTAGTGAATTTGCGCAGGCGCGGCATGAAAACGCCTTCGAAACAGTCAGTATCCCCGCTTGTGTGACTCGACTCCGTCAGGGACTGGGACGTCTCATTCGTCACACAGAGGATCGCGGTATTGCTGTAATTACCGATACACGCCTCGTTTCAACTCGCTATGGCAGAAAAATGCAGGACTCACTTCCGGTATCCTTGCGCGTGCACGAAAGTTCAGACTCAATGCTCAAGGACATTTTGAGGTTTTTTGAGAACTCTGATGATTGAATCGCTCGATCACATAGCTATCGCGGTCAGCAATATCGATGATGCAATTGACTTGTGGGTGAGACTTACCGGCGCTGAGGTTTTGCACCGCGAGTTTGTTGAGGCCCAGAACGCGCACGTAGCCTTCCTCGGACTTTGTGGTCTTAGGTTGGAGTTGATAGCGCCTGGGGACTCCGATAGCTTAATTGTCAAGTTTCTCGAGAAGCGCGGCCCGGGTTTGCATCATATTGCCTTTAGGGCCTCTGATGGGCAGAAGCTTCTAAGTGACTTCGCAGCGCGAGGAGCAGAGTTGATTGACCGTCACTTAAGGCCCGGTGCTGAGGAAACTATGGTCGGCTTCGTGCATCCGAAGTCTTTCGGAGGTGTTCTGGTGGAAGTTGTTGAGCATTCCAAGTGACCTGATCGAGTTGTGGTGCAGGCATCGCTGACTGAAAAGTTAAACAACCTTCCAATTGATTCAGGAGTCTACATCTTTCGTGATGTACGCGGCAGAATCATCTATGTGGGGAAAGCCAAGGTGCTTCGCAACAGAGTTCGTCAGTACTTTCAAAAGTCATCTGACGGTCGACCTCAGTTTGAGATTCTGGTCGCGAAGATTGCAGACTTGGAAGTCATTGTCACAAAGACTGAGTATGAGGCGATCATACTTGAAGCCAACCTAATCCGCGAGCACAAACCGCGTTACAATGTTGCTCTGAAGGACGACAAGTCTCAACCCTTTCTGCGGATTGCCAACGAGCAGTTTCCACGGATTTTTCTAACTCGCAGGCCACTTTCAGACGGTTCGAAGCATTTTGGACCCTACGGTGATCTGCGTTACCTTAAAGGTCTCCTGCACGTACTGCGCGGGATGCTCAAGATTCGAACCTGCAATCTTCCGCTGTCGGTCGAGAGCATTGCTCGAGGAAAGTTCAAGGCTTGCTTGGAGTTTCACTTAGGGCGATGTAATGCCCCCTGCATTGCGAATGAGTCGATGGAAGAATATGCAATGCGCGTCAGAGACTTCACGCTTGTTTTGAAGGGTAAGGGTTCGGACATTATTCAACGTTTGCGCTCTGAAATGGACTTGGCGTCTGACGAGTTGCGGTTCGAGCGTGCTGCGCAATTGCGCGATTGGCTGACTGCAATGGACAATCTGACGCGCAGGCAGACCATCATTTCGCCTGAGCCGATTGAGCGTGACATCGTAGGTATTGCAGTTCAAGACGAGGATGGTTGTCTAGTTGTGATGCAAGTTCGTGAAGGGCGGTTACTTGGTAGAGTTCACTATCCGTTGCGAATTCCGAAGGATACCCCTATGGAGGACGTGCTGACGCAGGCCTTGCAGCACTACTATTCGCAGGCGCTCGTTCCATCTGAGCTTGTTCTGCCTTTTGAGCCGAGTTCACGTGAGTTGCTCGGGAAGTGGCTCAAGTCCCAGTCCGACGGAAAGGTTGTAGTGAAGGTTCCAGAGCGCGGAGAGAAGGTCAGAATGGTTGATCTTGCACAGCGGAATGCCGAGCTGCAATTGCACGAAATCCTCCGTTCTGCCGCGAAGCGGGAGCGAATTCCCGCCGGTCTGAGCGAGTTGCAGACTCGGCTTCAACTTCCCGGACTGCCGAAGGAAATCGTTGCGTTCGACAATTCCACCTTGATGGGGGAGTATCAAGTTGCCGGTATGGTCGTCTATCGGATGGGTAAGCCGGCTCGGTCAGAGTACCGGCGGTTCAAGATCAAGTCTGTTGCGGGTCAAGATGATTTCGCTGCGATGCGCGAGGTTGTGACGAGGCGTTTCACTCGACTATTACGTGAACAACAGCCTCTTCCGGATCTTATCCTGATAGATGGAGGCAAAGGACAGCTGTCCGCCGCAGTAGAAGCCCTTGAGTCTCTCGATATAAAGAACTTGCCGATAATCGGACTGGCAAAGAAGCTGGAAGAAATTTACAAACCGGGTGACTCCGAACCCTATAACTTGCCAAAGACTTCATCTGCATTGCGGCTTCTTCAGCAGATTCGCGATGAAGTCCATCGCTATGCGATTACATACCACCGACTGGTTAGGCAAAAAGGGACTATGTCTTCTGGGTTGCTGGACATTCCCGGAATTGGCGCAGCCCGGCGTAAGAGCCTTCTGACACACTTTCGTAGCTTGCAACGTCTGTCAGAGGCTACCAGATTGGAGCTGCTCGAAGTGCAAGGCATCAGCCCAGCGATTGCCGACCGAGTCATTGCCTTCTTTGAGAACAAAAAATCAACCCCTCAGTCATGATAATCAACTACCCGCAGGTGACACTTAATACCGCGCTCGCGCACGGTCTGACGACTGAGGAGTATGAGCGGATACTACAAATTCTTGGGCGGACACCAACGTTCGTTGAGCTGGGAATCTTTTCAGCGATGTGGTCTGAGCACTGTTCTTATAAGAACTCTATTCTGGAGTTGAAACGTTTTCCGAAAGGCGGCGAGCATGTATTGGCGGAGGCTGGAGAGGAGAATGCGGGACTAATTGACATCGGTGATGGATTAGCTGTCTGCTTCAAGATAGAAAGTCACAATCATCCTTCTGCCATCGAACCATTTCAAGGCGCTGCAACAGGAGTCGGAGGAATCCTTCGAGACATTTTCTCGATGGGAGCAAGACCAATCGCCGCTTTGAATTCCCTGCGCTTTGGTGATCCCTCTCATCCGCGTACCGCCGAACTTGTGGATGGAGTTGTAAGGGGTATCAGCCACTACGGAAATTGCTTTGGTGTCCCTACCGTCGCGGGAGAAATCTACTTTGACGCTTCATACAATGAAAATCCGCTTGTCAATGCGATGGCCGTAGGAGTTGTCGAGGTTGCAAAGATTATCAGGGGAGCGGCCAAGGGCGTGGGTAACCCTGTCTTTGTGGTGGGTTCGTCCACAGGTCGCGACGGTATTCACGGCGCTTCGTTCGCATCTGAAGACCTTTCAGATGCATCGAAAGAAAAACGACCATCTGTTCAAATTGGTGATCCATTTAAGGAGAAACTATTACTCGAGGCGAGCCTTGAATTGGCAGGAACAGATGCTTTAGTTGGAATGCAGGACATGGGGGCAGCGGGCATTTGTTGCTCTTGTAGTGAAACCCCGGCACGTGGTGGAACAGGCCTAAGGCTTGATGTGGACAAAGTGTCTCGACGCGAATCTGGGATGAACGCTTACGAAGTCTGCCTTTCGGAGTCGCAAGAGAGAATGCTGGTGATTCTGCAGCGCGGGAAGGAGCATTATGCTCAAGAAATCTTCGCAAAGTGGGATCTTCATGCGGATGAGGTCGGACTTGTCACGGACGACAAGATCTTCGAGATCGTGGAGAATGGTATCGTCGTCGGCCGGATTCCGGCCGAGTCCTTGGTCTTGGGCGGCGGTGCCCCTCAATACAAGCGCGACTTTGAACGCCCTCCGCTGCTTGACCATCTGCTGAGTTTTGACCCTACGCATTTGCCGGATCCTGACGATTGGAATGAGGCCTTGTTAGCAATACTGAAGTCTCCTAACATCGCTTCCCGAAGATCTGTTTTTGAGCAATATGACCATACCATCGGCGCCGGTACGGCGCAGGGGGGGGGATTCACCGACGCTGGGGTGGTTCGAGTACCTGGGACGAACAAGGGACTTGCACTTTCAGTTGATTGTAATTCGAGATACGTCTCCATCGATCCGCGTAGGGGCGCGGCATTGGCGGTATTTGAGGGAGCGAGGAACGTTGCTTGCACAGGAGGGGTTCCGGTAGGGATTACGAACTGCCTGAATTTCGCAAATCCAATGAAGCCGCAGAACTACTACTTCTTTCATGAGGCTGTCAGCGGAATCTCGGATGCATGTCGAGCTCTCGGCATTCCTGTGACAGGAGGCAACGTTTCTTTCTATAACGAGTCGGCAGGTGGTCCCATTCGTCCTACCCCTGTGATCGGCATGGTGGGTTTGATTGAAAATATCAAGAATCACGTCAAGATCGGATTTGCCAATGAAGGGGACTTTGTCGCCCTGTTGGGAAGTATTGGGCCGGATTTGGGCTGCAGCGAGTATTTAGCTGTCCTTCACAATGTTGTTGCCGGTGCTCCGCCAAAACTGGACGTGGACGCCAATGTGAAGTTGATTCGCCTGCTCGCGGATCTGGCGAGCATGAATGTTTTGCGTTCAGCGCATGACATTTCAGAGGGGGGGCTGGCGGTTGCGATCTCTGAGTGCTGTCTTGCCGGGAACATCGGCTGTATCTTGACGTTTCCATGGAGAGAGCAGGTCGTCAATACGCTTTTCGCCGAGTCACAAGGCTGTGCGGTTGTCTCTGTCGCTCACGAGCACTGGCCGGCACTGAAGCGATTGAGTGAAGAGTATTTCATTCCCCTTCAAATGCTGGGGAGGGTTGGCGGAGAACTTATCGCAATCAATGATTGGATTACCTTGCCCCTTGAACTAGCACGTAATACATACGAGAACTCTCTGGTTAATGCACTCGGGCAGCGAACAAAACAAGCAGTGTAAACTGTTGTTTATATTAATTCTGTATTCCTGCAAATGATGTTGCGTTTCCTGTCCAGATGTTGTATATTAAGAGATTAGAGGCTCTCCGCGTTTGCCAAGCACCTAGCCCCCGTAGCTCAGTGGATAGAGCACCGGCCTCCGGAGCCGGGAGCATGGGTTCGAGTCCCGTCGGGGGTGCCAGGAACACATATGAATTCAGACGAAACACCGCACGCACCAAGTGATTTGACGGAAGTGAGTGAGGACGAGAAATTACTCGCTGTCCTCGCTTACGTTCCCTTTATCTGCCTTGTTCCGTTCTTCAAACGGCACGAATCGGCATTCGTGCAGGGACATGTACGGCTCGGCATGTCACTCTTTTTTGTTGAATTACTTGCCCTGCTGTTGCGCTTTCGTTTCATTTGGGACTTAGTTTTATTCTTCTGTATAATCATCGCTGGTCTCGGAATCCTGAATGTCTTTAAGGGAAAAGGTTTCTTTGTTCCGTTTTTGTCGGATCTGTTCAGCCGCCGGTTTGATTAGGTTGTCTATGTTGAGAAGTGGGGTAGAAGCTTGAGACTCTTGGAGAAAGTCGCGCAGTTTAAGACCGCCAGAGAGGTAATGGCGCAAGGACTCTATCCGTACTTCCGCGCGATCGAGACAGACCAGGACGCGGTGGTTAAGATTGAGGGTCGCGACATCCTCATGCTTGGCTCTAACAACTATTTGGGACTTACCAATCATCCCAAAGTGAAGGAGGCGGCGATTGACGCTGTCCGGCGCTTTGGTGCAGGATGTGCCGGTTCGCGTTTTCTGAATGGAACTCTTAGCATTCACAAAGAGTGTGAAGATCGACTGGCTGAATTTCTGCGTAAAGAGTCAGTCCTTCTTTTTACGACTGGCTATCAGGCAAATGTAGGCACAATAGCCACACTTGTTGAACGAAATACGTGGATTGTTGCCGACGCGCTCTCGCATGCGTCAATCATTGACGCCGCGAGACTCTCGTTTGGCCGTGTGGCAAAATTCCGTCACAACGACATCGAGGACCTCGAGAGGCTGCTAAAAGTGCATCAAGGTAAGGATGTTCTTGTTGTGACAGAGGGTGTTTTTTCCATGGAGGGAGATACCGCAGACCTTCCTGCAATCGTTGGGCTCTGTAAGAAGTATGATGTCGATCTTCTTCTTGATGACGCTCACGGTGTGGGAGTCTATGGAAAGCATGGTGAAGGCACCGCAGGGCACTTTGGCCTGAATGATGAAACTGACATAATTGTCGGAACATTCTCGAAGTCGCTGGCCGCTATTGGAGGTTTTGTCGCCGCCTCAGAAGATATTGTCCATTTCTTAAGACATCACGCCAGGGCGCTCATTTTCTCTGCCAGCCCGCCCCCAGCTACAGTCGGGGCAGTACTTGCAGCACTAAAGATCATAGACGAAGAGCCAGAGCGGCGTGAACTACTGTGGAGAAATGCGAATTACTTGCGAGATGGGCTGCGAAATCTTGGATTGGACACTGGACACAGTAACACACCGATTATTCCCGTTGTTGTGGGGGATGCAACAAACGTATTCAAGGTTTGCAGGATGATGCAGGACGAAGGTGTCTTTATCAATCCGGTCATTCCACCAGCTGTTCAGCCTGGTCAATCATTGATTCGCTTTTCGGTGATGTCAACACATACCACCGACCAGCTTGACTTCGCACTCGATAAAGTCGGCAAGATTGCAAAAATAATTCCCTTCCGCGCAGAGGAAAGCTATTCGCATCCGCATCCAAACGGTTTCAGACCGGAAGACTCTGACCAAGTTTCTTCAATTTCCGTGGAAAGTCCAAGCCGCTGATACTGCGTGGGTTCCACCCGTGCTCTATGACCAGCGTCAGTTGTTTTCGACGAAGCATCCCTTTCATAGGCATGCCGATGTGGAACACTATCTTGCCTTTGACGATAACGGGGAAGTGAAGGGCCGAATTAGCGCGATTGTGAATCATGCTCACAATCAATATTGGAAAGACAAGGTTGGTTTCTTTGGATTTTTCGACTCAGTCGATAACCCGCTGGTCTCTGCGGCGCTGCTTAGTGCCGCAGAAAACTTCTTGAAGAATAGGGGCCTCGATTCAATCCGGGGCCCAATGAATTTTTCAACAAATGAAGAGTGCGGCTTGTTGGTGGACGGTTTTGACACACCGCCTGCAGTGATGATGACACACAACCCGCCATACTATGCGACATTGCTCGAACAGGCAGGGTTGTCAAAAGTCAAGGACTTGCTGGCCTACCAGATGTTTGAAGGTCAGATGACTGATAGAGTCAGGGAGTTCGGCAGGAAACTTGAAGAACGACTTGAGATTCGGTTCCGTTTTTTTGATCGCCGTGACTTCAATGCAGAAGTGGAGCGTTTCAAGAGCATCTATAATTCTGCATGGGAAGACAATTGGGGCTTTGTGCCAATGAGTGATGCCGAAATCGACGTGATGGCATCAAGCCTTAAACTGGTGCTTGATCCGCGGTTGATTCAGTTCGCAGAGACGTATGATGGTGAACCTGTGGGGTTCATACTTGGCCTGCCTGATTTGAACGTTATCTTCAAGAAGCTGAACGGAAAGCTATTCCCGTTTGGGATACTCCGTCTTCTATATGGCAGGCACAGAGTTGGCCGCGCGAGAATCCTCGCAATGGGGGTAAAACCACAGTTTCGCAGGAAGGGTATTGATACCGTGCTTTATCTAAGAGCCTACGAAGCGGGGACTTCTGCGGGGTATCGGTGGGGAGAGTTCTCATGGATACTGGCCGATAATGTGCTGATGACCAAGGCGGCAGAGACAATGGGTTCAAAGCCATACAAGACTTGGCGAATCTACGAGAAACCTATCTGATCATTAGTTATGTTCGCTGATGTCACTACTGCGGCACTGCTCGGCGTGGATGCTTTTCGCGTTCGCTCTGAATGTCACTTAGAGAACTCTGAAGCCGCATTCACGGTTGTTGGGCTTCCAGACAATGCGGTGAAGGAAGCACGTGAGCGCGTCGCTGCTGCGATTAAGAACTCGGGATACTCGATGCCGCAGCGCAAGATTACGATCAACCTTGCACCGGCGAACATCCGGAAAGAGGGTAGTGGATTTGACCTGCCCATGGCGTTCGGAATTCTGGCCGCATCCGGTCAACTCAAGATAGATTCTGCCGCGAACACTGCTGTCGTTGGCGAACTGGCGTTGGACGGTCAGGTACGCCCCGTGCGGGGAATGCTTCCTATTGTAACTGCGTTGCAACGTGAGGGCATTGAGCGCATCCTTGTCCCTGACGACAATGCGCAAGAGGCCGCATTAATTCCAAAAATCGAGGTCTACCCCATAAGGTCGCTGCGCGATGCTGTAGACTTTGTGAATGGTTTGAAGCCTATTGTCAGACATACGGTTGATCATCAGCGACTGTTCGACGAAGCGCGCGAGCCCGTCGGTGATTTTAGTGATGTGCGTGGACAGTCGTCAGTAAAACGTGCACTGGAAGTTGCTGCCGCCGGATCCCATAATGTTCTAATGATTGGGCCACCCGGTTCAGGCAAGACGATGCTTGCGAAACGACTGCCGGGTATCTTGCCGGAATTCAGTTTAGAAGAGGCACTTGAAACAACCCGCGTTCACTCCGTTGCCGGAATGCTGAAGGCAGGGAAAGCCGTTGTCGCTAATCGTCCGTTCCGATCGCCGCATCATACGGTATCCGATGCAGGATTAATTGGTGGTGGCATGATTCCAAGGCCTGGTGAAGTCTCATTAGCCCATCACGGTGTACTATTCTTAGACGAGCTTCCTGAGTTTCATAAGAATGTCCTCGAGGTTTTGCGACAGCCTTTGGAAGATGGAGTAGTCACCTTGTCGAGAGCGGCGGTCACGCTGGCATACCCTGCCCAATTCATGCTTATTGCTGCGATGAACCCCTGTCCGTGCGGCTTTGCGACTGATCCAGATCGGGAATGCAAGTGCACAACCGAGCAAATCCGACGGTATGTATCAAAGATTTCAGGACCGCTGCTGGACCGAATTGACTTGCATGTGGAAGTTCCTCGCGTGTCTTGGAATGAGTTGTCTTCTCACGCCGCAGGCGACGAAACACATAACATACGGCAACGTGTTGAGCATGCTCGACGCAGGCAGCGTGAGCGATTTAGCAAATATCGTCCGGGACTCTATTCAAACGCCCAGATGACCAACAAAGAGATCGAGCAGTTTGCTCCCATCGATTCGCACAGCCTTGAACTTCTGAGGCAGATAGTCGAAAGAATGGGACTCTCTGCGCGTGCATATCATCGCATTCGAAAAGTTGCGAGGACAATTGCCGATCTTGAGGGATGCAACGAGATTCAGATAACTCATGTTACTGAAGCTGTTCAATATCGTTCACTTGACCGGCTTGGAGAGATTATAGCGTGACTAGTGGTGAGAAGCAGCAGGGATTCTCCGCAAGTCGTTGGGCATCTGAACTCATGAATTTGGTCCCCGATCGATGTATGTTCCAGTACCAGGGGAATAAGTTCAGTGGACGTGACGTATCCGAGTACTCCAAGGCGTGGCGGGCTTCGCTAAATACCGCACAAATTGAACCCGGACAAGTTATCGCAATCGCTGCAGATCGAAGTCTCGAAGCTGTGACTCTCTTTCTATCGTGTCTCCAGAGCGGTATTTTGCCGTTCTTTGTTGATCCGCGTCTTGAATTTGAATCGCTGGTAAAGCTTTTAGATGCGGTTAGAATTCACGGCCTCTATTGCGGCAAGACATTGGATTCTGCTCTGTTTGCTGCGCGATTACCTTATCTTCGTTGGATTGCAGAACAAGATGCGCGGTCTTGGACTGAGCCGCAAGGGATTGCGGTCACAGCGACCGATCAGTCACCCGCTTTCGTGAATCATTCTGCCGGGACCTGTGCACCGCCTAAGGCTCTTTTTCATAGTGCGGATGCGATTGCATGGCAGTCGTCCGCGCTTGCTTCTCAACTGAGAATTCGTCAAGGAACGGAAGTTTGGTACACGGGTACTTTAGCGTCTGTTGCGGTGCTATCTCTCGGAATGTTTGCCGCGTTGTCATCAGATGCCACGTTCGTTTTGGATGATCCTTCTGAGGAGCTTGTGAAGGCCGATTCAGACGCGAAACAACGTCTACTCCTGTTGGCCGAAGCGCGTGACCGGTCTTATTGGAATGCGGATAAACTCCTTCAACTCAAAGGGAAAGTCTCCGCAGTGTTAGTGACGGACTCGTCGCTAACAGAAGAGTTTGCGCTGTTGGTAACTCGCGCAACTGACGGACAAGTTTGGTCTGGGTACTACACTTCGGAGACCGCAGGATTTGTCGCACTGAACACTTTGCCCGGCGTCTGGCCTTTCGAGTCCGTCGGCCGACCGATTGGCGGAGCAGTTTTCAAAGTCGTAGGGGAGAGCGGCGAGAGTCTGCCATGCGGATCAATTGGTCGATTGGAAGTGAGTAATGCACCACGACCCCTCAAGTTCGTTTCGCTTAGCTACAAGAGTAGCTCAAAGCGTGACGAGGAAGAATGGCTTCCGGTTGATGATTGGGCAGTACTTGATGAGCAGGACTTTCTTGGAATAGTTGGTTGTGACAGAGCAGTTTTTCTGAAAGGTGGATTCCATGTCCGCGCCGAGGACTTGGAAAAGAGTCTGAAGCATATGGATGGAGTATCTGATGCTGTAGTTTATGCGAAGCCCCATGAGGAGATTGGTTCCGAAGTCGCAGCTACTTTGCTCTTATCAAATGGCAATGCAGATGCATCTAATATTCCCCGACTGCTGGATGCAATGTTGCCTCGTTTCATGGTACCGACTTCACTTTCTGTTGTCAATGATTTGGCATCGACGCCGTCTGGAAAACGGATTAGATTCGGGCTGGCCGCGGCAGGAAAGAATGTTGATCCGCTGAAGCCTCTGCCGGAATTCGTTCTCCCGTCATTCGATCCAAGGCTTACCCGAGCCACGGAGGAGGATTCCAGAGACGAATCCTTGCCTATTGAAGATGTTTGATTCACTCTCGGAGTTGTCATGATAAGCGTTGAGGTTATTGGAATCTCAGTTTGTCCTCCATATCAAGGCTATGTTGTCATCCTGAAAGAGAAGGATGGCGAGCGCTGGCTGCCCATTTTTATCGGGGCAGCTGAAGCTCAGAGCATTTCGCTCCTGCTTCAAGGACTTGAGTATGCGCGTCCGATGACTTACGACTTATTCGCTGCGATCCTCTTGGAAAGCGGGGTAAGTGTCGTTTCGACTACCATATGCGATCTCAAGGATAACACATTCTATGCCGAAGTTGAACTGCGAATTTCTGGCGGTGAGACGCGCCGGATAGATTCACGCCCATCGGATGCCATCGCGCTTGCGCTGAAAAGCAAAGCTCCGATACAAGTGGCGAACAAAGTCATGGACAGTGCCGCTGTCAGTAACGAGCCTGTGAATCGATCCATTGTTGAGCAAATCGCGTACTTGCATCAGAAGCTGAAAGAGTATGTCGAAGTTGAAGCATACGAAGAAGCAGCAAAGATCCGTGATCATATTCGGTCACTCGAACATCGTCTTACTGATAATGACCCGCTTGATACGGGAAATCCCCCTGAAGGGCAACAATAGCGCACGCTATCCATAAATTATTGATAATAATGAATTAATTGAGTCGAGTCCTCTTCGTTGCGTTGCACCATGTTGCCTCTCGGCAGCTTGATATTGAAGCAAAGTCTTGTTATCTTTATGACTTCAGGAATCTTGACGTGAAAATTCACCTTCCGGCTTACGGGCAAGGAGTGCACGAAATCAGCGAGGAGCTGGTGGCTTCAGAGCTCGAGCTGGATCCAGAGTCCTTCAGTCGGCCGATTCAAGCACGGCTCAGGTTGGACAGGCATGATCCCTATTTCGATTTCCGTATAAAGCTTGAAACGTCTGCGAAGACTGAATGTGATCGTTGCCTATGTCAGATTGAGATTCCCTTGGAAGTTAGTTCTCCGTTGCTTTTTGTCGCTGGTCAACCGCCTAAAGGGGACGAAGTAGACGATGAAGATATCGTGTACTTCAGGCCTGGGACAACGGAGTTAGATTTGAGTCAGGACTTTCGCGATCTGCTCATACTTGCTTTTGCTGGGAAACACCTGTGTCATGAGGACTGTCTGGGCTTGTGCGTCCAATGCGGTGCAAACCTGAATGACGGTCCCTGCAATTGTAACGCAAAGAATTCCATTTAACCATCACAAAATATTGCCATGCCAGTACCAAAAAGAAGAGTCGGAAAGTCCCGCCGTGATCGCCGCCGGGCAAATTTCAATTTGACCGGACCTGCACTCGCAACGTGCTCAAACTGCAAAGCTTCAATTGCCCCGCACCGTGTATGTGGTTCGTGCGGCTACTATAATGGCCGCTTCGTAATGTCAGTGAAGTCAAGGTAGATCATTTCACCGTGTCGTCCATGGTTATTGCCTTGGATGCTATGGGGGGCGACCATGCTCCCCGTGTTCCCGTTGAAGCTGCTGTTCAAGCTCTGCGCGAATGGCCGGACATAAGCGTCAAGCTCTTTGGTCCGGATAGCCTCTTGCGTGAGGAATTGAGACGCCTCGACATCACCGGAATTGCCGATCGGATCTCTACCGAGCATTCGCCCGAAGTGGTGGAGATGACTGATTCGCCCGGCAAAGTCGTGCGGTCAAAACCCAATAGCTCGCTCTTGCGCGCCATTGATCTTCACCAGACGGGTGAGGCAAGTGCTATCGTTTCCGCAGGTCACACTGGCGTGCAAATGGCTGCCAGCTACTTAAAGCTCGGATTGATAAAAGGCGTGCGAAGGCCGACCATTGGTGGACTCTTCCCGAAAGGCAACGGTCGTTTCTCGCTTCTCCTCGACGTCGGTGCAAACACGGATTGCAAGCCCATAAACTTGTTGCAGTTCGCCGTTATGGGTTCAGTGTATATGGAGCTTCTGACAGGCACCGTGAATCCTCGGATAGCACTTGTTTCCATTGGTGAAGAAAAGACCAAGGGCAATGAGTTAGTGCTCGCGACTCACTATCTATTGGAGCATAGTGGACTCAATTTCATCGGTAACATTGAAGGCCGGGATCTCCTGTCGGACAAAGCTGATGTCATGGTTTGTGATGGATTTGTAGGTAACGTGATACTCAAACTAAGCGAGTCTCTTTTTCATACCTTTATGACGCGGTTTGCCAGCGGAAATGGGAGCGGTCCTCCGCCTCCGGCTCTTGCTAAGATGGCAAAAGAGTTTGACTACTCGGAAATTGGGGGTGTTCCTCTGCTGGGTGTCAATGGCGTGTCCATCATTTGTCACGGGGGCTCGCCGGCCAAGGCGATAAAGAACGCTATTGGCGAAGCACGAAGCATGGTCGCAAAAGACCTGCCTTCCGCACTAAGCAACGGTGTCGAACAGTACGATGCCAGCATGCTGGCTCGCGGTGTTGCCATGTACAAAGGCCGGACTGAGAAGCGTGATGAGCTGGAGGTGGAACAGTCAGACGATGAGTAAAGGCGTTAGACCAGTCTCACGTATTGCGGGGTTGGGAGTTAGTTTTCCCGAGAACATCCTCACGAACCACGATCTTGAGAAGATTGTGGAAACAAATGACGAGTGGATTACAACCCGGACTGGGATTAAGGAACGAAGGATTGTCCGCAGGGGTGAGCGAACGTCGGACTACTGCATCAGAGCTGCACGCGAAGCTTTAGAGCAGGCAAGCCTGGATGCGTCGGAACTAAACGCAGTTATCATCGGTACTATTTCTGGAGATCTGCGGTTTCCGGCCACTGCGACACTGGTGCAGGAAGCAATCGGCGCGAAGAACGCAGCGGCTTGGGATGTGAGTGCCACGTGCAGCGGGTTCATGTACTCGCTCTACATGGCGGACGCTCTGATAGCTGCGTCACGTGCTGCAAATGTCCTGATTATTGGAGCAGAACTGCTGACTCCTATCACGGATTGGACAGATCGGGGGACCTGTGTCCTGTTCGGTGATGCGGCCGGCGCGGCCGTGGTTACGAAGGCAAAAGATGACCGGGGAATTCTTTCCGTGGTAATCGGATCAAATGGTTCCTATACAGACTTACTGTATTGTGTGGGGCATGGACTGGCGGGCAAGAGGCTGCCAGAGACCCAATACTCTGAGAGTGTAATGCACATGAGCGGCAACGAAGTGTTTCGTCATGCGGTGCGTATGTTGGAAAGAACCGCAAAAGAGGCAGTTGAAAAAGCCGGCCTCGAGCCTGCAGATGTCGATTGGCTGATCCCTCATCAAGCTAACACTCGGATAATTTCTGCGACAGCAGAGCGCATGGGCTTGCCTATGGAGCAAGTATTCCTGAACATTCATAAGTACGGCAATACTTCATCTGCCTCTGTGCCATTGGCGATGTACGAGGCTCGCAAGGAAGGGTTGCTTAAAGATGGACAGATTATGTTGTCTGTCGTTTTCGGCGGCGGATTCACTTGGGGCGGGGCAGTGGTCCGTTTCTAAACACGGGGAAATAAGAGTTTCTTGAAGTTCAGTCCTGTTTACCTGTGCTCCGGCCAAGGGTCGCAAAGTGTTGGAATGGCACAAGACCTTTACGAGAGGTTCGATTCAGTCAAGCGACGCTTCGATGAGGCCGCCGAAGTCCTCGATTTTGATTTGGCGGCATTCTGTTTCAACGGGCCTGAGGAGGAGCTGCGTCAGACACGTGTAACTCAACCTGCACTGTTCGTCCACTCTGTAGTCGTTTCAGAATTGCTTGCAGAACGAGGGATTCTGCCTGTTGCTGCGGCGGGGCATAGCCTTGGTGAATACTCAGCTCTTGCATGCGCGGGCGTATTCGACTTCAGGACAGGGCTGCGACTGGTGAAGGTGCGTGCTGATGCGATGCAAAGGGCGGGCGAGGAACGCCCTGGTGCAATGGCGGCAGTGGTCGGAATTGAGTTCGAGACAGTCGAGCAAATCTGCCGAGAAGTTGCCGATGTCGGCGTCGTCGTCCCTGCGAATTACAATTCGCCCGGGCAACTTGTGATTTCCGGTGAAGTCCGAGCCGTTGAACATGCCATTGAACTATGCAAAGCGAGTGGGGCAAAGCTTGCACGGAAGTTAGTAGTTTCCGGTGCTTTTCACTCGCCACTCATGTCATCTGCTTCTAAAGCGCTGGAAGAGGCGTTGGAAGAAGCGGTGATTTCCAGTCCAAGATTTCCTGTGATGTCCAATGCTACAGGTAGACCGCACAGCACACCGCAAGCTGTCAGGCGAGCCCTCGTGGATCAGTTGCTCGCACCCGTCAGATGGACGGATTGTCTGCAAGCTTTGAGTGAAATGGGGCATGCGCATTGGTTCGAGATCGGCCCGGGCAATGTACTGGCGGGCCTTCTAAAGAGAACTGTTAGTGGTGCCTTCGCGCAAACAGTCGGCACGGTCGCTGAAATTGAAGAAGTAACTGCGGGAGCAACAGCTTGAATCAGACTCTTTCAGGCCGCGTTGCATGGGTCACTGGTTCCGCTCGAGGAATTGGTAAGGCGATCGCGCGGCATCTTGCGCTCGAGGGTGCCGATCTCGCTTTGACCGACGTTCTTTCTGAAGACTTAACTGCGACAGCAGCGGAACTTGCGGTTGAATCTGGACGTAAAGTAGTCTCACAAGTAGTGGACGTTACGGATCCGATCGGGACTGCGGGGTTCGTGCAACGTGTGACCGAGGAATTGGGAGGCCTAAGCGTTCTGGTTAACAATGCCGGAATCACTCGAGATAACTTGATCATGCGCATGTCAGTGAGCGATTGGGAGCGTGTGCTTCATGTCAACCTAACCGGATGTTTTGTTTGCACGCAGGCCGCGATTAAGCCCATGATGAAAGCTCGCTATGGGAAGATTATTAACATCGCTTCTGTAGTTGGAGTCATGGGTAATGCGGGACAAGCAAATTACTCAGCCTCCAAGGCTGGAATGATTGGGTTCACAAAATCAGTCGCGAAAGAGCTTGCCGGCCGTGGTATCCGGGCAAATGCGATTGCGCCAGGTTTCATTGAAACAGACATGACTCATCAATTGAGTCCAGAGGTTAGGGATGCCTATATGCAGGCTATTCCCCTGAAGTATCTCGGCTCATCGGACGATATTGCGCATGTTTGCGCATTTCTCGCATCCTCCGCATCTGACTACATTTCAGGGCAAGTGTTAGTCGTTGACGGTGGACTGCACATGTAACGTAACTTAAACGTCGCTTTTCTAACGGAGGCTTGAACATGTCCGACATGGAGAACAAAGTAAAAAAGATCATTGCGGATCGATTGCAGGTTGACCTAAGCAGCGTCACCGACGGAGCGGGCTTCGTCGAGGACCTTGGTGCCGACTCGCTCGATCTGGTCGAACTGGTCATGGCTTTCGAGGAGGAATTCGGACTCGAGATCCCAGATCAAGATGCCGAAACGATGAAAACTGTTGGTGATGCCGTCAACTACTTGAAGAGCAAGACCCCAGCAGAGAACGCCTAATTTAGAGCAAGACTTACATGCAGAAGCATCGAGTTGTCGTAACTGGTATGGGGGTGATCTCTCCGGTCGGCAACGACGTTCATAGCTTTTGGAGCGCTATTACTTCCGGCCGCTCTGGAGCGGGACCCATTACATTGTTTGATACTACAGAGTTCGCAACGAAGTTCGCGTGCGAAGTCAAAGACTTCTCCATTGGGGATTTACTTGACCCTAAAGAGGCGCGAAGGTTTCAGAGGTTTACGCAATTCGGGATCGCTGCTGCACATCAAGCGCTTGTGGATGCAGGTTTAAGTGGTGAATCGCCGCCAGTAGCGAAGGAGCGGACAGGCGTAATTATCGGATCGGGAATCGGCGGGATAGAACTTTTCGAAGAACAGGCGAAGGTTTATCTTGAACGCGGACCTAAACGAATCAGCCCGTTCTTTGTGCCGATGATGATCTCTGACATTGTTTCAGGTCAGGTCTCAATTTGCTTTGGTCTTGGTGGACCTAACTTTGCCGTTGTATCTGCTTGCTCGACTGCCGGTCATTCAATCCACATGGCAGCGCGTTTGATTCAGGCTGGTGAAGCTGACGCAATTGTGGCTGGTGGTACTGAAGCTGCAATCACCCATCTTGGCGTTGGTGGATTTAATGCGATGAAAGCGCTTTCCACACGAAATGAGGATCCTCAAAAAGCCAGCAGGCCGTTCGATATTGATCGAGATGGCTTTGTCATTGGCGAGGGTTCGGGTGTGCTCATCCTTGAGAGTCTTGAGTCTGCTGAGAGACGTGGTGCAAAGATTCACGCAGAGCTTTTGGGTGCAGGAGCGTCCGGTGACGCCTACCACATTACGGCTCCACATGTTGACGGTGATGGTGCTCGTCGGGCGATGATAGCTGCACTGACAGACGCGAATGTGCCCAAAGAAGATGTTGCCTATATCAATGCGCACGGTACGTCCACTGACGTAGGTGATCCGACCGAGATAAGAGCTATTCGGTCAGTGTTCGGCGCACATGCGGACAAGTTGGCTGTTTCCTCAACCAAATCGATGCACGGTCATACACTTGGAGCTGCTGGGGCAATTGAGGCCATAGCGTCCATTCTTGTGACGCAAAATGACTTGATACCGCCGACGATAAACATTGAGAATCAGGACCCGGAATGTGACCTCTTTGTGACACCGAATCTCGCGGTAAAAAGAGACGTTTCCATTGCCATGTCCAATGCCTTTGGTTTTGGTGGACATAATTCGTCACTAATATTTGCCAAGCCGGAGTACCACAAGGGTAGGTAACCGCTGAATGGAATTCTTGCGCGATTTGCTGCGAAGGAATCGAAGGGGCGTTCCCCCGAAAATTCGGCAACAATTGCGCAGACTTGAGCGACGGATTGGATTTCGCTTCAAAGATCAAGCTCTGCTTATTGCCGCTCTACGTCATCGTAGCGTGCTGAACAAGGAGAACTTGGGGCGCCATGAATCAAATGAGCGTCTTGAGTATCTGGGCGATGCTGTTCTGGACTTCATAATTGCCGAGTATTTCTATCATCTCTTCCCTGGCATGGTAGAAGGTCAGCTCACTAAGCTCCGTTCAGTGATCGTGTCTGGCACAGCTTTAGTCGCTGCTGCTAAGAGAATTGATCTGGGGAACCATCTTCTGCTCAGCGACAATGAAGACAGAGCTGGCGGGCGAGATCGAGCTTCCATACTTGAGGATGCGTTTGAGGCACTGATTGGCGCAATCTATCTGGACCGCGGCATGAAGCCTGCTCGGCAGTTTGTTGAGACCCATCTGCTTGACAATTGGCGCGAAATCGTTACAAAAGATGAATATGTAAATTACAAGAGCCTTGTTCTCGAGCATGCGCAGGCAAATTCGTGGGAAAGTCCGGAGTATCGCCTCGTGGAGGAATCCGGGCCTGATCATTCAAAGCTGTTCGTGGTCGAGATCTACCTGAATGGCGAGTCATACGGCAGGGGAGACGGAACTTCCAAGAAGGCAGCAGAGCAGAAAGCTGCATCCGTCGCGGCCGCAAGACTTGGACTACTTGGTGCGGACGAATTAGACTTGGGAAAAGGCACCGGTTGACGCACGGAGAGGAGCGCGTGCGGGGGTAGCATGAGAGATTATGTTTTTTGCACACGTTGTGGGGAGCGATTGTCTGACAGGGCTGTTGATGGACGAGTCCGTCCATATTGCAGAGCTTGTGGGAACGTTGTATATCTCAATCCATCCCCTGCTGTCGCGGCCGTTCTTCTGCAGAGTGGCCGCGTTTTGTTAGTAAAACGTGGCGTGGAGCCGGGGCTTGGTCTATGGGCTCTACCTTCAGGTTTTATGGAGAAAGACGAATCTCCAGAGCAGGCACTCGTGCGCGAAGTTCTCGAGGAAACAAGCATTCATTGTAAGCCAGGTGTGCTATTGGGTGTGACCAATCACCAGGACCCCCACTTCGGACAGGTCTTGGTACTTGCTTACACAGCGCATTATTCCGCCGGTGCTGCGGCTGCGGGCGATGATGCCATCGAGGCTCACTGGTTCAACACTAACGAGTTGCCCCTAATGGCTTTCCGCAGCCATACTGATTTTATCCGCCATGCCGAACAATTGATGGAGTTCAGCGAATGAAGTACATCGGATATACCTATCTCCTGCTGATGATCATGTTCGCAGGCTGTGAAATCGAGGAAACTCACTCAAGGTCTGGGGGGATTTCTGTTCAACTACGTGACTCGCAAGGAAACTCTTTGACTGGTGCACGGATCTGGCTGGACGGCGTGCAAACCGCTCAGGTAACTCCGGCAGTTCTTAGTCAAGTCCCAACGGGTCCGCATGTCGTAATGACAACGAAACCGGGGTACGAAGCGGCCACGATTGAGGTTGTCGTCTTGGAAGATGACACCGTCGCTGTAGAACTCGTCGCCGCTGACGTTCCCCTCGCTCATATTGAGATGACGGACGCTCCAGCCGGAACGATTATACTTATCGACAATTCACCGTTTGTCACGACCCCGCCTAATCACTTTGACATAGGGATCGGTTCATGGCTGATCTCTGCCTATTTGCCCGGTCACGCCACCAATGCGCCTGCACGTCTCTTTACAACGCTGAGTCCCCGCGACACTCTGACGATTCTGACACAGTTCACGGCGCTGGAACAAGGGAACCAGGTTGGACAGTTGGCGCCGGTCTTTACGCTACTCAGCGATGGCGACGGCACAACCTTCTACAGCCTTCAAGATTTTCGTGGCAAAATCGTGCTCGTGAGTTTCTTTTTCTACACATGTGCACCATGTCTTGCTGAATTCCCGCACATTCAAGAAGTTTATGCGGATCCAGCATACGCTGGATGGTTTACTGTGCTTGGGGTTGATCGTATCGACCCCTGGGCACTCTTTAATCAGTATCGATCGAATCACGCTTACTTGGGTCTGCAATTTCCGCTGCTGTGGGATCAACAGACACATCAGACCGATCCTTACGAAATTGAAAGCTGTCCTTCAAATTTTCTGGTCGACCCTTCTGGTGTAATTCGTTACAAATGGGGTGGGGTTAGCGAAGCGCAGCTGCGAAGCGCAATTGAGTCGTTGATGACGGAATTCGGTGATTAATCCATAAACGCAGGAGCGCTCCCTTGAGACTTCTTCCCGCATTACTCCTTACATTCGTTGTGTTATCATCCGCCGAGGCCTCCGGCCGGAATTGGACCCTCTCATCGATCGATGGCAATGAATTCAACATCACGAGAGATGCCGGTGGACGACCAAGCTTGCTTGTCTTTTGGGCAACATGGTGCAAGCCCTGCAAAGCTGAAATTGATGCGATGAGAACCACGTTCGATAGTTTGACAGAGCGTGGCCTCAATGTCATCATGATCTCGGAGGATACTCAAAGATCAATGAGCAAGGTAAAGCCGTACATCCAGTCGAAAGGCTACACCTGGACGGCATTACTCGATCCGGATGGCGCGGTACTAAAAGTCTATAGCGGCACATCTCTACCGTTTTCGGTACTGCTTAATTCACAGGGTGTGCCAGTTTATGAGCATAGGGGCGAAATGAAGGATCCGACTGAGATGATCGCAAAAGCCACTGAACTTCTTGGACAATCTGGTGAATAAGTTTCTCGCTGTAATTTGCACTGTGCTAGTCCTCTCTGCGTCGGGGCAAGCACAACTGGATGAGATCGACTTTAGCGGCTCAAATCAACTTCGTTATGATAATGGTCGAGAGGTGGATACTCGTCGAGTAGACCCCAACAACCCGTATCCCGGGAATACGATCCGTCGACACTTTGTTGAGAATAAGCTTGTCCTCAATCTCTTTAGCGGCAACTTTCATCTTGGTGGAAGGTATTTGTACTTCAAGCCTTCCGAAGCGGACATTTACCAGTTTCGACTCGAGGATGAGAATCGTTTTGACAAACGTTTTTTTGCCGGAACCATTGATCCATTCAGTTTCAGATTAGGGCACTTCAGCGATCTCTGGGGATCTGGACTCGCCTTCAGTTCCTTTGAGAATCGCGATCTCTTCTTTGATTCTGAACTTGATGGCGCTCGTGTGCAATTGAACGCCGGTTCGATAAAGCTCATAGGCCTAACGGGCAAGACTGCGGATGGGCCGCTTGTATCCGAAATGAAAGCGACCGCAGGCAGAGTGGAAATGTCGCCGGGCCAAGGCCGGAGGGTTGGCTTCAGCTATGTGTACCACGATAGTCTTTCTAATCCTGAAATGGGTATTGCGGGCGTTGATTGGAATCTAACACGCGGGATCTTTAACCTATACGGCGAGCGTGCCTGGAACGAGGCCGTGCTGGCGGGAGGGAATAGCAAGGGTCACGCGACCTTTGTTGGGGCAACGCTCTCCAAACTTGGCTGGTCCTTGCTTGCAGAGTATGCGGACTATCGATACAATATTGTTACACCTATTCAGAATCCTCCGACAACACACAGAGAGATTGGTCCTCGATTACTTCAGGGTCGCGAACCTCATGTTCTGAACATTCCCGACGAGGTTGGTTTTCAGGTGGAGTTAAGCGGGACTGTGCTGGAAAGCACCTATATTACCGCCCACTATAACTCAAGCAGCCGGCACTCCGGAGCAGATGACTTTGTGCCTTTACCCAAGCTTGAGGAAAAGTATCGTCCCTTCTGGGAAGGATTTGTCAACCTTGAGCATGATTTTACTGGCGGGCAACATCTATTCTTTGAAGCGGGTGCGAATGAGGAAGCCAATGTGGTATGGCAGGACCGCTTGTGGTTGCATGCTCGACTGAAGTTTCCATTCCGCGGATCGCAGGAGATTGAGTTTGAGACGGAACAACTTCTCATCACGGATCGAAAGCGTGATGACGAAAAGTACCACGACATGCTATATGCGTTGTCGTGGGTTCCTTCCGGAATGTTTTCGATGAATACATCTGTGCAGTTAACTGACGATGAGGAACTTATGGATCGTGAAGGAGAGTTTTGGGCAGGCGTTGAGGCGGCAACCAGACTCTCTGGTGGTAAGCACCGCGCGGCGATCTTCTTCGGACGTGAACGTGGCGGGATGAAGTGTTCGAACGGCGTTTGCCGGCAAGTCCAGCCGTTTTCGGGCCTTCGTCTAACTCTGGAAACGTCGCTCTAATCATGCCGCGGAGTAGTGATCCGCGCAGACTCTTGCCTGCAATCGATCGTCTTCTGGACCATGACAAGCTCACGGAGTATAAGGGTAGAGTCGCGGGTTCTTTGTTAACTGATATTTTGCGAGGGGTCGTTCAGGATGCCCGCGAGCGAGTGTTGAACGGGGAGGCAGTGCCTGACGAAGATGAGATAGTCTCCTGTGCCGTGAAGGCCATACAGCGGGTGATTCAAGCCGCGCCGCTTAGAGTCATCAATGCTACAGGAATAATACTTCATACAGGTCTGGGGCGTGCACCACTTTCAAGGAATGCTGTTGCGGCGGTCGTGAATGCCGCAGGATACTGTGACTTGGAGTACGACCTGCGGACTGGTGCAAGGGGTGATAGGCAAGAGCGTGTCGAAAGGCTTCTTTGTTGGATAACTGGTGCCGAATCGGCGATCATGGTAAACAATAATGCGGCTGCACTTTTCCTTGTTCTAAGTGTGCTCGGTTATCGCAAAGAGGTGGTAGTGTCGCGGGGGCAGTTGATCGAGATAGGTGGAAGTTTTAGGCTGCCCGACATCATGCTTCGTGCTGGATGCAAGCTCGTTGAAGTTGGAACGACAAACCGGACTCGAATTAGTGATTATGCGTCAGCAATCACGGATCGGACAGTGATGCTGCTGCGTGCGTATCCATCTAATTATCGAATCGAAGGTTTTGCTGAATCAGTGGAGATTGCTGCATTGTCGGACCTTGCGCATTCCAATGGTTTGATTTGTGTCGATGATTTGGGAGGTGGACTCCTTTGGGATTGGACGTCTTTGGGGATGCCCTATGAGCCGAATGTTGCTCAAAGTTTGAGCGAAGGTGCTGATCTTGTTCTTGTTTCTGGTGACAAAGTGTTAGGTGGGCCTCAGGCAGGTCTGATCATCGGAAAGAAGTCATATGTGCAGAAACTCAAGAGGTCGCCGCTTTCACGTGTGTTACGTCCCGGGAAGCTGGAGATTGCGGCATTAGCTTCGACTTTGACGAGCTTCTTGTCTAAGGAAGTTTGTGTCGTTGAGAATCCAACTTGGCGCATGCTTGTGGAGCCTCTCGAAGTAACGCGGCGCCGCGCCGTGCACTTGCGGGAAAAGCTCCAATCTCATGGTAACTGGAGGATACTGGAAGTTACGGATTGGCCTGCACAAGCAGGTTCAGGTACTTTGCCTGCTACACCACTAAATTCGAGTGCGGTTGTCTTTCTCCCCATGAGTTTTTCTGTAACGGAATGGGCTAGCAAGCTTCGGAATGCGTCAATTCCGGTGGTGCCGATCGTACAGGATGATAAAGTTGTGCTTAATCTTCGAACGGTTGCGGATGATGAACTTGACATCATTGTAGATATGGTTCGTGAATGCCTTAATTAGGCTTATGCTAAGACTATTAGTGATTCTGGCGCTGGCATCTGCAACTTGTGCCTCAACTGTCCAATGGCTAACCATTGATGGTGCTATTGGGCCGGTCGCTAATGAAATGCTGGTGGCGGCTCTCAAGCAAGCTCAAGATGAGGACGCTGAAGCTCTGGTCATTGAGTTGGATACACCGGGCGGCTTGCTCAAGACCACACGTATGATGTGCAAGACTATTCTCGCTTCTCGCATCCCAATTGTTGTTTACGTTTCTCCTCCTGGTGCACGAGCCGGGTCCGCCGGAGTCTTTATTACATTGGCTGCACATGTCGCAGTCATGGCACCCGGCACGAATATCGGTGCCGCGCATCCCGTAGGACTTGGAGGTATTGGCAGTAGCCAGGATTCCAGTGGTGTGATGGAAGGAAAGATCACCAACGATGCCGCGGCATTCGCGCGCACATTGGCAGAACAGCGAAGCCGCAATGCAGAGTGGGCGGAACAGGCTGTCCGCGAGAGCAGATCCGTGACGGACTCGGAAGCGCTCGAACTTGAAGTGATTGATTTTGTCGCATCGTCCCCAGACTCTTTGCTGATTCTGCTTCATGGGCGAGTTGTTACTATTGATGGTCGTGCTGATACTCTAAACACTGAGCACGCTTCGATATCAGAGTCTCCTATGAGCCTGAGGCTGCGAATACTTGACCTGATCGCGGACCCGAACATCGCATATATTCTGCTGCTTCTTGGAGTGTACGGACTATTCTTCGAGTTGTACAATCCAGGTGCGATACTCCCCGGCGTTGTCGGTGCCTTGTCATTAATTCTTGCGTTTTTCAGTCTCCAACTTCTGCCGATCAGTTGGGCAGGTTTGCTGTTGATTATTTTGGCGATCATTCTGTTTATCCTTGAAGTCAAGATTGCCAGCTACGGACTACTTTCTGTAGCAGGTATCGTCAGCATGATACTTGGTTCGCTAATGCTTTTTCAGCCCGGAGTCACTGGCGTGAAAGTAGGACTTGACGTCATAATACCCGCAGCAATAGTCACTGCACTATTCTTTGTTTTTGTGGTTGGTATGGGTTTGCGGGCACAGGCTCGAAAGGTCGTTACGGGTGAAGAGGGCCTGATCGGTGAAATCGGAACTGCAATATCTGAGCTTTCACCGGAAGGCAAAGTAAGCGTGCATGGTGAAATTTGGTCAGCTCGAAGCACGCAGACAATTTCTCGAGGACAGAAAATAAGAGTTGTACGTGTCGACGGCATGGTTCTGACAGTGCAGCCGATTGAGTTAAGTCAGGAATCCTAATCAAGGAGCTACTATGTTGCCGCTTCTTGCCTTCATCGTAGTGTTCATTGTATTCATTCTTAGCACTTCGCTTCGCGTGCTGAATGAATACGAGCGTGGCGTCGTTTTCCGACTAGGTCGTACTATCGGGGTGAAGGGACCTGGGTTGATTATTCTGATTCCCATTGTGGACCGGATGGTCAAGGTTAGTCTGCGTACGGTCGTTCTTGATGTACCACCGCAAGATGTGATAACGCGAGATAATGTATCGTTACAGGTTAATGCTGTTGTCTATTTCCGTGTACTGGCACCGGACAGAGCAGTCATCGATGTAGAGAACTACATGTTCGCGACGAGCCAGTTATCACAAACCACGTTACGAAGCGTCCTTGGTCAGACAGCGCTGGATGAAATCCTTTCAGAGCGCGAAAAGATCAATGACGAGTTGCAACAGATAATTGATCGGCAAACTGACCCTTGGGGAATCAAGGTCTCACTTGTGGAAATCAAGCACGTGGATCTGCCTCAAGAAATGAAAAGGGCCATGGCTCGTCAGGCAGAGGCAGAACGCGAACGTCGCGCAAAAGTCATTGCCGCAGAAGGCGAAAGGCAGGCAGCAGACCAGTTGACTGCTGCTGCTTCGATCATTGCTGCACATCCGGAGGCTCTACAGTTACGCTATTTGCAAACGTTGGTAGAGATTTCTTCAGAGAATAATTCTGTGACGATTTTCCCGATCCCGATTGACCTCTTAAAGCCATTTCTCAATTCCGGCAAGCAGAGTCCACCTGAGTCCGCTTGATACTGACGGAGCCCGTACTTATGTCACCACGCAGTAAGCGCCCAATCATTCAGTTTGTCGGGAATCTCGCGAAGGTTGCGATACCTCTTGCGTTGATCGCCGCTGCGGCTCTATGGGTACTCAATCGCGAATCAACTCAAGTAGGGGAACTTCGAGTCATTACGAGTTTTAAAGGCGCTGAAATTCACATTGACGGGAAGCAAACGGGAGCGCTCAGCGACACAGTCCTGCTCAATGTTCCAATTGGCCGACGGCTCGTTACGGTACGGGCAACTGGCAAAGTTGCTGATCCAGAGGTTGCGATAGTTGAGGTTCAGAAAGGCCGACCTGCCGTGGCGTCGTTTGTTTTGCACGACTCTGCATTCGTTGTCACAAACGATACCTTTTCCGCAAAGCGTGGCGTTCGACAGGAAATTTTCGCTGATGCGGGTGGAGCAGTACGATTAATTCCTGCGGCATCGGGACGAAGGAGCCTGTTGGACTACTCTGAGCGTACCGCCAGAAGTTTGGCAGACAATCAGTCGTCAGCTCCGTTTCCACGCACAACTGGCGGTCATTCGCAGAAGAAAGCGCAAGACTCGACTTTAGACGGCACAGATCGGGCAGAGATTGGCAGATCATTGAGTGGCACTCAAATCACTGTTACTTCGGAACCTGCAGGGGCAGCGATAATTGTGAACGGGGCTCGCACTACAAGTAGGACGCCACATACATTTCGAGGTCTCGATCGTGGATACTATGTCTTTTCAGTCGAGCAACAAGGGCAGATATCATCGCCTGACAGCATAGAGATAGCTCTCACTGGTGATGGTCAATCTGAACTTGCCGCCTTTTCATTGCAACCGGCGGGAAACTTACCTACACCGCAACTCGTGCTGTCAACAAAGCCTCTTGCGGCACCAATTCGCGTAAATGGGACTGCAGTAGGGGTTGGATCCGCCCGACTGAGTGCTGAGTACGGGAATGTGCTTGTGGAATTCTCTCCAGTTCCCGGTTATCGAACTCCTAACCCAGTTCGCATCTCTATCACGAAGGACAACCCTAATCACGAAGTCGAGGGAGTTTACGAGCGGCTCACAGGCACTGCTCTGTTGGCAATCGTTCCAAGTGAAACCTTTCAACGCTTTGAAGCGAGCAAACTGCGCATATTCATTGACGGCGAACTAATTCTGGACTCGCCAAGTGGTGATTTCGACGCTACTTTGCTGGGTAGCCTTTATGCCGGTGAACGATCCGTGAAAGTTGAATATGACGGACTTTCGGCGGAGGAACTTGTCAAGCTGTCTGATGATCACGTTGCCGAAGCGACCTTACGTATAAACGCTGCTTTTGGCAAGCGAAGCCTGAAGCTAAAAGTGCGCACGAACATACCCATTGATACGTGGCAGGCACGTCATAAGAAATCAGTCGTTTTAACACAAAGCTAGGCTTTCTGACGAGTGGATCCGAATTACTCAGCAAGAACCCTCACTCGGAGGGTTTCTTGCTAAGAAGCGAGCGCCTGAATCGATATCTTGCGAGACATGGTGTAAGTTCGCGCCGTGAAGCTGACCAGCTAATAGCTGAAGGTCGGGTTTCTGTCAACGGAGTTTGCATCAGGGAATTGGGATCGAGGATCGATCCTGATCGAGATCTGGTCGAGGTGGATGATGAGCGAGTGATTGGGTTTGCTGAACCGACAGTCCTGCTATTTCATAAACCCGTCGGAGTTCTCTCGACTTGTAAGACCGGACGCGAAAAGGGGCCGATAATTCTGGAGTATCTCCCCAGCGACCGGCGATTGTTTCCGATCGGAAGACTGGATCGCGATTCGTCTGGACTGCTTCTAGTCACAGACGACGGCGAACTCGCGAACCTGCTTACACATCCGAGATTCGGATCTACAAAAGTCTATCGGGTCGGCATAAAGCCGGCACTTACTCGCCGCCAGTTCTCTCAGTTGTCAAAAGGTGTCGAGCTTGAAGATGGGTTCTCAAAACCCATTCGCATCAGACAATTGGACGAAGCGACGTATGAGATGACACTTGGGGAAGGCAGAAAACGGCAAATCCGGCGAATGGTTGCCGCTATTGGCGCAAAAGTCGTGTCATTGGTTCGGATCGAACAAGCCGGAATTCGTCTTGGAAACCTTGCTCCGGGGAGGTGGAGAGAGCTCTCTTCAAGCGAAATCAAGCGTCTTCGTAAGTTGCGTGATTTGGATACCAGTCATTCAAACAAGGAAGAATAGCCATGTTTCTTGTTGACGAGGAGAAACTGATCATACATGACATGTCGTCTCCTAAATACGAGTGCGAAATAAAGAAGATACCAGAGGACAAGCGGAGAAAAGTCTACACATTAGACCAAGTCAAGCGTATGATTGACTCACAGCATCGTCCCCAGTATAACGGCTGCCGCTGGTGCATGGCGGAGTACCATACGTTTGATATGCAAAGCATTTTTAGGCATGATTGATGGGCCACGTTATTGTAGGTACGGCCGGGCATATAGACCACGGGAAGTCTTCGCTTGTTCGTGCCCTTACTGGTACCGACCCTGATCGGCTTCCAGAAGAGAAACGTCGGCAAATCACTATCGACCTCGGATATGCTTTTCTCGATGACGTCGCGGCAATAATCGATGTTCCAGGGCATGAAAAGTTCATTCATAATATGGTTGCGGGTGCATCTACGATTGACTATGCACTTCTGGTCATTGCTGCAGATGACGGAGTAATGCCCCAGACACGTGAACATTTGCATATCTTGAGGTTGCTGGGGATTCGTTTTGGAGCGATTGTCATTACAAAGATCGATTGTGTGGATTCATCGCATGTTGTTGGGGTAAAGGATCAGATTCGAAATTCGATTCGTGGTACATTCCTGGTAAACGCGCCCATTTTTGAGGTGGATTCCCTGTCAGGATGGGGCGTATCTGATCTTCGAGTTTTTCTCGTTACCGAACTTCCGAAACTCCCTGTACGAAGTTCCCAGAAAGCGCTTAGAATCCCTATCGATCGCGTGTTTTCTGTCCGAGGACACGGTACGGTTGTAACTGGCACCGTACTATCTGGGACAATTGCTAAAGACATGCGTGTGGAAATCCTTCCAGGAAGTGTCCAGTCCCGTGTTAAACAACTCCAGTCGAATATGAGCGAGCGATCGACTATTGGCCCCGGGATGCGAGTTGCCGCCAATCTCGCTTCTGTGGATTCCCTGACACGGGGACAGACAATCACTAGTCCCGAAGCTTTAACGGTCGCGCGGAAGGTTGCGGCACGTGTCGAAAGTTTGCAGAGCACCGTTGCTAAGCTACGAGACCGACAGCGAGTGAGATGCCTGATAGGGACTCAGGAAGTCATGGGTCGGTATCGCGTTCTCGCAAGGCACAAGGAATACGATATTGCCTTGTTGCTCTTGGATTCTGCAATAGTTACGGTCTGGGGTGATCGCTTCATCCTTCGAAATTACTCTCCGGTCGAAACGCTCGGCGGTGGGATAGTCCTCGATATTGACCCAATGCTAAAGCGTCTGCGAGATAGGACTGGGCAAATAGAAGCTCTGCAGGATATGCGCGACCAAGACGATGATAAGGGATTATTGTCTTGGATTAAGTCGCGATCAAACGGCGTCCATCTGAAGTATGCGGCGCAAGTCTTCGGACTTTCTGAGTCATTAGTGGCTGACCGTATTCAGCAATCTCTCGCAGAATGGCTGTTTTGCGGGAAATGGATTATGCATCGGTCTCATGTCAAACTCTTGGAGTCTAAGCTTCTGGCGGCTATGCAACGTCTCCATGAGAGTTCTGCAGTACCTTCGATCGTTCAACTGGCCCAATTGGTTCCGGCTGTTCACATTGACGTGCTTTCGGGAATTGTGTCGGAGTTGGCAGCAAACCGATCTGTAATACTTGATGGGTCACGTGTTTTGCTTCCGGGTGCAGACGCAGTTGGAGATCCTAGACTTCGAGACATAGTCGTGTGCGTCATGGAACGGCTCTCCTCAAGTGGTTTCACTCCCCCTTCTGCGGCAATGCTCGCAGTTGAATTACAAAAGCCACGATCCGAGATAGAGCGCGCACTTGTACTTGCAGTTCGTCAGAATATGGCGACTCGATTGGGGAATGATCTTTTTTTTGAACGTGACGCTTTTGCAAGAGCACTTGCCGCGACGAAGGACATGATCACAAAACGCGGATCAATCCAGGTAGCTGATGTCACCAAGCACTTGAATTCATCCAGAAAGTACGTGGTCCCCTTCTTGGAGTATCTTGATAGTGTTGGAATAACAGAGAGGCGCGAGAACTTTCGCGTCGCCGGTCGAAATTTCAAATCTTCTGAGTAGTAATGCGGCGTATCATATTGGCAATTTTGGACGGCTACGGATTGGCGCCCGCTCGCCACGACAACGCAGTAACTTTGGCAAACACACCTTTCCTAAACAAAGTTTGGAAGGAATGCCCTTATTCCACCCTGGTTACGTCTGGAGAAGATGTTGGACTTCCAGAAGGGCAAATGGGAAACAGCGAAGTCGGTCATCTAAATATTGGTGCTGGTCGGATAGTCTATCAGGATATCACTCGTATCGATCGCGCAATTCGAACAGGTGAATTTTATTCAAATGACGCGCTGATTGATCTTCTGACCACCGTGAAAAGAAAAGGTTGCTCTTTGCATCTTCTCGGACTTGTCAGTGACGGAGGAGTGCATTCATCACTTCAGCATGTCCGCGCAATTCTTGAGGCCTGCAAACGCTTTGAGCTTACAAGGGTATTTGTACATGCCTTTACGGATGGTAGAGACACCCCCCCGCAGTCCGGAATTGACCACTTGGCCACGCTTCAGAGGTGGATTGGTCAGCTTGGTGTAGGAAAGATCGCAACGATCGTCGGACGCTACTATGCGATGGATCGTGATAAGCGTTGGGACCGGGTTGAGAGAGCGTATCGGGCCATCTGTCTTGGTGAAGGCACCGAGTGCAGCAACGTATCGCAGGCTGTTAAGGACTCATACAAAGCTGGAGTGACTGACGAATTCCTTTTGCCAATCATTGTGGATCCTTCCGACCCTTCAATGCGAGTTCAGAATGAGGATGCTGTGCTTTTTTTCAACTTCCGCTCCGATCGAACTCGACAGTTGACACAGGCACTGACAAATCCGTTGTTTCAAGAGTTTGATTGCCCGACGAAAGTCGGCACATTCGTGACGATGACTCAGTATCACGATGAGTATACGTTTCCAGTTCTGTTTAGGCCGCAGTTTCTGAATGACATCCTTGGGAATGTGATTTCAAAACAGGGACTTCGACAACTTCGGATCGCAGAAACTGAGAAGTATCCTCATGTGACATACTTCTTCAACGGTGGAGAGGACTCTCCGTTTGCCGGTGAAGATCGCATCTTGATTCCATCCCCCAAGGTGGCAACGTACGACTTACAGCCAAAGATGAGTGAGCCGGAGGTGACACGTCGACTGTGCGAGGCGATCCACTCTCAAGCTTATGACTTTGTCTGCGTGAACTTTGCAAACTGCGACATGGTCGGTCATACTGGGGTTTTGGAGGCGGCTATTCAGGCGGTTGAAGCGGCTAATCATGGCGCAGAGGAGCTGTGTAAGGCGGCTGAAGTAGCCGGTTACACCGTGCTTATTACGGCGGATCACGGCAACGCTGAACAAATGTGGGACTTTGAGACAAATGGACCTCATACAGCCCATACAACTAATCCTGTTCCGATTGCGCTTTTCAATGGCGAGAAAGCGCTGCAACTTCGCAGCGGCGGCAAATTGGGAGATATTGCGCCGACAATTCTGGACTTGATGGGTCTAGTCCAACCTGCGGAGATGACGGGCAAGTCATTAATCGATAGAATCGCTTGAGTGGCGTAGTGTCACGCACTCTGATTCTAATCATTTGCGTGTGTGGCGCGGCGATAAGACTTTACCTTTTGCATGTGACTCCATACAATGCCCCCTCAACCCCGAGAAAACTGTCAGCTTACAACGATGAGCCGGCGCACGTTTCCTACGCCATGCACATATTGCAGGAAGGCAGCCTTCCGAGAAACGCGCAGCCTATCACATCTGATTGGGCATTAGAAGAACCAACCTTTGAAAATTACCAATCGCCGATATACTACCTTATCCACGCAACTCTTTGTTACTTGTGCGGCATTCATAGTGAAACTGGAGTCAAGTATGTAGGCCGCATGTTGTCACTGTTGTGCATGATAGGTATAACATGGATTGCCTTCGCAATCGCGCGGCATTTCGGTTTTCAATCTACCGATACCTTGTTGTTGCTTGTGTTGCTTGCCTTAAGCGGTGTACTAGTCCGATTCAGCGTGCTGTCCGGAAATGAAGCGATGGCTTGGCTAGCGAGCGGGGGTGTATGTTTGGCGTATCTGCGAAACAAGGCGCGGCGAACACATCGAACTCTCTATTCCATGGTCTTTCTTTTCGTGATCGGAGTTTATGTTAAGCTTTCAATACTCGTCTTGACGCCGCTCGTAGTTCTGTGCATCTTAGATTCGTGGGGAAGATCCGGTCGTGCTGCATTTGTTTCTGTCGTTCTTATGCTGACATTTCTCATTCCTCTTGCGGCAAGAAATGCCAGTCTATTTGGGGGCTTGATTCCTTTATCCGTTGGTTTTGGAGAGCCAAGCTGGCGTCTTCCGAATGTCGACACTTTGCTTTATTGTGCAAGGTCCAGTATTTTTCCGTGGAGTGAGTTTTGGCAGAACTGGAAGGGGCTTGTTCTAATGCTGCCCGCGATCGTGCTACTTAGTACCTTGTTCATAGTAGGACTAAGGAATGTGAATGTTCTTGATTGGCGAGCGATTGTGATTGGAAGCACTCTGCTTTCCTTTGTATTCTTAAACATAAGATATGATCAAGCCGAGGGTCGTTACCTCTTTATTGCTTGGCCGGCCGTTGTATCTCTTGTTCCGTCTCTTCCGAAGCGGCTTCGCTCTTGGCCTATCTGGCTAGTCGCATTTATGATTCCCTACTTGCTCTTTGTCATCTGAAAGCATACTAGGAAAACTCAGGTCACTGACTAAGGAGTCGCTGATCTACGGTCTCGCGCACATCTTGACGAGATCTGTTACCTTCCTCCTGCTGCCATACTACAGCTATCGTCTTAGTGCCGCTGACTATGGCGAGCTATCACTGTACTATCTGTTCTTAGCCGTCGCGCAGACTTTTTATGTATATGGACTTGACATTGCTTATCTGCGCTTCTATAATCTAAAGGACCATGGACGCACCAGCGCGCAGGTGAACGGAACGGCGCTCCTTGCCGTCGCACTGAGTTCTTCGGTTCTCTGCCTACTCGGACTTTTGTTTAGGGATTCGCTTGGGTCGCTTTTGATTCAGAATCCGGAGAACGCGGACGATGTGCCCATCGGTATTGTTATTTGTCTGGGGATATTGTTCTTTGACACCATTGGAACTTTCCCATTCCTTCGATTGCGTAGCGAAAACAAGCCGCTCTCCTTTTCGGCACAGAAGATAGTCAATGTGGTGTTGAATATCAGTCTGAATGTCTGGATGGTAGGTTCTTTGGGGCTAGGTGTTCTCGGCGTGTTATATGCAAATCTGATTGCGAGTCTTGTCACTTGTGCGCTGATCCTGCCCGCCTTCCTGCAGACGTGCAGATTTCGCATTGATCGTGTGCTATTCTCCGATCTGCTTGCTTTCGGGCTGCCCAACATACCAACCTACTTGTTCGTAATGGTCGTGGAACTTGCGGATCGAAAAGTGTTGGAACTCTTCCGTGGGATCGAGGAGGCGGGCCTCTACTCGGCAGGTTACAAACTTGGGATGTTCATGGGAGTGGTAAATGCCGCCTTCAGATTCGCATGGCAGCCGTTCTTCCTGAAGCATGCTAATGATCCTCAGGCGCCTCGATTGTACGCTCGGACGCTGACGTACTACGTTGCCGTCGCATCCGGCCTCTTGCTGATGCTGACGCTTGCGGTGCCGCCTCTACTGAAGTTCAATTTCCCTATTGTCGGCTATTTGATCTCTCCATCGTATTGGAGCGGACTCGTTGTCTTCCCGATTATCCTTGCGGCCCACATTTTCGATGGGATCTACGCGAATCTCATGGTAGGTATCTACTTGCAGAAAGCTACAAGGAAACTGCCATTTGTAACAGGTGTGGCTGCGGTTTTTACTGTGATCGCTAATCTATTATTGGTGCCAACCTACGGTATGCTCGCTGCCGCTTGGGTCACGTTTTTCGCATTTGTTATTCAGGCGTTGCTTCTATACCTCGTGGTTCAGAAAATCTATCCCATCGCATACGAGTGGCGTCGATTGGCTATCTTAGCTGTAATCACAATTGCACTTACCGGCGCGGCGGCATTGCTCGAGTTGAATTGGTCGCTGCGAATCCTGCTTGCGGTTGCATTTCCGGTACTTCTTGTCTTTCTAAGATTCTTTACGTCCGATGAGGTCGCTGTTGTCAGGCGATTTGTGCAAAGGTGAGAGTACTTTACATTGCGCCAGAGCATGTGTCTGGCACGCTGGCATTGTTTAAGCGTGAACACGAGAGACGAGGAGATGAGTGCCGGTATGTTACCTTCTGGCGAAGTCGATGGCAATTCCCGGATGACATCTGCCTTGGACTTGCTGGTATGCCTATTCAGAGGTGGGTTCGCGGGATTCGAGATCTTGTGACACACGACCCGCACCGTGTTCCTTCTCGCGTCGAAGACCGCAAGTTGCCAGTCTGGGATCCACCATGGCATGTTCGCGCGATGTTTAGGATGCGTGACGAGTATAATTGGCCCCGTATCAATGAAGTAATTCGGCAGTATAGTCTCGCCGAGTATGACATCGTTCATCTTGACGGTGGCTTGGACTTCACTCGAGACGCTAGGTTTGCGCGCAGTATGAAGGCTCGTGGCAAGCCGATTGTCTCCTACTTTCATGGGTCAGACCTGCGTTCTCGAGGCTTCATTCCGCGTGTCGAGGAAGTCACTGATCTGCATTTGACTCCCGAGTGGGATCTGCACGATCTTGATTCTCGGATTCACTATCTCTACCTTCCATTCGATGCCGCGAGCTTTCAGACTAAGCCCTTTCGACCCGGTAAAGTGATTCGTATCGCCCATGCGGCACGTAATCCGTTAAAAGGGACAGATGCGATCGTAAGTGCGATTGATTCACTTTCGAATCGCTACCCTCTGGAGCTTGTCTTAATCAGGGACATGTCCTACGAAAGTGCGCTCGCTGCGAAGTTCTCCTGCGACATATTTATCGACCAGCTTACAAATGCGGGAGGTTGGGGATACGGGATGAGCAGCGTGGAGGCACTGGCGATGGGTATTCCCGTGATTACGAACATTCCTGACCGGATGCTGAAATACATCGGTGACCACCCTTTTATAGTCGCGGACACTATGTCTCTTACTCAGGTATTGGAGGATTGCCTGTCCAATCGGGAGATCTTGCAAACAACCGCAGCGCGAGGACTTGAATGGGTTATGTCGCGACATGAAATTCAAAAGGTTGGTGACGCGCTGTACGGACATTATAGGCGGCTTGATTGGTGCCAGTGAAGATAAGCGTAATTGTCATATCATTCAATCAGAAGCAGTTCATACAGAGATTGGTAGCACAACTGATCGAACAGGATTTCGACAGTGATGACTATGAGATTATTCTTGTTGAGTGCGCATCGACGGACTCAACAAGAGAGTGGCTTGCAGGATTTCGAAATCGAAACTTAGTGCCGCTATTGCTGTCGGATCCTTCGAACCGGTCATTCGCGCGTAATCAAGGGATCGCAAAGGCACATGGTGAGATTATCGTTATGATTGACGGTGATCATACAGTCAGTCGGAACTTTCTGTCAGTTCATTGGTCCGCGCACCAGCGTGGAGACTGTGCGATCGTCGGGAAGTCTGACTTTGCACAACACGACGAGTTCACTGCAATTAGTGACTATCTGAATAATGGCGGGGCCGTAAAGCTTGGAAGTAATCAGAGGTTGCCGGGCCGTTACTTTCTGACCAGGAATTGCTCGATTTCGAAGAGCGTAGTGCAGCGAGTCGGCCTGTTTGACGAGACCTTCGACTGTTGGGGTGGCGAAGACCTCGATTATGGAGTTCGTATTGAGGATGCCGGTGTGCCGATTTACGCCGAACCTCGAGCCCTTGCGATTCATCACCATTTTCGATCGATTGATAGCTTGCTTGCAAATCTGGAAGCGTACGGCCGGGAGGGGATTCCAATTCTGTTGAAGAATCACCCAAGACTTTTTAGAGAACTGAACTTGGATCGTGTGTTTTCAAATCCTTTTGACAAAGATCGCTTCGGCGGTCTTTGGCGGATGTGCCATCGGTTGCTGTTTTCCCGGCCGGTCTTTACTATTGTGCGGTATACAGTGGATTCGTTGAGATCTCATAAGCTTCCGCGATTTCTGTTCGACTATCTGCATCTGCGCCAATATTCGCGCGGGCTGTCAGAATCTGCGTATTTCAAAGAAATTACTAAACGATGAGTCTTCATCTTATTGACGGAAACGCCGTATCGAAACGGATCCAGGAAAGACTTGCAAACGAGATTGCTGAGTTCAAGCGTGGCTCGAACGTCACTCCAAGCTTGGCGGTGCTGTTGATTGGAGATGACCCTGCTTCAGCCGTATATGTGCGATCAAAGAACAAGGCTGCTTTAAAGCTGGGAATGAATTCCGAGACAATTGTCCTGCCCGCGTCCGTGAGCAGGGAGGAGGTGTTGGATCGTATTGCCAGCTTGAACTCAAACGTGAATACGCATGGAATCTTGGTTCAATTGCCTCTTCCGAAGCAGCTCGACGCAGATGAAGTGATTGATGCAGTAAGCCCGCTGAAAGACGTTGACGGGTTGCATCCTGTTAACGCTGGCATGTTGGCGCTAGGGCGTCCACGGTTTGTTCCTTGCACGCCAGCCGGAATCATGGCACTGCTTGAATCATACAACATCAAAACGATCGGTAGACATGTCGTTGTGGTGGGTCGGTCGAACCTTGTGGGCAGACCAATCTCAACACTACTGTCGATGAAGGGTGAGTTTGCAGACGCGACCGTCACGGTGTGCCATTCGCGGTCGTCTGACCTTTCCACGATGACACGGCTCGCAGACATATTGATCGTTGCTGCTGGGAAGCGCCGTATGATCACGGCTGACATGGTGCGGCCTGGCGCGGTGGTGATTGACGTCGGCATTCACCGGCTGGACGAATCTGAAGGCGGCGGTCTTTGTGGAGATGTTGACTTCGAGTCGGTAGCACGTGTGGCAGAAGCGATTACGCCCGTTCCCGGGGGAGTCGGCCCGATGACGATCGCGATGCTCATGCAAAATACGCTGCTTGCGGCGCAGCTTGCCGTGCGTGCCAAGAACGCGGGATGACGAAGCCAGACATATATATGCTCGGGATTGGCGGAATTGCGATGGCAAACGTCGCTGTTCTGCTTCGCGAGGCCGGTTATGCTGTCTCTGGTTCTGATCAGAACATCTATGAGCCTGCTGCGTCGATTCTCAGTAGGGCTGGTGTGTCAGTGCGTACACCTTACGCCGTTCAAAATGTTCCCAATGAAGAGAATTCCATCGTGGTTGTGGGCAACGTGCAATCGCGAGGACAGATCGAGGTAGAGGAAGCGTTATCGAAAAACATTCCTCTTGAGTCGTTTCCCGGATTGCTCCGGCGAACAGTTATGCGGCATAAACGCAGGATTGTTGTCGCCGGCACTCATGGCAAGAGTACAACTACGGCCTGTATTGCTCACCTCCTGAAGTCAACGGGACATGATCCGTCTTATTTGATAGGTGCTGACCCTTTAGATTTGGATTTTGGTGGTCATTACTCGAACAGCGACACATTCGTGATTGAGGGTGACGAGTATGACAGTGCTTTCTTTGACAAACGCTCGAAGTTCTTAGACTACTTTCCCAGCATTCTCGTCTTGGGGAGAGTCGAGCATGATCACCTTGACATCTTCCCGACGCTTGATGAAATGCTCTTATCCTATCGTCGACTGGTCTCGCAGTTGCCAGGTAATGGCAGGTTGATTGTATCGTCAGACAGCTTGCACGCGATGAAACTCGCTGAGTTGTCCCCCTGTGAAGTCGTCACGGTCGGTTTCTCGGAAACTTGCACTTGGCAGATTAGGGGGACAGACTTGGTTCACTTGGGAGACCAGGTCTTCGCAACGTATGCCGATTCTGTTCTGGGAAGTCACAATCGGTTGAATGTGGCGATGGCCATCGCTTCCGCGTCTGCAGTGGAGCCGGACCTTCTTGCGCTGGTTGAAGCGTCCAAACAATTCAGGGGTATCAGACGCCGACTCGAGCTCGTGTTGCGTGCAGGTGAAGTGACCGTTTTCGATGACTTCGCTCACCACCCGACAGCGGTGGCTGCCGCCATTGATGCCGTTCGTGAGTATGACAGAGACGCAAGAGTCATCGCGGTCTTTGAACCACGCTCCAATACTGCCACACGGGATCTGTATCAGCACGAGTTTGCCGAGGCCCTGGCGAAGGCGGATGCGGTCGTTATTGGTTCGATTCATCGCAAGGAGAGAATTTCGAGTGGTGAACGGCTGAACGTTGACGCGATCGTCGAACAACTCACCTCGCGTGGTGTGGCGGCCGCCGCGATCGAAAATTCAGAGATTCCTGATTATCTTCACGCGACATTTCCCGCCGGCGATCGCATCGTTCTCTTCATGAGCAACGGCAGTTTTGACGGCGTTTGTCATAAGTTCTGTAAATTGTTCTTGCAGGAAAACTGATTCACGGCAGGAGTGCCGTGGGGACGGATGGGGCACTGGTGGCCTCCGCGGTCTTCAAAACCGTTTGCGTCCATGTAACACATGGATGGCTGGGTTCGATTCCCAGACGTTCCCGCAATTTAGGTAGGGAGTGCGCGCTACCCGATTCCTATGTTCTAAGATGTTGTTATTCAGAATGAAGTGTCGACTTGACTTTCCTGTTCAAGATAGTTAGCTTTTAATCATTACTGTCCACTATCTCTACCATTTAATTTACCGGCAAATGAGGAGCAATATGACAACCAACACAACCTTGAACTCATGGGTTGAAGAGTGTGCGCGGCTGCTGAAACCAGACAAGATCCATTGGTGCGATGGATCGGATGCAGAGCGAGAAAAGCTCACGCAAGAGCTTTTGGATCGCGGCGAATTTATGAAGCTTAATGAAAAGAATTGGCCCAATTGTTATCTTTACCGTTCTGATCCATCAGATGTGGCGCGCACAGAAAAGGTTACTTATATTTGCTCGGAATCGGAAAGTGATTGTGGTCCTACCAACAATTACATGTCGCCGAAGCAGGCTGAATCGGAAATCAAGCCGCGCTTTGACGGCTGTATGAAGGGCCGCACCATGTACGTGATGCCATACGTTATGGGTCCCTTGGGCAGCCCGCACAGCAAGGTCGGGGTCCAGCTGACGGACTCCGCATACGTCGTGCTCAACATGAGAATTATGAGCCGAATGGGTGAGGCGGCGTTGGAGCTCCTCGGGAACTCGCCTGACTTTGTCAAAGGCATGCACTCTATTGCCGATCTCAATCCGGCTACGAGGGCGATTTGCCATTTCCCTGAAAGAAACGAAATCTGGTCAATTGGCTCAGGATATGGCGGAAACGCCCTGCTCGGAAAAAAGTGTCACGCGTTGCGCATTGCCTCTGCCCAGGCGCGCCGCGAGGGATGGTTCGCAGAGCACATGCTGATTCTTGGACTGGAAAGTCCTGAGGGCAAGACCCACTACATCGCGGCCGCATTCCCTTCCGCCTGCGGAAAGACAAATCTGGCAATGGTCATTCCGCCGGCTGCGCTGAAGGGCTGGAAGACTTGGACGGTCGGCGATGACATTGCATGGATGCGTTTTGGTAAGGACGGTCGGCTGTATGCCATCAATCCGGAAGCAGGCTTTTTCGGCGTCGCGCCCGGCACATCCATGAAGACTAATCCTAACGCTTTGAAAAGTGCTCAGGCAAATTCTATCTTCACCAATGTTGGGGTTGACGAAAATGGCGATGTCTGGTGGGAAGGTATGGGTCCGGCGCCGGCCAAGCTGACGGACTGGAAGGGGAATCCTTGGACTCCCGACTCGCCTGAAGTAGCGGCACATCCGAACTCGCGATTTACTGCTCCCGCAAGACAGTGCCCATCCATTTCGCCGCATTGGGAAGACCCTGAAGGGGTCCCAATTTCCGCAATTCTCTTCGGTGGTCGCCGCACGCATCTTGTGCCCTTGGTCGTTGAAGCGTTCTCATGGGAACACGGGGTGCTGATCGGTGCGTCGATGGGAAGTGAAGCTACTGCGGCAGCTACCGACACCAAGGCAGGGACAATCCGCCACGATCCAATGGCGATGTTGCCCTTCTGTGGCTACAACATGGGTGACTACTTTCAGCATTGGTTGGACATGGGAAAACGAGTTCCCAATCCGCCTAAGATTTTTGCCGTCAACTGGTTCCGTCAGGATTCAGACGGTCGTTACCTCTGGCCGGGGTTTGGGGACAATGTCCGGGTCCTGCAATGGATTATCAGCAGGATAGAAGGGAAGGGGGGAAGCGTCGAAACACCAATCGGGATTCTGCCGCGCCTTTCTGACCTAAACACCGATGGTTTGAATGCTTCCAAGGATGACCTTGAAGAGATTCTCAAGATTGATGTCCCAGGGTGGCGAAATGAAGTGGTCGGTAGACGTGAATACTTCAAGACTTTTGGGGATCGGTTCCCTGCAGCTCTAAACCATGAGGTCGATGCGCTTGAAAAGCGTTTAGGCTAATCGTCCGGAATGAAACTATCTGAAGGGCCATCTGTTTAATTGTCAGATGGCCCTTTCAACTGGAGTACCAGAATGAGAAGAATTTCTGTATTTATAGTTTTTTTAATAGCTTGCGCAATACAGGCACAGGCAGTGCCGAAGATTGCCGTGTTCCCCTTCCAGCCCCTGATGGATTCTACATATAATTGGTGGGGCGATCAGGTCAAAGTTCTGAACTACCAGAAGGCATTACATGGGTTCCTCGTGGCGGATCTTAGGCAGGATGCCCGTTTCGAAGTCGTGGCGATGGCCAATGCCTTAGGTGCCCAGTCTGCTGCCTTAGCCGAGGCGAAAGCCGCGGGTGCCGACTTTGCCGTGATTGGTACGTACGCCGAGCTTCCGTCTTCCATTCGTGCCGATGCCCAATTGATTGATGTTGGCCTCGGGGATGTCCCTCGCGGCTATCAGGCAAGTGCAACCGCTGGGCGCTGGGAGGATCTTTCGGAAGTGTCGCAAAGTCTGGCCGGCCAACTGCTCTCAATGGTCACTGGTTCCGCGACGCCTCGACGTGAGTCTGTCAGCAGGCTGGTGCTTGAAGGCGAGCGAGCCGCGCTTGGTTTTCCTGCGAGTGCCAATGCACGGCTTGTTGTCGAAGTCAATTCACCATCGCCAAAAGTCAGCGTGTCAAGCGGTGTGCCGTTCAAGCGGTGTTCGGTACTCGATCGGTCGCTGTCCGACGGTTCTGCCGCATCTCAAATCTGCTTTGTTGCGGACGTGCCAGCGGGAGAGCAACTGGTTTCAATCGCCCAGCGAGGTTACTATGGCCACGAGGAGTCGCTAAGTCTTAGCCCGGGCAAGGTATACCGTCTGGTGGTAGAGCTGCAGCCGATGTCGTTTCAGGCTGTGCCGGGGCGGCAGTAGACTCTGCGCCCGTTTCGCGCGGCACGCATACTTTCTTCACATAATGTTACTTATGTGACTTTCGGATTTACGAAGTAGCCGGCTCTTGCCGGCTTCCTCTTTACCCCTTCACGACCAGATTGACAATCTTCCCCGGCACGACGATCGCTTTAGCAAGCTGCTTCCCTTCGAGCTGTGCCTTGACCTTCTCAAGTCCCAGCGCACCTTGCTCAAGTTCATGCTTCGAGGCCTCCGCAGGTGCCTCAAAAGTATCGCGCAGTTTCCCGTTGATCTGTACAGCAATTGTCACAGTATCAGATTTGGCTTTCTTGGCATCATACGCGGGCCAGGCTTCGTCAAAGACAGTCCCGATGTGTCCCAGTCGGCTCCATAGTTCCTCGGCCAAGTGCGGCGCGGATGGTGCCACAAGTTTGACAAGCGTTTCTATAACCTGAACCTTGGCCGGACTCGACTTCACGCCTTGAAGATCTGATCCCACCCAGCCATATATCGCGTTCGTCAGCTCCATTAACCTCGCAAGCTGAGTATTGAATGAGAACGCCTGAAGGTCGTGACCAACCGCTTCGATAGTCTTGTGGAGCCTTTGCTCAACGTCCCGTGGTATGGCCTCTTCAGTCGTCTCGGTTGATGTACAGACGGCCATCCCCAGCCTCCAAACCCGGGCAATAAACCTCTCAATTCCGGTGATTCCGCCTTCAGTCCACTCGCCACCCTCCGTATAGTCTCCCGAAAACATCAAGTAGCAGCGCAGCACATCCGAGCCGACACGTTCGAGCACCGGCTCCGGCGCGACGGTGTTCCCTTTCGACTTCGACATCCGCTGTCCGCCCCTCAGAATAATGCCCTGATGAATCAACCTTGTGAACGGTTCTTCGTAGGGGAACCAACCGGCATCTTTAGCGACTTTCCCAAAGAATCGGCTGTAAATCAGATGTCCCATCGCGTGCTCAGGACCGCCAACATATTGATGAACCGGAAACATCTCCTTCAAGTGTTCTCTATTGAAGGGCGCGTTATCCAGCCGTGCGTCGGGATATCTGAGGTAGTACCACGAGGAGCAGACAAAAGTATCCATTGTATCCGGATCGCGTTCCGCCGGGCCGTTGCAGTTCGGGCAGGTCGTTCTGATAAAGGACTCCACGCTGGCCAGCGGTGACTTCCCTTTGGGCTTGTACTCTGTCACATCTTCCGGCAAGAGTACCGGCAACTCGTCTTCCGGCACAGGCACAATTCCACACTTCGGGCAGTGTACCATCGGAATCGGTGCCCCCCAATAGCGCTGCCGCGACACTGTCCAGTCGCGCAGGTGCCATGTCACGGTAGGCTTGCCCAATCCCAAAGATTCGAGCTTCCTCCCGACCGCCCGAATTCCCTCTTCTGAAGTCATTCCTGAGAACTCACCCGAGTCAAACATCACACCGTAGTTAGTAAAGGCCCCATCCGCTCTTTTTGCCTTCTCCTGATCGCTCTTCGCTTCTGCAATCACTTCCTTTATTGGCAGCTTATACGTCTTCGCGAACTCGAAATCGCGCGTGTCATGTGCCGGCACGGCCATCACCGCTCCGGTTCCATAGCTCCCGATCACATAGTCTGCAACCCACACCGGAAGTGCTTCGCCTGTCAGCGGATGCGTTGCATATGCCCCCGTAAACACCCCCGTCTTGGGCCGATCCACAACCTGCCGATCCACTTCTGAAAGACTCAGAGCCATTTTCACATACTTTTCGACCGCTCCCCTCTGCTCGGCAGTCGTAATCTCCTTCACTAACGAATGCTCCGGTGCAAGTACGACATAAGTCACACCGAACAATGTATCCGCCCGTGTCGTGAATGCTTCGATACGCAGGTCGCTGTTCGAGACGGGAAACACAATCTCCGTCCCCTCCGACTTCCCGATCCAGTACCGCTGCATGGCCTTCGTCTTCTCCGGCCAGTCAATCGTATCAAGCCCGTCCAGCAATCTTTGATTGTAATCGGATATTCTGAAAAACCATTGCCTCATCTTGCGCCGCTCGACCATCGTGTCACACCGCTCGCACAGGTTGTCCGCACCGACCTGCTCATTGGCCAGCACGGTCTGACAGTTCGGGCACCAATTCACCAGCGCGTCTTTCTGATAGGCCAGCCCGCGCTTATACATCAGCAAAAACCACCACTGCGTCCACTTGTAGTAGTCCGGCGACGACGTCACCACCTCATAGTCCCAGTCGTACATCGCGCCGATCTTCTTGAGCTGCTCGCGCATGAAGCGAATGTTATTCGCCGTCGAGATGGCCGGATGAATCCCCGTCTTGATAGCATAATTCTCTGCGGGCAGACCGAACGAGTCAAACCCCATCGGCTCGAATACCTCATATCCCTGCATCCGCTTGAACCGCGCATAGCTGTCCGTCGGCGCATAGCAATACCAGTGCCCCATATGCAGCTTGTCCCCCGAAGGATACGAGAACATCGTCAGCACATAGTGCTTCGGCTTTTTTGCGTGCCAATTGAACTTATACGTCCCGTTCTCTTCCCACCACTTCTGCCAGCGGGATTCAATCTCAGCAAACGGGTACGGCTGTTCGGATATGGGTTTAGTCATCTATCAGTTTGAATTGTGTTACTTAGCTTTTCGCGAATTTGCTTTCTCAATACTCGAACGCGATTCGTGCTTTGAAGCGAAGCCTCTTCCTCCAGCCATAAGTTTGCCTGTTCTAAGTACTCTTTGGCCTCTCGCGTCAAACCGAAAACATCTCGATAACCAATCGCTTGCTCGGCAAAAGTGAGAGCATGAAATAGTTTGCGCTTGTCCGACGAATAGCATCTAGCCAAGATTTGCATGCTATTCTTCAGACTCTCTTGTACAGTCGGATTGCTAGGATTCTGGTTAATGTTCGCGCGATACAGTATCACAGCGTGAGAGTTTCTAATGCTCCAGATGTCATAATTTGTCATATTTACAGCTTGATCGATCCACTGGAACGCAAGCTGATGCTGTTCTTTCCGACTTAGATAAAGCGCTCCCTGCTGCCGGACCCACGGAGAACGAGTTTCTTCAAAGATTTCTTCATAATAGTCCCTTCCTGCCAACCAATTCGGGAAAGCGCGCTCCGCTAGTCTTCGGTCATATGCGTATCGCTTAAAAATGTCGTAGCGAGGAATTTGCCATGGGCGAACATTCTGTCTAAACCGCTTCAACATTCTACGAAGAGCATCTGCAGGAGACTGACGCAATACAGCCTCGGAAACAATATTGGATCGAGGACTGAAGTAGTCCTGATTAGTGTCCATAAATTGCCCGGAATAATCAGTTACCAGTGAACCTAGTCGAGCAATTAGCTCGTGAATTTCCTCATAATTCCTAACGCTTCTCTCAAAGTATCCAATCAATGTGTCCAAGGCGCATGGTGTGCGGCATGAATGTAAATAACATACTACTAGCAAGAGATCGGTGAGTCGCCAGTCTGACTCTTCAAGCTGTTGGAATACACTTGAATACCTTTCATTAAGTCTTGGGAAATTTACCTCTTCTTGAATTAGTTCGAATATTGAAGTTGGACGATCAGTCACTTCAAAGTGTTCGGCACGAACTCGTCTTACTGCATCCGGAATACGTTTTCGCAGTTCCTGCTTATCTTGCGCGGTAAGCTCTGTCACGTCAATTATTGTTGACCCGTGAGAAACCAAATGGGAGACAATTTCATAGTTGTACTCCCTATCGGCCGAGATGATTCGAATGTTTTCATGCGCGCGAAATTCGTCGAAAGCCTCTACCGAATCAGAAATATTGTCCAGAAATATGAGTGCTCTTCGTGAGCGCAGAAGATTTATGATTGTAAGTGCTTTCTCCTTGCTGCAGAAATCCATAATGAGCTTTATACCTTCATAAGACATTGAAGCAGCAAGCTGCATTAGCAAAGTGGTCTTGCCACACGCAGGCACACCAGTGATTACTACTGTCTTCCCTGCATTGACGTGATTCCGAATCTCGTCATAGTGGCTTGTCCTAAACAGTTGGCTTTGAAAAATGTCGCTCCACACTGGAGCCGCGCCTTCATAAAACTCTCGTATTGGACGTGCCGGCGCCTTTCCTAATTCCGGGACTGAAAATTCCGGAAACTCGAGTTTCCCTGAATGAACGCTTGAATCATGCGACGATGAGGGCGCTATACTAAGCTCCAATAAATAGTCAAGAAACTCCTCAGTCGAGCTGACAATAATCTGAAACCTTAGTGCTTTAAAGAACTTCCGAGTATTAGCATCCAGGTACTTCTCAGGAATAACGATCCAGCGGTCGGGTTGCTCTCCCGGCCCGTGCATTGCTTGTGCGATTGCATTAAGTATTCCAGAATCTGCCAGCTTGTATCCCCAGAAAATTGTCGGAGACTTTTTTAGTCTTGCTACGAGATACCGAAAATGGGTGGGGTCAAGATCAAAGGCTGATGCCGTTTCTGCGCTTCCAAAGGTCATTCTACGGTCACTATTGTAAATTGACCCGTGTAAAGGTAATATATCAACTCCGCTACTATCGCCATAATGCGGACCCTTAATATAGACGTCATTCGAATAATGGCGGTCAGATTTTGAGTAGATCTTCAAGAGCAAATCATCGACATTTGTAGTAAAGATCGAATTGATATCGAGTTTATCAATCGCAAGGTACTTCTCAGAGTGGTCGACGACTGTCATTTTGTCAACGATGAACGCCCGAAACTCCTCGGAACTAGTAGATTCGATAATGGTGCAAAGTTGTGAGAGGGACAAGCTTTCGACATCTGCCATAGCAAACTTCGAAGCTAGATCCTCTTTGAGCTGGATTCCAGTGGGGAGTGTATCACCGAACTTGTTCTTCGCCAATACAGAAAATCCCGCCCCAACAAACAAGTTGATTTGATTGCGAAGCGCAACTTCAAAATTGTGTTGATTCTCGATTTCCAACATTGAAACCTCCCTCGAAATAGGCTGTTTACTCGGTCTCCGAGCGATACTCGAATCCGCGATCTGAATGAAACTCTTCCTCTTGTTCACTCGGCTACTGCACAAACCCCGCAACAGCTAGTCCTCACATCCACTTCACGCTAACCCCTTGTTATTCCTACCCGGGAACCAAATGCCTTACCCAAGCGTTCAATACTCAATGCCACCCTCGTCACAAGTTGGTAACTACCTGTTTCCTATCCACTCCCCTACCGTCAGCGCCTCTCCAAATAACAACTTCTAAGGAAATCCGCAATCTCCCCCACAACTTCCATCTCAATCTCCCGTTGCGGAGCGTGTCCCACGCCAGCGTACATCGCCGCCCGCGCCTTCTTCCCCACTCCGTCGACAATCGCATTCACCTGCTCAATCGAGCCATATTCATCCAGCTCCCCCTGCATCACCAGCACCGGGCACTGTATCTGAGGCAGATACTGAAGCAGATTCCACTCACGATGCGCGGGATTCAACCACGTCTCGTGCCAAACTGTGTACAGCCGTTGTGTTTTGTCGCCGTGATACTTCCGCAATCGTTCCAACAGTCGCGTGTCGTCGGCCGTCGCGACTGTATTCATCACACCTTGAATCGTCACCTCTTCCAGCATCACATGCGCCGCAATCGAGACGATTGAGGCCACACGTTTCGGCCACATTGCCGCCGCCACCAGCGCAATCGAACCTCCGTCACTATGCCCCACTAAAATCGCGCGCGTTACACCCAGCTTATCCAAGATCTCCGGCATCCGCCGTGCATCCTCTTCCAGATAAGCGCTCGTCCGCTGACAATCAGAAAGCGCCGACGACTCCCCGTGCCCCCGCCGATCATACATCACTACATCAAATCCAGTTGCCTCGAAGAGTTGCTCTGGAAACTCTCTCCATGTCGCCATGCACCCCAATGCGTCATGCAAAAGAATAATCGCCGGGTCGCTTAATTCTTCCCCCCGCGCCAACCGCTCCGCGGCCAGAAAGTAATCCGCAAACTCAAGTCGTAGCGATTCCCGCCGCACTCTACTTTAACACCTTCAACACCAAGAACCCGCCAATCAGCAGCACCGTGAACACGATCGTAAGCTGATTGAAGTACTTGTCAATGAAGACAGTGATTCTGTCGCCGTATTTCTTATAAGTCAACCCAATGATACCTGCCACCAGAAAGAACCGCGCACTCCTCGACAGTGCCGATGCAATCACAAATGTCGGGAAGTTCATCTCGAACCAACCCGCCGTTATCGTGAACACCTTGTAAGGAATCGGCGTAAAACCCGCAATCCCCACAGCCCAGGCTCCGTATTGATCAAAATAGTGTTGTGCCGTTTGCTGAATGTACTCCGGAGTATGACCAATCAACTTGCCGATCCACACCAGTAGCCACCATCCAAGTGTGTCCTTCATCGCATACCCAATGCCATAGCCTAACATTCCGCCGAACACCGAACCAAGCGAGCACATCAGTGCATAGACATACCAGCGCTGATATGCCCCGACACACATCACAATCAACAGAACGTCCGGCGGGATCGGAAAGAACGACGACTCGACGAAAGCGATTGAAAATAGTGCGATCAGCGCGGACGGGCGCGCCGCCCAGGCGACTGTCCAGTCATAGAGCCTGCGGATAAAATGTGGCTTGGGCAAAGACAACGTGCGTTCTTCCGGTTTTATGATGAGCGTCTACTTAATGCTCGCGAGCGAAGCAGGGCAATCGAAGTGGGAACAATCGTCAAGAACGCGACAATGATAATGGCCAGCACGAAGTTCTGCCTGACCCAAGGAATAGACCCGAAAAAGAAACCTCCGAGCACAAAAACCATGACCCACGCGAAACTCCCTATGACACTCGCCAGCACAAACCGGGAGTAGCGCATCTTCGACAAGCCCGCGATAAACGGAACGAAAGTGCGAAAGGTGGGAATGAACCTCGAAACCAGTACCGCCTTCACGCCATGCTTGCGGTAAAACATGGTCGCCTTACGCAAGTATCCCGGACGAATCATCTTCGTCCATTTGACCAAAACCTGATGGCCAAGCTTCCGCGCGAGCCAATAATTGGCCGAATCACCTAAGACTGCCGCCAGGTGGATCCCAATCGCGAGTTCATAGACATTCAAATGACCTGCGCCGGCAAATGTCCCCGCTGCGAACAACAACGTGTCACCGGGCAAAAATGCGGCAACCACCAAACCCGTCTCGGCGAAGACGATCAGGAAAATCAGCCAGTAAGTCCACGCGCCATGATCGACGGCGGCTTGCTCAAGCCGTGTATCCAAATGCGAAAGAAAATCGAGTATCTGGGAGATGAAATCCATTAGGCTGCTAATACAACAAAGCCGCTCCCGAACAAGGGCGGCTCTGCTGCGTTGTCGGGGCGACTGGATTTGAACCAGCGACCCCTTGGTCCCGAACCAAGTGCGCTACCGGACTGCGCTACGCCCCGACATGTATTGTCTTGGATCCGCTCCCGGATCACTAAATCCCTCTCGCCCTATCAATGGCACGAATGATACAACTCCCATTTCCCGCTGCTGCAATTCGCCGCCAACTTTGTCAACCACCACAAGCTTCTGCTCGCGTTCCGCGCCCATCGGAAAGATCATTCTCCCGCCTTCACGTAGCTGCGTCGCCAAGGTCTTCGGCAACTGCGGAGCCGCTGCAGTGATTAGTATCTTATCAAACGGAGCATGCTCCGACCAGCCGATTGTCCCGTCGCCGTGCTTCACAAGAACATTCGTCAACCCGCAAGCTTCCAACCTCAATCGTGCGGTCTTCGCCAACTCGAAGTGACGTTCAATGGTAAAGACCTTGCTGGCAAGATGCCCAAGAATGGCCGCTTGATAGCCCGATCCCGTACCGATTTCCAAGACTCTATCAGTTGGCTGGATCTCCAGCAGCTCTGTCATCCGCGCAACAATGAACGGTTGGCTGATCGTCTGCCCTTGCTCAATCGGCAGAGGCGTATCCTCGTACGCTCTGTTCTGGAACGCCTCGTCAACGAACTCGTGGCGTTTCACTCTGGCCATGATCTCAAGAACGCGCTCGTCTTGGATTCCCCTGCGTCGCAACTGGGTAAGCACCATCTCATCTCGGGTTAACTTATAATTTCTCATATGTTTATATCCGAGAATGCTTTATCAGCATGACAGCAGCCACTTCACACAAAGAAACAGAATATACAACTCCTCATCGCGAAAGTCAAGCTCCAAAAAACCCGAAAGTTACAGAACCTGCGCAACAGCAAATTTCAAATACTCTGATTCCGGCATCGCTGACAAGACAGGATGATCCGGTGCCTGCGTCCCAAAGGCCAGAAAACGTACGGTCCTGCGGCTCTTAAAAGCCGCTTCTTCAAGGGACTTTCTCCAATTTACTCGCGAAATTAGCCCGGAACAGCTCGATGTCAATAGTAATCCCCCCGGCTTCACCCATTTCATGGCCCGCGCATTCAAGTCGCGATAACCGCGCAAAGCAACCGTTGCCTTGCTGCGGCTCTTGGCCAGTGCTGGCGGATCGACACTGACGACATCATACTGTTCCTGAACATCCTTCAACCACTCGAAGATGTCGGCTTTCGTAAAAAGTGCGCGGCCCGCGAAGTTGTTCAGTTCACTGACGTCACTCGCCAGTTTAAGCGCGCGGTCTGATCCGTCCACGAAATGTACGAAACCAGCTCCCGCTGACAACGCATACAGACCAAATGCTCCCGAATAGCAAAACAAGTCGAGCACTCGTTCGCCGCCGCGGATGAATGATTGCATCAACTTTCGATTCACGCGCTGGTCAAGGAAATAGCCGGTTTTCTGGCCCTTGACCGGATCAGCAAGCAGCTTAAGTCCATCCTGCTCGAAGATATGCGTATCCTCGAGTTCGCCGAGAATGACCTTGCGCTCGGCCTGCAATCCTTCGAGCGTTCGCATGGTAGAATCGTTTGCGGCCACAATGTGCGCAGGATTGAGCCGTGTGCAAATCCAATCCACGACATGATCCACAATACTCTCGCTGCCTGCTGTTAGACTCTGATAGACTGCCAATCTGTCGAATCGGTCCAGAATGACGCCGGGAATGCCGTCCGCTTCACTGAATGCGATTCTGCAGACTCTGTCGTCTCCCAATACCCGCACTCGCATGTCCCTCGCTGCATCCAGTCTCCTGAACACAAAGTCCCGATCGATCTGCTCGTCATCTCGAGTGAATACTCTCGCCGCGATCAAACTGTGTCGGTTGAGAGATGCGATACCGTAGAGTCTTCTCCTCTCGTCCTCGACTCGCACAAAGCTGCCCGGCTCGTGTATTTGAAAACCATCCTGCAATTCATTCGCAAATATCCAAGGATGTCCCTTGAACACTCGATCCTGTGCACCCTTCTTCAGGACAACTTTCGGATATGAAGATTGCGACATTCGAATTAAAACAGCGACGTTTGCGAGGAACCTTCAGGCTCATCAGGCAGAAGCAAGATCAGTTCACTCTCCAAAGGCTTCAGGAGGTCCCGAATACTTGGCAATGGCGTTTCCGGTTCAAGCCAGGCCTTCACGTCATCAGGCTTCAGGATGACCGGCATTCGATCGTGAACTGGCGAGACGATTTCATTTGCACTGGTGGTTAACAGCACACAACTCTGAATGCTTTTCGATTCGTCAAACCACTCATCCCACAATCCCGCGAACAGGAACTCTTCATCGGCCGGAACGAACGTGCGGCGCTTCCTCGACTTCGTCCACTCGTAGAACTCTCCCGCAGGCATGATGCATCGGCGTTCTCGAAATGAAGCGGAAAATGAGCGCAAATCCTCAACCGTTTCGGATCTGGCATTGGTCAAAGGTCGATCCGGCATTTGCTTCGACCAGCCGGGGATTAAACCCCAGCGCATTTCGGCCTGCACAAACTCCGTTCCCGACTTGCGTAAAACTGGCACCATATCTGTCGGTCTGACAATTCGCATGGGACGGTCGTAGTCAAGATTCCGGGGAATCCCGAGCAGGTCATGAACAAATGCACTTCTCGAGTAGCCGATGGTTCCATATGCGTTGCACATTCTGACTCCTCCTTAACAAAACACACGGGCATTGCACCCGTGTGTCATTTGGTCGGGGCGACTGGATTTGAACCAGCGACCCCCACACCCCCAGTGTGGTGCGCTACCGGGCTGCGCCACGCCCCGACGAATCTATCATCTCCAATATCTCTTTCAACTCTCGGCGAACTAACTCCAGCAGGCTGGTGTCCGTCTCAACCTGCTCCGGCTCATCAAAACCTAACTCAAGCTGCTTCCTTGCACCCGCAATTGTAAATTTCTTATTGTGCAAAAGGTCGTGAATTCTCGTGATCAATGCGAGATCATTCTCAGTGTACAATCGGTTTCCCCCCCGACCCTTTTTCGGGTGAAGCTGCGGAAACTCACTTTCCCAATAGCGCAAAACGTGCTGATGCACACCGATTCGCTCTGAAACCTCGCTGATCGAATAGTAAAGCTTGCGAAGCTGAGGAGCACGCGAATCTCTTGCTTCGATGTCCTTCATGCGCGTCTCTTTCGAATGTTCAGAATTTCAGAACGTCTTACTGACCGGTGCTGCCAAATCCACCCCCGGCCCGTTGGCTGGGTGGAAGTGACTTCGACTCAATCAGCTCAACTCTGGCAACAGGAGACACTATAAGCTGTGCAAATCGCTCGCCAGACTCGATTCGAACACTCTGGTCCGATGCGTTCATGACTAAAATCAGAATCTCTCCGCGATAGTCCGAATCAATTGTGCCGGGAGCATTCGGCATGAAGCATCCGCTCCGTCGTGCGAAGCCGGATCGAAGCCTAACCTGACCCTCAAATCCATCAGGAATCGCGACACAAATACCGGTGGGCAGCAGCACTCGCTGACGAGGTTCGATAGTAACGCTCTGGCCGGCAAGTGCAAGATCAAGACCGGCAGCACCACTTGACGCATAGCTGGGGAGTTCTGCCAAGGCGTGTTCCAGCCGCAATACTTCGATCTTAATCTGCGTGGTCAATCTCAGTTTGGCTCAACGACGGTTGTGACAAGATTCTGTGCATCGAACAGTTTGCGCGCCATGCCTTGAATCTTCCTCGGCGTAACGGCATCAATCCGCTCGCTGATCTCGTCGAGCGAAACATACCTTCCCTGGTAAATCTCCATGCGCGCAAGCCGCATCATCCTGCTCGAGGTGTTCTCAAGTCCCAACATAAGCCCACCTTTGTACTGAACCTTGATCTCCTCCAGCTCCTGTGAGCTGAGCGGTTTGTCCATCAAGTCCTTCAACTCGACCAGCACAAGTTCTTTCGCGCGTTCAACTCTGCTCTTATCTGTAGCGAGGTATATCCCGAAATAGCCTACGTCCGACAAAGCGTCGTTATATGAATACACTGCGTACGCAATACCGTGCTTTTCACGGATGTTCTGGAACAATCTGGAAGACATTCCGCCACCAAGAACGGTATTGAGCATAGAGGTCGCCATGCGATCGGGGGATTTGTACGGAACGCTTCTGCCACCGATGAACATGTGAGCCTGTTGAATGGGCCGCGAATTCCGCGTGGTGCTCGGCTTCATCGCCGACACTGGATCCGATTTTGCGGTTCTGCGCGAGCTGCTCACGGTCAACTTGTCGGACAGGAGGCGAACAAGCTGCGAATGCTTCACATTCCCCGCGGCAGCAACGACTATTCGCGGCGCCTGATAGTGCTCACGTTGAAAGTTGAGAATGCTTTCGCGAGTGAATGAGGAGACGTTTTCCGGCGATCCAAGAATCGGACGTGACAGAGCATGATTGCCGAAAACCTGCGCAACGAACTGTTCATGTGCTACATCATCCGGCATGTCCTCGTGGTCTCGAATCTCATCAAGGATGACTTGCTTTTCTTTCTCCATCTCCTGCGGATCATACAGTGAGTTCTGGAGAATGTCCGTCAAGATGTCTACTGCGTTGGGCAACTGGTCATCGAGAACGTGCACATAAAAACACGTCAGCTCTTTCCCGGTAAACGCATTGATATGACCACCGCCGCGCTCGATGGCTTTCGCAATTTCGATAGCCGTGCGAGTTGACGTCCCCTTGAACGCCATATGCTCGATGAAGTGTGAGACTCCGTTGAGCTTCGAAGACTCATGCCTTGAACCCACTGTCACCCAGATTCCCAGGGCGGCCGACCGCACGCTGGGAATTCTCTCCGTGACAAGTCTCACACCATTTGACAGAACACTTTTTTCGTACTGTGCGCCTCGCGCCACTACTTACCTCGCTGACCTTTCGCCTATGTTAGTCGCCATCCTTGACCTTCTCATGCCGCGAGTGCTTTTCACGTCCTTTCCCGTGATGACCCCTGTCAGAACGCTCACGCGGAGGCTCTTCAACGTAGCCTTCCGGCTTCGGAAGCAAAGCCTTGCGCGACAAGTCAAGCTTGCCTTCCGGAGTGATCTTTACCAGCTTGACATTCACAGGATCGCCAACATTCAAGTGATCGGTGACCTTAGCAACGCGATGATGCTCGATTTCGCTGATATGCAGAAGACCTTCACGTCCGGGCAGAATCTCGACAAAAGCACCGAAGTCGGTCACTTTTGTGACGCGACCATCGTAAGTTCTGCCGACTTCCGGATTCTCCGTCATGCCGCGGAGAATGGCCAGAGCCTTCTCCACCTCTTCCGAGCTTGGACCGGAAATGCAAATCTGTCCGGTATCTTCGATATCGATCTGTGCTCCGCTTCGGGCTATGATGTCGCGTATCGTTCGGCCACCCGGACCAATGATTAGTCCGATCTTATCCGGATCAACGGTGAAGAACGCGATGCGCGGCGCGAAAGGAGATATCATCGGGCGCGGTTCGGCAATGGCCTCGCGCATCTTGTCAAGAATGTGCGCAATTCCGGCTCTGGCCTGCTTGATAGCAACGCGCATCAAGTCGATCGAAATTCCGGTAATCTTGATGTCCATCTGGCACGCTGTAATGCCCTGCTCATTTCCCGTGACCTTGAAGTCCATATCGCCAAGGTGATCTTCATCGCCCAGAATGTCGGAGAGTATCGCGACTTGACCATCCTCCTCGATAAGACCCATCGCGATTCCAGCGACAGGTGACTTGAGCGGCACACCGCCGGCCATGAGCGACATGCAACCGGCACAGACCGTCGCCATTGACGAACTGCCGTTGGATTCAAGAACTTCCGAAACAACTCGAATCGTATACGGGAAGTCATCCCATGCGGGCAAAACCGGTTGAATCGCGCGCCACGCCAAATTGCCGTGACCGACCTCGCGACGTGATTGACCCAGAAACTTGCGAACTTCTCCCACGCTGAACGGCGGGAAGTTATAATGAAGCATATACGGCCTGAAGTAGACGCCGTCAATGCCGTCTACCTTCTGTTCGTCGAACTTCGCTCCAAGAGTTATCGCTCCAAGCGCCTGCGTCTGACCTCTCGTAAACAGCGCGCTGCCATGCACACGCGGAAGTACGTCGATCTCACATGAAATCGGTCGAATGTCGGTCGGGCCGCGACCGTCGAGACGAACCTTCTCTTTCACGACTCGATGTCTTACGACCTGATCAAAACACGAGTTAACCCATTCCTTGATCGCGGAATCAGAATCAGGGAATTCGTCGGCAAGCGCCTCAACCGCTTCGGCAATGATAACTTTCATCGCCTTCTTTCTGGACTGCTTTTCAGGTACTTGAAGCAATTCTGCGACGCGACCTGTGTAAGTTTTCGACAGACGATCAACCAAGTTCGCATCGAGCTTGCGCGGCGTGAACTCCGCTTTGGGTTTGCCGGCGGCTTCTGCGAGCTTCAACTGAAGATTGACAATCCTCTTGATCTCCGCGTGGGCGATTTCTATGGCCTTCAGGAATGTGTCCTCGTCAACCAGCCGGGCAAGTCCTTCGATCATCATTATGGACTCGGATGTTCCGGCGACCACCACGTCAAGCGAAGACTCTTCAAGCTGCTTAAACGTCGGATTCACGATGTACTCGCCGTTAATGCAGCCCATGCGCACTGCGCCGACCGGTCCATTGAACGGAACTTGCGAAATCACCAATGCTGCTGAAGCCGCGATTGTTCCCAAGACATCAGGATCATGCTCTCCGTCCGAAGATAAGACGTTGATCATAATCTGCACTTCCTTATTGAATCCGTCAGGAAACAACGGACGCAACGGACGGTCCGTCAGGCGCGCTGACAGCGTCTCCTTCTCAGACGGCCGTCCTTCACGCTTGAAGAATCCACCCGGAATTCTTCCTACTGAATACATTTTCTCACGGTAGTCCACCGTGAGCGGCATAAAATCAAAATCGGTTTCCGCATCAAGATTTGCGCAAACGGTTGCCAACACGGTTGTATCCCCAAGCGTCAACCAGATTGCACCGTCGGCCTGCTTTGCCATCTTTCCAGTCTCAAGGCTAAGCGATAAACCACCCAATTCCAACGTTTCGCGTGTCATTCTCTTCTCTCCTTCTTCTCTCCTGCTCCTGTTTACTTCGCGAAACGCCGTTTAGCCGCGGAGGCCAAGCTGCTTCACAAGTTCGCGGTAGCGGTTAATGTCTTTCTTGGCAAGGAACTTCAGCAGACGGCGACGCTGTCCTACCAACAACAGGAGTCCGCGCCGTGAGTGATTGTCCTTCGCATTCTTCTTAAGATGCTCCGTTAAATAGCTGATGCGGTGAGTTAGCAGAGCCACCTGAACTTCCGGGCTGCCTGTGTCATTCTTTGTCCGGCCGTATTTTTCCATGATCTCGCGGCGCGGATTGTTAGCATCTGACATTTTCGGTCTCTTTCATGGTATTTAGTTCTGTTATGAAGTCGCATTTACGTGAAGCAATCGCGGCTCAACACTGACACCCGCCTCAATGAGTATATGCCGCACACTTTCCAAATCCTGCTGCATCTGCTTGGATAGTGCATCTTCGCTCGAAAACCTGATCTCGCCCCGCAACCGTTTTACAAACTTGATTGTAAGCTTTCGGTCGTAAAGATCGCCGCTGAATCCGATGAGATGTGCCTCGACGGAATGCCGGCGGTTTTCGAAGGTCGGATTGAAGCCGATTGATACTGCGGCAGGGTACGCGTGATCGTTCGTTTCAGCCACAGCCGCATATATGCCATCCCGTGGAACCAGCTTTCCTGCTGCGAATCCATCGAGATTCGCGGTCGGGCAGCCTAAGCCTTTGCCTCGGCCATAACCTCTGACAACATGTCCGCTTAGTTCAAAGCGGCGACCAAGCATGTCATTAGCCTGAGCAACGTCGCCATCCAAGAGCAAGCGACGAATTTGTGTTGACGATACTGCCTGGCCGCCCACCACTGCAGGAGGAACAATCGCTACCTGAAAACCAAACTCTTGTCCAAGACTCAACAGCGATTCGCGGTCACCACCTCTGTCTCTTCCAAATGAGTGATTGTAACCTGCGATAACGCTTCCAGCGTTCCATCGCTTGACAATGTGTTCCGAGACGAATTCTCGTGGCGTCAATTCCCGAACAGTCTCATCAAAATGCATTAGAACAACGTGTTCAATTCCTTGCGCAGCAAGTAGCTGCAACTTCTCGTCGAACGATGTCAGCAAGGCAACAGAATGAGAATCACCTGAAATGACTGATCGGGGATGCGCATCAAACGTTGCAACCAACGGGATGGCATGTGCCTGAGCTGCGGCTCGTTTTAGAGTCTCAAGAATTGCACCGTGACCAATATGCACTCCGTCAAACGTTCCAACAGTGACGGCAGTCTTTCTCTTCACGATCTCTGCGGGAAGTTGATCCCTGTAGACTGTCATCAGAACGCGTCACCCCTAAATTCAGGTCTTGTCAGTGCCTCGCCGATTGTCCACGCTGCATCAATCCGGTACTGGCCGACCCTGGTTCGCCGCAGGGAAGAGAGCGCGGCTCCGCATCCAAGCGAGTCGCCAAGATCGCGCGCTATGGAACGGACATACGTTCCCTTCTCGCAGTCAACCTCGAACTCGACCTCCGGATTTTCCATCCTGAGTACACTCAATTTGTTTACTCGTACCGGTCGGGACTCAAGGAGAAAGGACTCGCCGCTCCGCACGCGCTTGTAACCGCGTTTGCCGTCGACCTGAATGGCCGAAACGGCAGGTGGCCGCTGCATAATCTCACCAATTTGTGAGCGCAGGAAGTCAATGATCTTGGATTCGTTCCAATCAACGGCAGACTCTCGGATTGTCTTGCCGCCAAGGTCATCAGTCGTAGTTGTAATTCCCAACCTGATCGTACCTGTGTAACACTTTCCGAGACTCATGAACTCATCCGACCGGGTTGTGCAGTCGCCGAACAGCAGAAGAAGTAATCCACTCGCAAGCGGATCAAGCGTGCCTGCATGTCCAACCTTCTTCCAGCGCAACCCCCCGCGGAGTTTCGCCACCACATCGAAAGAAGTCCAGCCCAGCGGCTTGTCGATTGGAAGAACTAAGCCTTTCAATCTTGGCAGGTGACACTGGCGTCGCGCAAAGCGTTGGACAACACCGGCAGCAATTTTTGCTGAACTGATCGAAAAGTTCCAAACATCCTAAAACCTGCGGCTCGCTCGTGACCCCCGCCACCAAACTTCTCCGCGATTTCCGACACATTCACGTGGGAATTCGAGCGCATCGACACGCGAATTCGACCATCCCTCATTTCGGAGAAGAGCACTGCAACCTCCACTCCTCTGATGGCACGGCCCAAGTCCACGAGGTTGTCAGGATCCTCCACGGCGTGCTCTGACGACACGAACATCGTGGCAATCATTCCGCCTTCAAGCAGCTCCAGCGTATCAAGAATCTGCGAAGTCGAACGGACGTCTTCCGCAGGAATTGAGTAATACAGCTGTTCGGTAAGTGTTTGAAGCGAGGCTCCCGCCTCAACCAAATCCGCGGCGACGCGAAGTGAGTTCGCGGAAGTATTGGAATGCCGGAAACGTCCCGTGTCCGTGAGGATTCCCGCGAGCAGATTCGTTGCTATCGACGGACTAAACGTCAATCCAAGTTCGCGGAATATCTCATATAGAACTTCGCCGGAAGCCGCAGCATCCGTGTCCAGCAGAACCAAGTCGCCGAACTTCGTATTTGAAACGTGGTGGTCGATGTTTGCAAGACGCGACTCAGGCGACAGGAAGTTTTCAACTTCACCGATTCTGTCCCTGTTGCCGCTGTCGACGATGATCGCAGTACTGAACGGCGCGAGACCACTTGTGCCCTTGGCGACGAGAATCTCCGCTGCTCCGTGCAGGAACAAGCATCGCTTGGGGCACTCATCCTCCAAGATGCACGTCGGTGTTCCCCCGCACTGAATAACCGCTTCGCGCAATGCCAGTATCGAACCGATGGCATCCGGATCAGGCCGGACATGCGAAGATATCAAGACCCGCTCGCACTTTAGGAACTCTCGAAGGGCAAGCACCGACGCTTTAGCGAGACTCACTATTCCGAGTCTCCCCGCGCTTTCTTAAGAAGTTCTTCTATGCGTGCTGCGCGAGCCGGTGTTTCATCATACCGGAATTTGACTTCGGGATGGTGCCGCATCACAAATCGCTTCGCGATCTCAGTCCGAAAGCGACCTCGCAGCCTGTTTAACTCCGAAACGATGGCCGCTCCGTCGGCTTTCTCCCCATACGCACTGATGAACACCTGAGCAAGTGAGAGGTCTTCCGAAACTTCCACGCCTGTCACGGAAATCAAAACCGTGGGTGGGAAACTCGCTATGTCGCGAATCCAATCGGGCATCATGCGCTCGATTTCCGCACCTAAACGGAGTGGGCGGCGAGGGCCGCCAGAGTCTGGGCGAAGCTGATTAGACATAATACTCGATTTGAAGATTCATGACAGAAGCACGCGTCTCCTGTAGAATAAGCTCCTGAATCTGCCTAAACTCTTGCTCAACCGCGGACTCAGTATGGGCCGCTGCCGCGACAACCAGTGTGACCGCCTGCCAAGCGGATCCGCCGTCTTCGATCACCGACGCATTGAATCGCTGACGAATCCTGTCCTTTAACGAGTTTACGACACTACGTCGCTCTTTCAATGCATGGCTGTGCGGCAAATGGAGGTCCACTTTCATCGCCGCAACGCAGAATTTCATACCACAGACTGCTCGAGTGTTCTCTTGACCTCAACCACTGAAATAACTTCTATCGAGTCTCCTTCACGAACATCATTCATGCCGTTCAAAAGGATGCCGCATTCATATCCCGCTTTGACTTCCGTCGCATCATTCTTGAAACGCCGCAGAGAACCGATGGTGCCTGCCCATATCTGCTTGCCGTCTCGAAGCAGCCGAATTTGGCTTTGCCGCCTGATTGAGCCGGAGACAACAAAGCAGCCCGCGATCGTTCCGGACGACGGGACATGAAAAGTCTGGCGCACTTCAATCAGACCGACAACGTCTTCGCGTTTGTCCGGACGAAGCATTCCCTCGAGCGCAGCGCGAATGTCGCTCTCCATTTCGTAGATAATCCGGTAGACTCGAATATCCACGCTCTCACGCATTGCAAACTCTCGCGCTTTCAGGTTCGGATGAACATGGAATCCCAGAATAATCGATCCGGTTGCGGCGGCGAGCAAAACATCACTTTCGCTGATCGCTCCAACTCCGCGATGTATGATCTTGACTCCGACTTCCTTTGTCGAAAGTCGTTGCAGTTGATCACAAATCGCCTCGACTGATCCGTCCGCGTCACCCTTGATGATCAGCGGCAATTCTCTAAGTTCGCCCTCGCGGATTCGTTGCGAAAGCTGATCCAGGCTAAGCATCCGGATCTGGCGGAACGTCTGCTCTCGTTGCAGGAGCTGGCGCCGCATTGCGATGTCTTTCACTTCGCGTTCGCTGTCAAGAACAACAAACGCGTCGCCTGCTTGCGGTGCGCCGGAAAACCCGACGACCTGCGCCGGACGTCCGGGCCCCACGATATCAATGGATCGGCTGTTTTCGTCGAGAAGAGTTCGGACTTTGCCGTGAAACTGACCTGCGACAAAGAAGTCGCCAACTTTCAGCGTTCCATTTGTGACGATGACCGTTGCAACGACGCCTCTTCCTTTGTCCATGCGCGTTTCAACAACCGTCGCACGTGCGCGCCGCTTGGGATTGCCTTTTAATTCGAGAAGGTCCGCAGCAAGCAAAACCTCTTCCAACAATCCGTCGATACCCTGACCAAACTTCGCGGAAATCTCGGCGGATTGCACCTTGCCACCCCACTGCTCGACCAATACATTGTGACTTGCGAGCTGCTTGCGGATCTTCTCAGGGTCGGCATTTGGACGATCAATCTTATTGATCGCGACAACGATGGGTACGTCTGCCGACTGCGCGTGACTGATTGCTTCCAAGGTCTGCGGCCGCACTTGATCGTCGGCGGCAATCACCAGAATCACCAAATCCGTGACTTGTGCCCCGCGCGCACGCATCGCCGTAAAGGCTTCGTGACCGGGAGTGTCGAGGAAAGTAATGCGTCGATCTTTGTGGATTACTTCGTATGCGCCGATGTGCTGAGTAATCCCGCCGTGTTCCTCGGCGATAACTGCCGTTTTGCGAAGATAATCAAGAAGAGACGTCTTACCGTGGTCGACGTGACCCATAACTGTAACTACAGGCGGCCGAGGCACGAGATCAGCAGGATCATCCTTTTCGTCATCAAGATCCTGCACGACTTCTTCCTCGTCGGTGACAAACTCAACTTTGAAGCCGAATTCATCTGCCATCAACTCAATCAAGTCATGCTCAAGACGCTGATTGATCGTTACAAGCTTGCCCATCATGAAAAATTTCTTGATGACTTCGGAGACATCGACGTCCATCAGGTTGGCAAGCTCCTGAGTCGATACGAACTCGGTCAGCTGCAGGATGTTATCGTGCGTTTCAACGAGTTCACCGGTAAGCTTGTCGCGGCGTTTTGCGCGTTTCTTCACCGTATCCATCGAGGCAATCGTCTGACGAATCGTTGCCTGAACCGCCGAAGGGTCGACTTCTTTTCGCTTCGTTTTCGTCTTTATTCTTCGAGAACGACTTTCGACAGTCGGTGTTATGCGCTTGGCCTTCTCCTGCTTCTGTGCGGCGATCAGGCGCTTCTGCTTCTCGATTATCTCGATATTCGCCTTGGTCGGTGCGCGGCGCTTCTTGGCGTCACCCGACTTCGCAGTATCAGTGGCTTCAACGGGCGGTGCGACAACCGGCCGAACACGCGAGGGTGCCCCATCTGTTGGTGCAGCGCTTGGCCGGCGTGTCTGTCCAGGTGCAGGTGCACCTTTACGCTCGGGACGAGTCTCTGTCCGAGGTGGATGAGTCTTCGCCTCCGTGCGCTGCTTCGCCGACTCAGCACGCGCTTTCCGACGGGCTTCCTCTGCCGCGCGTTGTGCCTCTATCTCTTTTCGCCGTTTCTCGATCTCTTCGCGCTCACGCTGCGCACGAGCCTCGGCTTCCTTCTTTTGCTCGTCTTCTTCCGCCCGCTTTGCCTTCTCCTGTGCCTCGATCTCTTCGCGCTCTCGGTCCTCTACCGCCTTACGCTCGCGCGAACGCTTTTCCTCTTCCGCTTCAACCTGCTGAATCAAACTTGCGGCGGAGTCCAGCGTCTGGTTGGAAGTCGTGTTGAGCAATTCGTCAAGCTGATTCGTCCGGTTTCGCTCAGGTTCCACGTGAGTTGTAGCAGCAGGCTGTGCAGGTGCCTGCATCTCCTGCCAACGCGAGGGATCAAATTTCTTGACCACTTCAGCATACATCTCGTCCGTTACCGGAGACATGTGCTTCGGCGACTTCGAAACATCGAACCCGCGTTCCTCTAAGAACTCAATAATCGCCGGGCTGGCAACTTTAAGTTCCTTAGAAACCTCAAAAATCTTCTTCTTTTTTGCCGAACTCAAAAGGAAATTCCTTATCCCTCAATCTTCGATTCAGATTCAGTCTGTGAGGCGTTTGCTTCGTCAGGACTCTTGGGAGAACCGGCTGATTCAGAGCTTTCTTCCGTGACAAAGTAGCTGTTGAGAATTGACATGATACTGTGGACCTGATCAACGCTGAACTTCGTCAAGGTCATCACCTTTTCTTCGCCTGCGTCAAGCACTTCGTCCGCCGTTTCGAATCCGGCCTCAATCAGCTTGGTTTTCGTATCTTCATCCAGCTCGTTGACTTCAGCGAGCTGTAATGGATCGGGCGCCAAATACTCCGACTCCTTGATCGGCTCAATCGGGATATTTGTCAGATCGGATGCGAGTCGCAAGTTCTGACCCCGCTTGCCTACCGCAAATTGTATCTGGTCGTCCGGCACAACCACCGTGGCAGAGTGCGACTCGTTGTCGTATACGACGAGCAGCGGCGTCGCTGGAGACATTGCGCGCTTGACGTAAATTTCCGGGTCTGCGCTCCAGTGAATGATGTCGATCTTCTCCCCGCCAAGCTCGCGAACTACGGCTTGAATGCGAATACCCTTCATTCCCACGCACGCACCGACCGGATCAATCCGCTTGTCGTGGCTGCGAACTGCAATCTTGGTGCGATCGCCCGGCTCACGAGCCACGCCCATAATTTCAATGATACTGTCGAAAATCTCAGGCACTTCAAGCTCAAACAGCCGTGTGACAAAGCTCGGATCAGCACGGGAAATGACAACTTCAGGATCCTTGGTCGTCTTGCGAACTTCTTTGATGATCGCGCGAATTGTCTTGCCGCGAACATACTTCTCGTTATACACCTGCTCGGACTTGGGCATAATCGCTTCGTATCTGTCGAGGTGGATCCGAATCTCACGACGATTAATCTGATGGATCTCGCCCGTAACAATCTCGCCGATGCGAGATGAGAATTCCTGGTAGATATTCTCTTTCTCAATCTCGCGGATTTTTTGCGTGAGATTCTGTCTGGCCGTCATCACCAGTCGCCTGCCGAACTCGTTTACATCCACAAGCTCGGCGTAGGTATCGCCGATATCGAGATCCTCGTCGATTCGCAGAGCACGTGAAAGCGGCATCTGCGTCACAGGGTCCGTCAGGTCGTCATCATCGACGATCTCTTTCTCGCAGAAGATCTCGATATCACCCTTTTCAATATTGAAAATGACGTCGAAATTCTCGGCGTTCCCATATTTCTTCTTGATCATCGCGTGAAACACCCCTTCGATGATCTCGCGAAACGCATCGCGGTCAATGCTCTTGTCTTGGAGAATTTGACCGATGGCTTCGACTATCGGAGTATTCATTCCTTGAACCCCAATGGTTTCTTGAATTCAGGTAGGACCACTGCCGCCAACACGTCCGGTCGTTCGAGCCTGTACACCTGAGATTCTGCTTGCAAGGTTAAACCTGTGTTTTCATCATACTCTACCAACCGGCCGCGTATCTCCTTAGGACCCTTTGCACCCGGAATTCGAACTTTCAAGAGACGTCCGACGTTTTTTCGAAATTGCCAGTCCTCACGAAGTGGATAATCCAAGCCGGGCGAACTGACCTCAATGCGAAAATCATCGGATAGCAAATTCTGCTCGATGATCAGGTTTCGCAGCTCCCTCGTCAGCTGGGCGCAGTCTTCAATAGAGATATTGCCAATCTCCCGATCACCTACTATCCGCAATTGCGTGCTTCCATTGCGCTCGACATGAGAATACTCGAGCAACACGAACCCGTGTTCCCTAAGTAACTGCTGCGCAACTTGCTCCACTCGATCCAAGACCTATTGCTCACCGTAGATAAACAAAAAAGCGGGCGCGGGCCCACTTTCTAATAAGGAATCACATTTCCTCAAATATACGAAAACAGGGCACCAATGGCAAGTCCCAGCGATAATTAGCGAAGCTGGCCCAACAAAGTTCGCGCGCGCGTCGCCGACTGAGAATCCGGATAATTCTGAACAATTCTGTCGAGCACAGAAATTGCCTTATCCTTTTGATTTATTTCGAGATATATCCTCGCTGCACTGTTTAACCCCTCTGCGGCGAAGGCCGCTTTGGGGAATTTCTGCGCGACTTGTTCATACCTCTGCGCGGCTTCTTCTTTGCGTCCGAGCGCCTCCAGTGTGCTTGCTACGCCGGCTTCGGCACCCAAGGCCGTTTCCTTATCGGGGGAATAGTCCTTCAGACATGCCTCAAATCCGGCCAAAGCTCCAGCGAAATCGCCTTGGTCGAATTTTATGCGCGAAAGGTAGTATTGCGCCTCGGCGGCAGTGGCCCCGCCATGAGCGGCCTGGACGGTGTGAAACTGTGCCTGTGCCTCGGCCAGACGTTGCTGCCCGTATAAGGATTTGGCAAGGAATATCTCATAACTTGCCTGAGTAGCAGAACTACCCATCCAAGCCTGAAGCCCGATCACGACCAGGATGATCGCGACTATCCCCCCTGCCACCATCCAGACAGTATTCTTGTGCTCGTGATAGAAATGCTCTGCCTTGGCCGCTGTCTCGACCAGAGTGTCGTGCTTGAGATCGCTTTTTGTAAGCCGTCCGCCGCGTGTGGCTGCTGCTTTAGCCATTGATTATGCTTTGTTTATGAAAAGTCTTGTGTTGCGTCACCGTCGAGTCCTTCGTACCCCCGAGAGGACTCGAACCTCCGACGCAGAGTTTAGGAAACTCTCGCTCTATCCATCTGAGCTACGGGGGCATGTCCCAGCAAACCTAATAATATAGGGCTCTTCCGCCTTGATGTCAAGTGCCCTGTTTGACTGGGTCAGGAAAGATTTTTCCCGGATTCAGAATTGCGAAGGGATCCAAGGCTTGCTTGACCGACCTCATCGTCGCAATCTCAACATCGCTTAGCGCTTGCGAGAGATATTTCTTTTGAACCCACCCGATTCCGTGCTCGCCGCTGATTGTTCCACCAAGGGAGACCGTGAGGTCAAAAATCTCAGGGATAGCGCCGGAGGTTCGCCGCTCCCACTCTGTTGCTTCCGTGGACTCGCGCAGGAGGTTGCAATGGATGTTACCGTCGCCAGCGTGGCCGTAGCAAATTACGCGGACCTTCCACTTGTCGCAGATCTCGTGAACTCCCCGAATAAGCTGCGGAAGCTTGGAGCGCGGCACGACTGTGTCTTCTTCCTTATAGGGGCTGATTGCCTTGGTTGCTTCGCCTGCTGCGCGCCGAATCTCCCAAAGCTTTTCTTGCTGCTGCGGTGACTCTGCCACGTTTACATCGAGTGCCCCGCAAGATTGCAGGATCGCGCCGACTTCCATCATTTCACTATCCAGCTGTTCCTCATGCATGCCATCGATCTCTATCAATAGGCATGCGGCTGCATCAGCATATGGAACCGCCTCCGATCTCCGGGCTTGAATAGCCTGAAGGCACGCCTGTTCCATGAACTCAAGCGCGCACGGGATGACTCCTGCTTCAAGGATGCGCGGCACGGCTTCGGCTGCGGAATCCAGAGACCCAAACGGTGCCAGTAAGGTACGGCGGAATTGGGGACGCGGCAGCAGTTTGAGCGTTATCCCAACTACAATCCCCAGCGTGCCTTCGCTGCCGACAAACAGCTGGGTCATATTGAAGCCGGTCACATCTTTCAGTCGTTTGCCCCCGTAGCGAGCGAGTTCTCCGCTCGCCAGAACGACATCCAACCCATACACGTAGTCTTTCGTTGTCCCGTACTTCAATGCTCGAGGCCCGCCTGCCCCCTCCGCCACATTTCCGCCGATTGTACAGGAGCCGCGGCTGGCAGGATCAACGGGATAGAAGAGTCCGACCTTCTCCACTTCCTCTTGAAGAATCTGAGTAATCACTCCCGGCTCGCATGTCACGAAGAAGTTCTTACTGTCGATTTCGATGATCCTATTCAATCGCTCCGTGGACAGGACTATGCCACCGCAGACCGGTAATGCTCCGCCGGACAGTCCTGTGCCGCCGCCACGCGCAACTATTGGCGAGCGATGTTTTGCGGCGATCCTGACTGCGGTTTGAACATCTTTGACCGATCGAGGCCGCACGACAACATGAGGAGGGAAATTCAGGTCTTCAGTCTCATCGCTGCCATACTTGTCGAAATTCAAGTCACCTGGATGCAGCAAATCCTCCGGATCGAGGAATGATCTGAGCTCCTGCACTACTTGCGGCCACATCTTACTGTCCATCCGGTCGCACCCTGAAGTCGGTGAACTCCTGTCCACCACCGAGCGGAAATTGATTCAAAGAAGTCACATGTGAAAAAGTCGGCCCTTCCCGCATTGCCTCTATCATCATGTTGACCAATCCTTGAGGTCCCTCCAGCTCAGCTTCTACTCGTCCGTCTCGCAGGTTTCGCACCCAACCCGTTACTCCCAGCGACTGTGCACGTTCAAGCACAAAGCATCGAAAGCCGACGCCTTGTACGACGCCATTGACAGTTACACGGACTCGACGGAATTCCTCGCCCATTTCAATTACGGCTTCAACCTTGAGATCATTCTCGGGAACGGAATCGTCTCGCGGACGTGCGGCAATCCGCAGAGCCAAGCGACCGTCCGTTCAAGCCCCAAACCATACCCCGCATGCGGAACACTGCCGAACTTACGCAAGTCAAGATACCAGCTAAAATCCTCGACCTTCAAGCCGTGCTCCAACACGCGTTTGACCAGCTCGTCATAGCTGTCTTCACGCTGACCTCCGCCCACGACCTCGCCTTTTCCTTCCGGTGCAAGGATATCAAATCCCAATGCGAGTTTGTCGTCTTCCGGATCACGCTTCATGTAGAAGGCCTTAAGGTGCGCAGGAAAGTGATGCAGGATTACCGGACGGTCATACTGATTGGAAATAGTAGTCTCTTCATCGCCGCCAATGTCATCTCCCCAGCTTATCTCATGGCCGTTCTGTTTCAAGACTTCAATTGCATCGTTATAGCTGATGCGCGGGAACGGTTTCCTGATCTTCTCGAGTATTGACGCATCACGCTCAATAACTTTAAGGTCCTCCGAGCGCGTCTCTAATACGCGCTGGACAATAAAGCAGATCATGTCCTCTGCAAGCTCCGCAGCACCCCACATATCCATGTACGCAACTTCAGGTTCAATCATCCAGAACTCTGTCAGGTGACGACGGGTTTTGGATTTCTCCGCACGGAAAGTCGGACCGAATGTGTAGATCCTGCCAAGTGCCATCGCCCCGCATTCCCCGTAGAGCTGGCCGGACTGACTGAGATAGGCGGGCTCCCCAAAGTAATCGGTTTCAAAGAGCGTGGATGTCCCTTCGCAGGCTGCATTGGTGAATATCGGAGGATCAAAAAGGGTGAACCCGCGTTCATCAAAGAAGTCACGAATTGCCTTCACGATACAGTGGCGAATGCGCATGATCGACACCTGCCGCTTGCTCCGGAGCCAAAGGTGACGATTATCCATCAGGAAGGCGGTGCCGTGCTCTTTTGGAGAAATGGGAAATTCTCCCATTGCCGCTTGAACAGGAATGACCTGCTTCAGAATCAGCTCAAATCCTCCGGGCGCTCGCTCGTCGGCATGAACTGTTCCGACGACCATCAGCGAGGACTCCTGTGTCATCGCGTCGATTGCAGCGAATCCGTCCTCGCCGATGTCCTTGATGGATCCGACGCACTGAATAACGCCCGTGCCGTCACGAAGCAGCACGAACCGAATCTTGCCGGAAGAACGCTTGTTGTAAAGCCATCCTTTCAGAGTCACATCTTTGCCGTCCCATGCGGCTATGTCCTGCAGATACACATGTGGCGCAGTCGGCGTCACCATAGTCACCTCTTATCGCTAGTCTTCCTCTTTAAGCTCTCGTTCCATTAATCCTCGGACTGCATCCCGCGCGGAAAGCTTGCCCTCCAAGACGGCACAGACTCCGGCTGTGATGGGTGTCGCTATGCCGTGCTTAATTCCCAACTCAAAAGCAGCTCGCGCCGTCCAAACACCTTCTGCGACCTGACCAGTCTTCTTCATCGCCTCAGGAAGCGTTTCACCTCTGCCAATGAACTCGCCGACTGTGCGGTTCCTGCTGCGAGGCGACATGCAGGTTGTGGCGAGATCTCCCAGTCCGGAGAGGCCCATAAACGTCTTACGATCGCCGCCAATCGCTTCCCCTAACCGCGACAGTTCCGTGAGTCCCCTTGTAATCAGCGTGCCCTTCGTATTGGCCCCGAAACCCATGCCGTCCACCATCCCGGCCGCGAGCGCAATGACATTCTTCATTGCCCCTGCAAATTCGACTCCGCGCACGTCTGATGAGCGGTACAGCCTAAGCTGCTCAGAAGAGAATGCACTTTGGACTGTTCTCGCAGTCTCCTCACTCCTGCTCGCAACAACGGCAGACGTTGGCATTCCCATCGCAAGTTCCGCCGCCAAAGTCGGGCCGGACAGACAGACATATCTGTTCATAGAGAATCTTGTCGCAGACTCTCCGAGGATTTCATGCTCGAGTTTGCCCGTGCCGCTCTCGATACCTTTGGCGGTACCGACCCATATTACTTCTGGAAAAAGCGCGTCGTTGCGTTGAACAAACTCCCTCGTCTCCTGCATCGGTACTGCAAAAAAAACGATCTCACTTTGACTCAAAGACTTTTCAAGACTTGCGGTCACGCGAACAGTGTGAGGCAACTGTAGCCCCGGAAGGTATTTCGCATTAATCCTGTCCTGTTCAACAGTCTGTACGAGCTGAGAATCACGCGCCCACAGCGTTACTTCGTGACCGAGCCGTCCGGCATGAATCGCCAATGCCGTTCCCCAACTTCCCGCGCCGAGTATCGCGACTTTCATCTTAGAAAAACCTCGGTTCAGTTCCAGAGAGCAGTCGTGCGATGTTCTCGCGATGCGTATAGAAGAGAAAGAGAGCGATAACAACTCCCCCGATAATCACAACGGGCGGATAGGGTTCTGCTCCCGCGAGTAGTATAACAGGAAATGCGGCAGCTGCGGTGAGCGAAGCGGCAGAGACGCGACGAGTCACTCCAAACACGATTGCCCAGACAGCCAGCGACCAACCTAATGAGGCAAGGCTGATCGCAGCCATCGCACCGGCAGAGGTGGCAACTCCCTTGCCTCCCTTGAATCGTGCAAAAGGTGTGAAGACGTGTCCCGCAACCGTGCTAAAAGCCATGACGATTGCTCCTGCGTGGTCGTCTCCACCTAAAAGCAGCGGAGCAAGGTAAGCGACGGGCAGATATCCTTTCAATGCGTCCAATATCAAAACCAACGCGCCCCACTTCCTGCCAAGCACGCGAGAAACGTTCGTGGCACCGGAGCTTCGCGAACCTATCTCACGTGGATCGGTGCCGGCAATCCACTTGGAGAGCCAAATTCCTGTGGGTATCCCACCGATAACGTAGCCGACCAAAGCGGCAAGGTATGCGCTCACACCACTCGTCCGATGACGTGCACCGGCTCCTTCCGCGTGGCAAAGTACGCCTGAAACTCGGTCACGTAATCTTCGGCAACGATCAGCACCAGACCAATTCCGCAGTTGAATACTCGCCACATTTCGTCATCGCTGATTTGGCCCCACTGCTGAATCAATCGAAACAGCTCGGGAAACTCCCAAGAATTCCAGTCTACTTCGAGTCTCTGACCTTCACGCAACACGCGCTCTGTATTCTCAACCAGACCACCGCCCGTAATGTGCGACATCGCGTGCAGGTTGGAGTTTGTAAGCAACGGCTCGATTATGTTCCAGTAGCAGCGATGTGGCGCCAAAACCGCATCGCTGAACAAGGTGCCATCGCTCAGTCTCATTCCGGCAAGATCGCCGGAACGCAGTTTCGGATCGAGGACTTTGCGAATTAGTGAGTAACCGTTCGTGTGCGGGCCGCTGGACTCAAGTCCGAGCAGAATGTCTCCTCTTTTCACACGCGCCCCGTCAAGAATTCGATCCCGCCGGACCGTGCCCACAATCGTCCCCGCAAGATCAAAGTGTCCTTCTTCATAAAGCCCTGGCATTTCGGCAGTCTCACCACCGATAAGCGCGACCCCGTGCGCCCTGCAGCCGCGAGCCAGACTTTCAGCAAGTGACCCGGCTAACTCCGGATCGAGCTTCCCAAAAGCCAAATAGTCGAGAAAGAAAAGAGGCTTCGCTCCGCAGACCATTATGTCGTTGATGGAGTGGTGGACAAGGTCTTCGCCCAGACCTTCAAGCTTCTTCATTTGTGCGGCAAGCAAGACCTTCGTCCCTACCCCGTCTGTCGATGCGACCAGAACCTGCCCATCGGGAGCGTCGTCCAGTGCAAAGAACCCCCCGAACAGCCCGATCCCACGCAGGACCGCATCAGTATGAGTGGACTTGGCGGCCTTCGCGATCAGCGACTTTGCCGTTGCCGATCGGGAAAGGTCTACGCCGGAACTCGAATAAGAGGACGACATTTGAACTTTAAGAGTTTGAAAATAAATAAGGTGCTAAACATGACAAAGGCCGCACCGAGGGTGCGGCCCGTCGCGCCGGGTGCCGAGGGCCGGAATCGAACCGGCACGGGGGGTAACCCCCGGCAGATTTTGAGTCTGCTGCGTCTACCAGTTCCGCCACCCCGGCGGGGAAAAAATACCACCAGCGGAGCGGAGCTTAGTAATCGTGGGGGGCCAATTACTATAGCGGTCACGCAGAAGCTGGTGGATAGCGGTCGTAACGTAAGCTGGAATATAGAGACTTAGCCCCAAAAATGCAAGCAGCCCTGGTGATTTGACGTCTGATCTGTCATTTGACTTTTCTTGGGGCCAAGGCTATCTTGTGACAGACTAAGGCGGTCTTGGCACTTCCCGAATCGTGTTTGATTCCTAACTCCCGTCAATTCTCACACTGTCTTCCATCCCGCACATCGGCGAGATTCTCGCGCTTAGCACAGCCCTGATTTGGGCATTCGCTGTTATCTTGTTCAAGAAGAGCGGCGAGATCGTGCACCCGATTGCCTTGAACCTCTTCAAAAACGTCTTGGGTGCCGTACTGATTTTCCCCACCATACTCCTCTTTGAAGGACCGTTGCTGCCTGCTTTCACACCTTCAGAAACAGGTCTGTTGCTAATCAGCGGAGCGATGGGGATTGGGATTGCGGACACGTTGTTCTTCATGAGCCTGAATCGGCTGGGTGCGGCACTGTCGTCTATCGTTGACTGCCTCTACAGCCCAATGGTGATTGCTGCAGCCATGATATGGTTGGGCGAACGCTTAAGTCTTTGGCAGATTGTCGGCGTGCTACTGATCATTTCAGCAGTATTCGAGGCGACTCACACGAAACACGCCAGCCGCGCGAACCCCACGGGGCTTTGGGCAGGGGTGATTTGGGGAGTGCTCGCAATGGCTTTCATGGCCGTTGGAATTGTCATCGTGAAGCCTCTGCTGGAGACAAGCTCTCTACTGTGGGTAATGCAAATCAGATTACTGGGCGGGATCGCAACGCTGTTGCTGATTCTTGCGATCAACCGCGAGCGTGTTGTCATCCTGCGTTCGTTACTTGTGCAGCACGGCAGAGGATATCTAATCAGCGGGTCGTTTGTGGGAGCGTACCTTGCTCTGATAACATGGCTTGCAGGCATGAAATACACTCAGGCCTCGCAGGCGTCCGCGCTGAATCAAACGAGCAACATCTTCGTGTTCGTCTTCGCGGCGATATTTCTCAAGGAACGCATGACGATGCAGCGTGTTATCGGAATCGTGCTGGCAGTTTTCGGTGTCTACTTAGTTACCTTTGGGTGAGATCTCTACGAATCACGGCCTCCGTTCGCGGAATACAGTAGCTTAGCCCGATACATGCAAGAATGTGTAATACTTTTGCAATTCTTGCGTAGTATTGCGTATTGATTCGCCAGCGATCGGACTTAGCGGGCGAAGTCTTTTTGTAAATATCAGTTTTTAATATACTAATATAGAATTTTCGATCACAAATAGAAGAAGCCGAACTGGCGCGAATTCTGCATTTGAGGAATACAGAGATTGCAGACTCTCTTGCAGAACTTGCAGATATGAGCGTCGGAGATGGTCGAGGTTTACGCATTTATACCCCGGGACCCACCAAGATCGTGGCTGACACCACTCCGACGTTCAGAAATTTCAAAGCCCGGCCAATGGCCGGGCTTTGTTTGCATCGAGAGCCGTCTTCACTATGAGAAGTACCTTCGGTATGTCTCATCAAAGCGATCCTTTCCGCATGCTAAGGCGAGAAGGTTCGGCCATTTATCGTGCATAAGTTCGAGCATTTTATTAGCAACTTCCTGAATCTCCCACTGCGCGTGAGCATCACATCTCAAACGGGCCAGGTGATACAACTCGCGTGCATTGAGAGCCGCCCGCACTTGCTTGACCTGAGCATTTGTCAGCAAGTACGGTGCAAGTAACGGGTTCCTCTCTTGAAGCTCCGAGGCGGCTTCCGCTGCCTGCAACACGCCGTTTCTGAAAGCAGTGCCTTGTCCCGTATGCTCGATGGCTGGCGGGACTATTGCCGCATAGCCCGCGTCATACTCGCGCACAAGTTGGGTCATGAGACGGTGCCGTTTAAACTGGGCGTAGCACGTCGCGCTCATCTCGATGTCAAAGACTGCCCGAGCTACTTCAAATTCCCTGAACATGGGGTCATGCGGACCCAAACCGTCAAAAAGTATTCTCCAGAATGCTTTATCTTTTGGAAAATCGGTGGCATCTGACTCATAGCCTGCCGCATACGCCATCGCACGCCACACCTGCTCTTCGGCGGACTTGTCGAAGTCTATAAGGCTTACTTTCGGCGCACTCCAGAACTCTATCCTATTGTCTTTATTTGGTTTCTCGCTACGCTTAGGAACGAGCCTGACCCGCGTTTCACGTGGAAACCTGCCGCGTGTCGTGTACTTCACCAACGACGGTGTGAGACCTCCGACAGCCTTGTGAAAAGCCTGCCCAAGGTCGCGTAATTCGGAAAGCGGGTGATCGGAAAGCTCCCAGAGTAGATGCTCCAGATTCCGCGCGTTTACAGTCATCCCCATTTGTGTCAGACACGCGAGCGGGAGGAGATAGCGTGCATCCTCTTTGGCGCGATTCTCGATATCCCTGAGTTCTGTCTTAGAGAGTCCGGCAGTGTCTTCCGGTTGATGATGTTCATGAAGGCTCTTCAGAATCTCGCCATAGGCAGCAAATAGATCCTGAACTACAGCGCGGAATTTCTCCTCCAGACCAGAGCCATGCAGTTCCTGTGGTACAACGAACTCCTCGCCAATAGTGATGTAACGCTGTGACTTCTCAGTGAAACTCTGCAACCGGTGGTACTGAAGTTCCTCTGCGGCAAGCCGGGATAAGTGGGATACGTCAAAGTTAAAGACGGCATGCTCAGCTACTGACGCGTGTCCAAGTCCGAAGATAATATTCTCGTTGGACTTTCGTGCTCGCGCGACGGCAAATCTTGCGGAGCGGCGAAGCTCTGTGACATGGGAAGGATCACGGCTGATTCGAGCATAAGCGGCCGAAATCGTCTCCGGGGTGAACGCTTCGAAATCAATCCTGCTACGGAGATCTTCGCCCAGCCGTTCAATGGCTGCCCGAAGGTCCGAAGCAGAAGACCCCGCTCCTACCGACTTGGACAGGTCATCCAACTGGTGAAGAATGTCCAATGTCTCAGACAGTAGTTCGGCATCTACATTGTAACCGGCAAGGCGGACGATCGGGGGCATGGGAATTGGTTGGAATTGAGTGAGCTGGTGAATGATACGGAATCTGTCCGGATTTCTCCACTTTCAAACATTTGGCAGGAAAAAGGCCGCTTTAGATCAAAGCGGCCTTGTGGAGTTTCTTGCGCACGTTAGTGCCCGAGAAAGAAGCCGATACTCTGGGTGGCTACTGTGTCGCCATTCGAGATTGCGTACCCCATGACGAAGTCTTTGGCCTGTGTGGTGTCATCACAGCGATAGCGCACACATGGATTCGCGCCGCACCCGCCATTCACGTTTATGGTATCCGACTGAGGTATCACCAGATAGTCGTGCAGATAGCCGGGAGCAGAATCTACAGCCAGAAGCAGGGTGTCGTTGACCGCCATGCCCGTGCCCTTGAATAGCCGAACCACAATGGTTGTGTATGTGCCGTAGCGAATGGTGTCCGGGGCATCAAATACGAGACGAAAAGTCTCGTCTCCCGGTGGATTGGGATTATCCGGTCCCGTGCTGGTCTTGTTGCGGCACGCTGCCGACAGCAATATCACACCAATTACGCAAAGGCTGCCGACAAATTTCAAAACTCGTGAGAACATGCTGCCCTCCTGCCTGACAAAGTTCACCGTCCAATGAAGCGAAACAGCAGATATCCGACTCCAAGCCAAAGCGGAATGGACAACAGAAGCGCATAATTCACACCGCGCACAGTGGAAAGATGCGTCTGCAGTTCAATCGTCGAGAGCGCCCGATGCATCACCGCGGCCAATTGGTCCATTTCAACCGGCTTCGGGAGGATGTCATAGGCTCCCAACCGGATGGCTTCCTTTGCGGTGTCCAACGTCGCAAAGCCGGTTACCATGATAAAGAGAACCTTCGGGTGGATCGCCCTTAACTCTGAAAGCAGCTCCATGCCAGACTTCTCCGGCATAATGAAGTCCGATACCACGAGGTCAATCTTTTCCTTCAAGAAAATGTCGGCACCGTCTCGGGCGGACTCCGCTTCCAGAACAGTATGCCCGCGCGCCTCAATAAACTCCCGCAGCACGGCGCGGTAGTCCTGATCATCATCAATTAGCAGAATGCGGGCCATGTGCTCCTCCCAATTTGCTTGACACGCCTAAAGTGGAATATTGCCGTGCTTTTTGCGCGGGTTGCTGTCCACCTTGTTCTCCAGCAGTTCCAGTCCGCTGATGATCCGCGCGCGCGTCTCACGCGGGTCGATAACTTCATCAATGTAGCCGTAAGCAGCGGCTTCAAAAGGATTGGCAAAGAGATTTGTGTACTCTTCGACGAACTTTGCCTTCGCAGCCTCCGGATTCTCTGCAGACTGAATTTCCTTTGCAAATATGATCTCAACAGCACCGGGAGCGCCCATGACCGCAATCTCGGCGGTGGGCCAAGCGAAGTTCAGATCCCCCCTAATATGCTTAGAACTCATAACGTCATACGCGCCGCCATAGGCCTTGCGAGTGATCACCGTGATCTTTGGGACGGTAGCTTCACAGTATGCGTACAGAAGCTTTGCCCCATTCATGATGATTCCACCCCACTCTTGTTCAACCCCCGGGAGAAATCCCGGAACATCCACGAATGTCACGAGCGGAATGTTGAAAGCGTCGCAGAATCTCACGAAGCGCGCACCTTTGCGGGACGAGTCTATATCCAGGACTCCGGCAAGAACTTCAGGCTGGTTAGCCACAATTCCAACAGAGCGGCCAGCGAATGTGCCAAATCCGACAACTATGTTCTGCGCCCAATCCGCATGCACCTCGAGAAATGAATCCGTGTCAACGACTCGGGTTATCACATGCTTGATGTCGTACGGCTTGGTCGCTTCAGCCGGAATGAAAGTGTCCAGAGTTTCGTCCAACAAAGGTTGCTGAGGAGCCGAACGTCGTGGAGGATCCTCCATGTTGTTCTGGGGAATGTAGCTCATCAGCTTGCGAATTGTGAGCAGACAGTGCGCCTCGTTGGGGCAGGCAAAGTGTGCAACGCCGGATTTCGTCGCATGGGTGTTGGCTCCGCCCAATTCCTCGCTCGTAATATCTTCGTGAGTCACGGTCTTGACAACCTTCGGCCCGGTCACGAACATGTTGCTTGTGCCTTCGACCATCAGCGTGAAGTCGGTGATCGCGGGACTGTAGACTGCGCCGCCGGCGCACGGTCCCATGATTGCAGAGATTTGCGGGATTACGCCCGAGGCCAAAGTATTCCGCAGAAAGATGTCCGCGTACGCGCCCAGAGACACAACGCCTTCCTGCACGCGAGCTCCACCCGAATCATTCAGCCCAATAATGGGAACGCCGACCTTCATTGCAAGATCCATGATCTTGCAGATCTTCCTGCCGTGAGCCTCAGAAAGTGAACCGCCAAACGCGGTGAAATCCTGTGCAAAGACGTACACCAGCCGCCCGGCAATCTTGCCATAGCCCGTGACAACACCGTCACCGTAAACGGTTTGCTTATCAAGACCGAATTGAGTGGAGCGGTGCGTGACGAGCGCGTCTATCTCATTGAATGTCCCGGGGTCAAGTAGGATGTCGAGACGCTCGCGCGCCGTCAACTTGCCTTTCTTGTGCTGCGCTTCAATGCGGCTCTCGCCTCCGCCCTGCTTTGAAAGCGTGCGCCGGTTCTTCAGTTCATCAAACTTGTTCTTCATATTATAGATTACAGCATGCCGCTCCGCTTACGAAGCAACCACTCAATAGCCAGAAATCCAATCAATATCCAAAGCAGCAGCGGCCGATTCCATAGTGGAATTTCGCGCACATTCTCAATAATCCGTTCTTGCAAACGCAGTCTTGAGAAGAGTGAGTCCGGCTGGCTCGCTGTTACGAACACACCGCCCGAATTTCGTGCTACAGTCTGTAGAACGTCAAATCTCGAGCGCGACTCGATCCACTCCAAATTGAAGGCTTCGACCACAAAAGTTCCGCCATCCTTGCCAAGAGTATCCTCCGCGGCAATTGCAACTCCGCTAAAATTGTAGTCCCCTGTTTCCCAGGGAACGAATTCACCCTCATACAGCCCGTTACCTCGGCCAACGAGAGAGACTCTCTCTTTACGTTCACCCGAAGTTATCTCGACAAGCACTGTCGCATCGTTGGTCGGAGCAAGATCCTCGCCGTAGACCTGTCCTTGAAATCTGACAGTCTCGCCTTCACTATAGATCTTCTTGTCCGCTGTAATCTTGATGCGTTGCTCGTCTGTTGGTGCCAACAACCAAGAGCTAATTCTCGACAGCAAATCCGCATAGAACTGACGCCCCCTCTCATTCTTTGCCAATCCGAGCTGCCAGCGGAAGGTCTCATACACCGCGATCGCAGCACTGCGCCGTCGATTGACATCTGCCAAGACTACTGCAGGTCCGCCGGATAGTTCAGGCGTGGACTCTGGAACAAAATTCGCAACGACCACGGCAAAGGGTTTGGACGTCGTCCTGCCGATTGCGCCCAGCACTGGTGGAAGGTCCGTCCAGTTAGCTCGCAGATCTCCTCTGGCGTTGATCGCACTGTGTGACGAACCACTACGTAAGAGCACCTTATCAAAAGCCGCCTGAGGTTGAAACTCCACCGGAAGCCGTGCGGCAATCCTATTCAGTCGACCTAATGAGACTGACGGACCGTGGTGAAAGAGAAAAGGTATGCCTTGATCTGTGATACGCTTGGCAACTGCGTCCCAGACTGCCGCATTCGAACCGGCTGTCGGATAGTTGATCAGCACGAACGCATCCGCGTCGGCAATAGATTCCTCGGTGCTTTTTCCGCCGCCGACAAATCCGGTTTTGCTCTCGACCAGCGGAATGATTGCCAGTGTAGTGTCGAGTCCTAACGACTGCAACGTGAATGTAACATCGGCAGAAGGAGATCCGGCAAGCACCACTACCTTGAACCGAGAGTCCAATACCCGGATAACCCGTGACCGCTGATTGTTGTCAAGGGTCAATTCGCCCGAGACAGAATCGAGGATCGCCCTAATCCGGAAGTCCCCAGACTTATCGGCAAGGAATTGAGCGTCAAATGACTGCTCATAGGTAGCGCCCTGAAAACTAACTTCTTGATCCAGCAATGTTCTTGACTTCGAGTCGACGATGCGCAGGCGAGACCTTTGTCCAGATACGCTGTTGCCTCGCACGCGAACCTTCACCGGAACCGTTGAGCCTTCATAGGCAATGTCATTTGTGAACAGTTCGGCGATCAATGCGTCACGATGCTGAGTCGTATCTCCGACCCCTACTGTGAATATCGGGATATCGGACACGCTCGACGCGCGTTCTGGAGACGGACCTGTATTTTGGGCGCCGTCTGTGACAACAATAATTGCGCCGATATCCTCACCGCTCGACTCAGAGACTGCCGCCGCCCATGCCGAGGCAGGGTCAGTACCTACGAATGCGGGTGCAATGAGGCGAACCGAGTCCAAGGTTGTGGGGACGACTGTGTCACCGAAAGCGTAGACGCGGAGCTGATTCGATTCAGTAAGAGTACGCAGTTCCGAACGACTCAGAAACTCATTAACCATGGAGTCACGGACCACACCCTGATCTGCAAGTGCGATAGAAGCGGAGCGGTCAACCAGCAGCAGAACTTTTGCACGATCTTCCCGCTGGTCTATCCAGCCCAGTACCGGCTCGAACAAGAGAAAGAGAATAGTGACAAGCGCCAGCGCTCGTAGGATGGCAAGCAGCCGACGCCGAACGACTGTGGTAGGAGGAAGAGTCTGTCTGTAGACTACAAACGCCAGACCAATCAGCAGCAGACCACCCAGCACGAAATACAGTACTGGTGTTCCAAACGTAATCCCACGTATCATTAACAAACCGAACAATGAACTCAATATGGGCTCGTCTGTACGTTTCCTAATTCTGTGATCGGCCAACGCGGCCGGACGGGCAACGACTCAATTTCGAACTCGTGTTCCAACATCTTGTGCGCGACATAACCAACCATCGCAGCGTTATCAGCACAATATCTCATAGGGGGTACCGACAGCTGGACATCAAACTTCTCGGACAGCGCCGCTAATCCACTCCTCAGTTTACTGTTGGCCGCCACCCCACCTGCCGCTGCGATAGATCTGACAGGAAACCGATGCATGGCAAGCGCCACTTTTTCGAGAGCGGATTGAATTGCGGCAAGCTGAAAGGAAGCAAGCAAATCGGGACGGTTTTCTGAGTTTGCCCATTCCGGGTTCTGCTTCACGCAGTTCGCAACCGCTGTTTTGAGTCCTGAATAGCTAAAATCCAAGCTGTGGTCGCGCAATGCAATTGGAAAGGTGATCGCACTTTCGCTGCCTAATTGTGCAAGTCTATCGATTTCCGCTCCTGCTGGGAAACTCAGGCCCAGCAGCTTACCAACCTTGTCATAGGCCTCGCCTAAGGCGTCGTCGCGAGTGTGTCCAAGCAATTCGTAGTTCCGAAATCCCCTGACAAGCAGCAACAGAGTGTGTCCACCGCTGACGAGCAAGACGAGAGCCGGCAAGGGAAGCGGGTCACGGTCCAGTTCGATGGACCATAAATGTGCTTCCATATGATGCACTGGAATGAACGGAACACCCATAGATAACGCGAGTGCCGTACCATAGTAGTATCCGACCAACAACGACCCGACTAAACCGGGTCCGCTGGTCGACGCCACGTAATCAACCTCTCCAAGGTGGATTCCGGCACTATCAAGCGCCCGGCACACGATTTCATCCTGCAATCTAAGGTGGGACCGCCCCGCAAGCTCCGGGACTACTCCCCCCCACTCAACGTGCACTTTTTGGGTGACCGTCTCGAGCGACTTCACTCGCCCATCGACGAGTATTGCAGCCGAGTTTTCGTCGCAACTCGATTCGAGAGCAAGAATCGTCATGAATCTAAGAGTAATCTTGCCCCAAGCTCAATCTTTGCAAGTAGTTCGGCTCTTTCGAGTCGATAAAGGGCTTCCCGAATGGTCACTCCGACGGCAACCACACCGTGCCTCTCCAGTAGAAGAACTCCGGCGTTCTTGCCATGCGAAACTGCTGCCTCACCAAGCTCTGCGGTACCAGGTTCAATGAAAGGTATTAGGGCGAGTCCACCGAGAGTTGCTTCTGCTTCGATCAACAGGTGCTTGTTCGGCAGTTTTCCTACAGCGGCAAATGAACCTAAATGGGGGGCATGTACGTGCAAAATGGCGTGGACTTCCGGCCGACTAAGATAAAGCGCGCGATGGAGTTGCCATTCACTGGAGGCGCCATGCGGTTTTGGATCGGCAATCTCAACGAGAATGAGATCGGATGGTTGAAGATTCCTTTTCTCGATTCCGCGTTTGGTGACAAGCACTTGAGACTCGTTCACCCTAACGGAGAAGTTCCCGTCAGTTGCAGGCAGGCATCCACTTGCTGCAAGGACCTTCGCAGCATGCAGCAGCTCCTGTTTCAGGATATCGGACAAAGTTCTACCTTCCTTGCGCTGGACTAATCAGACCGTAGCCTGTATACCTCTTCAACACATCTGGCACGCTAACGGTTCCGTCGTCGTTTTGGTAGGTTTCCAACAAGACCACCAAGAGGCGCGGGGTGGCTAAGCCTGAGCCGTTAAGTGTGTGGACGAAGTCCGGTTTACCGGTATCTGATCTGCGATATCGGATATTTGCACGACGCGCTTGATAAGATTCAAAGTTCGAGCAGGAGGAGACTTCCAGCCACTTTTCCTCTACCGGTGACCAGATTTCGATGTCGTAGCATTTGGCTGCGGCAAATCCCATATCGCCCGCGCACAGAAGGACGACTCGATAATGTATTCCCAGCTGCTCAAGGATGTCTGTCGCATCCTTCGTCAACTTCTCGTGCTCAGCGTAGGAATCTTCAGGTCGACAAAATTTCACCATTTCAACTTTGTCAAATTGGTGAAGTCTAAGAAATCCTCGAGTGTCCTTGCCGTAGGAACCGGCTTCGCGACGGAAACACGGGGTGTATCCGCAGTAGCAAATTGGCAAATCAGCTTCCTGAAGCAGCTCATTGCGGTGCAGATTCGTAATCGGGACTTCAGCGGTTGGAATCAGATAGAGTTCGTCGTTCTTGCAACGATACAAGTCTTCCTCAAACTTCGGTAACTGTCCCGTTCCCGTCATGCTTTCCGAATTGACCAGAAACGGAACAGAAACTTCAGTATAAGTTCCGCGCTCGCGATGAAAATCCAAGAAGTAGTTGATCAGTGCCCGCTCAAGCGTTGCTCCCGCGGCCTTGTACACCGGGAAACCACTTCCGGTGACTTTGGTCCCCCGCTCAAAATCAAACAGTCCAAGTTCCCGACCAAGCTGGAGGTGATCCTTCGGAGTAAACTCGAATTCCGGCTTCTTGCCCCATTGACGAACCACAACATTTTCGTCAGGCGTCTTACCGGGTGGAACTGATGCGTGGGGCAGGTTCGGAATTTGAAGCAATCGAGACTCTATGTCCGCCAATGCCGCTTTTAACTCCTCATCTCCGACCGCGATTTCAGCTCCAACTCGGCGACTTTCGTCTTTCAAAGCTGTTACAATCTCGCCCCTCTTTGAGGCTTCTGCGATGTTCCGGCTCAACTCGTTGCGGCGTGCCTTCAATGCGTCGGTTCTCTCGATAAGCTCGCGACGCTTTCGATCAAGAGCCACCAATCCGTCTAATAACTCAGATTGGCCGCGCAGTTCCAAGAGGCGGCGCACCTCTTGTTCATTTTCTCTTATCTGGCGTATGTCAATCATGATCGTTACTGACTAGCCTTCACCGCGTAACACGACGAACATTGTCATGAAGAGGATTTTCAAATCCATAAGCAGCGACATATTCTCAATGTAGTACATGTCCATTTGCAGTTTAAGTTCCGGAGCAACCTGCGTCGCATCATAGCGCAATTGCACTTGTGCCCAACCTGTCACCCCCGGCTTAACATTGAGTCGACGAACATAAAGAGGCGTACGTCGCTCAAATTCGGAGACAAACTCGGGACGTTCAGGCCTTGGTCCCACGAGGCTCATCTGCCCACGCAGGACATTAATCAACTGCGGCAACTCGTCAATCCGCATCGCCCGCAGAAATCTCCCCGATCGGGTTATCCTTGGATCGCTTGGCACAGCCAGTGCTGGACCACTGTCCGCCTCGGCGTTCGGCACCATCGTGCGAAACTTCAGAATCGAAAACTCCCGACCCCGTTCACCGACTCTTCGTTGAGTATAGAAGACCGGCCGCCCGGTATCGACAAGAATCACCAGAACGGTAAGCAACCATAGGGGCAAGCTGAAGATCAGGAGAACTATGGACGCAATGATATCAAAGGTACGCTTCAGGAATCGCTCAATTGGTGTCAACAGTTCCGCACGAATTTCGATCATGGGCTGCCCGCGCTTCCCGAGAGGACGAACGAAACCTAAAAGGATCTGGTACTGATGCGCGGGAAGGAACTGTCGAACTGGAAAATCGGATAGCAGGCGCACAACTCGCTTCAGCAACTGCTCGCGTCCGTCATCGAGCGCGATGTAAACCAGCTCATAGTCATGCCGCGCAAGCTCCGCACGTACTTGTGCGGGTGTTCCGTGCAGTGGGTAATTAGTGACTGTAGACCCGTCTTGAGTAAGTACGCCGAGGATTCTGGCGCCAATATCCTTCCGTTGCTCCAAATAACGTAACGTGTTTAGCAGTTGATTTCCTGATCCGATCACCAGGGTCCGAAGCCTTCCAATACCCCTAATCCGCAATTCCTGAAGCAGAGTGAGCAACGCAAGTCTCGTTGCGGCGGAACCGGTCATGACTCCTATCCCGTATGTCAACAGGACGATCCGTGTTGTTGGGAAAGGATTTGACGGATCAAAAGTGAGGATGAATATCAGGAGGCATCCGTAGGCGGACGCCTGCACGCAACGTGCGAGCACGAGAGCCCGCGACTGCAATGGGTCAATCCGGTACATGCCAAACACTGAAAAGAACAAGTGCCAGAAGGCACTTACGATCAAGCTCGGGACAATCAGCTCGTCCACCGTGAATGTGACTGGATTTGCAAATTGCCCAGTCTCGAATCGCCAGTAATAGACACCAAAGAAAGCAGCTTCGAGCAGCATGAAGTCCATGAACAATTGCAGCGCTCGAAGCCAGAATCGTCGCATTCGCTACTTGATCTGCTAACTTTGGCTAAGTGAAATGCCGGGGGAGCCGCTTGTTGGTCCAACTGCACCGGTTTCAGACAGCCTACGCAAACTTATGCATCCAAACAACGCGACAACGGCAAGAAACGTCCAGTATGGCACATACGTAGTCGAGGTGATTGTCATGACACAGAAGAAGCCAGCAACAAAACTGGCTCGCATGCCGCTGTTCAGCACCCGGCTTAAGTTGCTTCGCTCTGTGCTCCAGTCCCGCCACGACAGGGATCCCGCGGCGTACCACCAGCATGTCAAATAGAGTGCAAGACCAATCACACCGCTGTCGACAGCGACGTCAACGAATGTGTTATGGGAAAAGACACCGGCGGAAAGATGCGGCAGGATATACGTCACACGATGCTCAAAGCTTCCCATTCCGAGTCCCCAGATTGGACTCTCGGGAAACAGCTTCCACCCGGCAAGGAGCAAACTTGCTCTTTCGCTCGTCGATGCGTCTCCCGACATCAGTGACGCGAGTCTGCCGACAATGTCTATCGGCACGACGCTAAGAAGAAGGGCAACCAGTCCGCCCAGAACAATGAACAGCTGAACCCGATGTTTCTCTACCGCCAGCATCAGGAGAATAACAATGATCGCACCTATCATGCCGGCACGAGACAAAGAAACAGCAATCGCAACGAGCGCCATGATGGACGCAATCATCATCAGACTGCGCGCACTGCGTGGCAAAGCGCTGCGCCATAAAGCAATCGTCCCACCAAGAAACGCGACTAGCGTAATGGACATGATGTTCGGATCGACCCAGTGACCAAAGAACCGCGATGACTCTATCTCTGTGACGGTCGTGGCGATTTGATCGGCGACACCGGAAGTATAAAACTCATAGGCCGTCTTGATGGTGATCACGGCGGTAAAGATCATACCGAAGGCAGAGCCGACATAAAACGCAATCAAGTCCGATTCCTTGTTAATCAGCTCGTGCAGCACAATTATGGCAAGGAGAACTCGATAGAAAAGATGGAAGTTATGGAAAAGATGAGAATCGGCCCACAGGAGCGAGGCCTGAAACCAGACGGCGAAGACGATCGCAGCTGCGAGAAAAGGCGTCGTCGTCCAATGCGTGTCATACGCGAGCAACTTACGGACGATCACCACAAGGAGCATAGCTCCAAAGAGCAGAGATGTGGAACCCGGGATGTAAGCGGCAAGATTGGAAAGCAGCACAAACCCGATAAGCGTAGTCCCTATTATCGGATATCGCAATACTGACAAACCTGCAATCGCGCCAATGAGTGCAACTGCCAGCAAAGGCGCACGTCCCCAGAAAGTCCACAAGAGCCAAATTGCAACGGAACTCAACCCGGCAATAAGTCCTATCATCACTTGCCGACGATGGTCCAGCCGAGGCAAAGACTGCAAAATCATGAACGCCAAGACTGTTTCAGTCTGCGAACGCTCTCATAAGCCGGATGCGTGTTCTGTGAAACCGCGTGCAGATAGTCTATTACTGCGCAGAACATGACACCCAAGAAGAATCCTATAATGGCACCTAATCCAACGAGCATCCCCCGCTTGGGCCACACGCGTTTAGAAGCAAGAGCGGGAGGCTCAACAACTGACATTGTCGGAGTGTTGCGGGCTTCGGACAAGCGTGCCTGTTCATACTGTTGCGTCAAGACTGCTGTAAGCAGCGAGTTGATTTCTATGTCCCTGTAAAGTCGCAGATAGACTTTGCCATCCTCGGTTGCCCTGTCAAGGCGCAGGAGGAAGTCCTTCTCGATGTCCGATTCCCCACTCAACATCTTCTCCAAGCTCGAGTTGAAACTCTCTAACTTCACTCTTGCCAATTGCAATTCAGGATTTGTGCTCTCGAAGAGTTGCGACTTTATCTGATACTCGGCTTGCGCCAAAGTGCGTTGCGCTTGAACAACCGCAACTGCTTGAACTGTTGCTTTCGCTTGCTCTTCAAGATCAAAGATCCCCGATCGCTTCTGAAACTCGGCCATGCTGTCTTCGAGTGCAAAGAGCGTTGAACGTGCATCGGTGAGTCGCTGTTCCATAAACTCACGCTCACGACGTCCTCGATTTGACTCAAGCGTTTGATTGCGTTTATCGAGTTCCTCTACATAGAACTTGCAAATCTCTCGCGCCCTCTCGGGATCCTTATCATCTGCCTGAATCCGTACGGTATTGGTTCCGGCATCAAATTTGAAGTAGGTCCGGGAATTCAAGACTTCTATGACGTCCTCGAGCGGCGCCTTTTCCATCTTCCATTCCTTTCGGAACCCAAACTTTTCAATCAAAGCCTCGGACATCGCACGTCCCTTGAGAATCAGGAGGTAGTAGTCTCCTCTGACCTCTCCAAGCGATGCAGTGAAACCGCCCAGATTGCCGAGACCTGACAACTTTGACGCGAGTATGCTACCCAGTCCCGAGGACTGCGCTTCAACTCCTCTGACTACAGCGACAGACCTATACTTTTCCTGCGCTGTGAAGGCGTAAATGGTTAAAGCGACCGCACAGATTATCGTTGAGGGAATCCAAACCCGCCGCCAACGCGCCAAGAACGCGAGAATATCAAGAATACTAATTCTTCCGGTCTGATTGTTCTCCAAAAGAGCGCCTTCCGCAGAGATTAAAAGTCAGTGTAGTACAAGAATCGGTTGTCCACAACCCCAATTTCTTCTTTTGCCAACTTCAACCAGTCTCCGTAGACCCTGTTCTGCTTCGTGCGTTCCAAATTCTGCAACAGTTGCGCCTTCTGCGCCACAAACTGCGTGGAGTCTGCTGGAATGTTTTCCAAAATGGACACAACATAGCCGCCACGTGCGTTAGAGAATGCAGGAGACAACTGGCCGGGCGATAGGGTTAGCAGCATTTTCGCATTTTCTTCGTCTTGACCGATGCCACGGATGAAGTCACGTTGACCGTGGAGACCTGTGGTATCGATCTTGACGTTTTCTGCCTGTGCAACCGGAACAAGAAGCTCGGCGGTTCCTACACGATTTCGGAACTGCTGAGCCGCCTGCAAGGCCATTTCTTCCTGCTTCTCACGCACCAGAAGCGCCCTGATTGTTGACTCAACTTCCGACAGCGGGTTCACTCCGGCCGGCGCTTTGCTAGCTACAGAAAATACTGCGTAGACATCCTGACCTTTTATCTTCGCTTTCTGAGGGTAGCTCACTTTGCCAATGGGCGATTTGAACGCAAAATCAGCAACAGGCTTCAAGCTGCCAAGCCCTGGTATAGAACCGGCTTCAGTATAAGGGAATAATGCAGTCGTCTCGATTGTCATGCCGAATTGTCCGGCTACGGCGGCGAATCCTTCGGCTGTAGCTGCATCTGCAAAGTCTTTTGCCTTCTGAGCTACGCGCGCTTCTGTTTCGGGTCCTATTTCATACTTGACGAGAATGTGACTCGCTTTCACGGAATCTGCTGTGCCATTCAAGCTACGCTCGTCTACTCGGATTAAATGTGCCCCAAATCGCGTCATGACCGGCCCAACGACTTGACCGATTTCAGCAGCGAAAACCGTGGAATCAAACTCTGCAACCATTCGACCGCGACCGAACCAGCCAAGGTTTCCACCATTCTGAGCCGAACCGGGGTCTTCAGAATACTCTTTAGCAACCTGCTCAAAACTGTCACCTTGCTTGAGCATGGCCATGATATCTTCAATCGTTTCGGCAACACGAGTGGTATCGGCTTCCGTCATCACCAGCGGAAACGAAACGTACGACAAGGTCCGGCGTTCTTCCTGTCGAAAGTCCTGTGCGTGCTCTTTATAGTACTTCTCAATTTCGGCAAGCGTTATGCTCGAGCTATCGACGGCGAAGTTCGTCGTGGGGAATGATGCGACGATGCCCTTGAACTTCTTATTGGTCGCAACAAAGTCCTCCCAAGCTTCCTGTGGAGATACAAACACTGGAGAGATGATGCGATCAATTACTTTCTGATTGCCAATGCTCTCGCGGTAGTCCTGCTCGATTGCGATGATCGTTTGTGTTTGGGCGGGGTCGCGAAGGAATTGTTGATACAATGCGGGATCGAACTGCCCGTTTGTCTGAAAGCTCTGGCTGTTTCGAACATATTCCGGTGGGCTGTTCCGAACTGCATACGCGACTTCATCGTCTGAAGTAACGATTCCCCACTTCTTCTGGTAGGATTTCATTAACTCAAACCGTACGATGTCATCCCACACCTGCTGGCGAGCCTGCTTAATCTGCGCCTCGGTAATCTCTTGATCCGGTCGATCACCTCGCTGCTGTGCCAAGCGATCCTGAACCGCTCTGTTATAACGATCATACAGGATCTCTGTGCTGCCAACTTTTCCAACGACGCCATCCAAAGCGCCTGAAGTACCCTCAAATCCTCCCATACCCCAGCTAAAGATAATGGTGGCCACGAACGCGCCGACCAAAATCCACATTACCAGGGGCATGTTATCACGCATCGACTGAAGCATTGACTCGCCTTACCGTTTCATCATGTTGGTTTTTAGAAACTAAAATATACGAAGCTCTCCTTTTATTCGCAAGTCCTGCACCTGCAACCCGAATGAGGCAATAGAATTTCGGACTTTTTAATAAGATGCATATAAACAATAATTTATCATCGCAAAACTCTGCCATTCCTATTGCAATTTTGGCAGATTGTCCATATCTTCCAACCATGCGGCCGTTTGAAATCATATCAGACCTCAGACCTCAAGGTGATCAGGGCGAAGCCATTCGTCAGCTTGTTGACGGACTTCGTCGAGGGGAGAAGTACCAGACTCTACTGGGTGTAACAGGCTCGGGCAAGACATTCACCATGGCGAATGTGATACAAGCTGCCCAGCGTCCAACTCTGATCATGAGTCACAACAAGACATTGGCAGCCCAGCTTTACGGTGAATTCAAGTCGTTCTTCCCAAATAACGCAGTTGAGTTCTTCATTTCCTACTACGACTACTATCAACCGGAAGCCTATATTCCCAGCTCTGACACGTACATCGAAAAAGATACACAGATAAACGAGGAGATCGACCGCCTGCGCCTGCGTGCAACGTCCTCCCTGCTCGAACGCCGTGACGTCATTATTGTCGCATCTGTCTCAAGTATTTATGGGCTTGGCTCGCCGAAGGATTACAAAGACCTTTTGCTGCTTCTCAAGATTGGCACGGACTATGACCGTCGAAGCATTCTTGCGCACTTGGTAGAAATGCACTACACACGTAATGACGTGGAGTTTCCACGAGGTACTTTTCGCGTCAAAGGTGACGTGATTGAGATTCATCCAGCCTATGAGGAGACTGCATTCCGTCTGGACTTTTTCGGGGATACGCTGGAATCCATCACTCATTTCAAGATACTGACCGGCGAGAAGTTAGGTCAGCAGGAAGCTCTTGCAATTTACCCGGCCAAGCACTTCGTCACTTCCTCCCCGAACCTCGCCCGCGCGATGAAAAGCATTCAGCAAGAGCTTGAAGAGCGAATTGAAGAGCTGCGGAGCATGAATAAGCTGATTGAAGCCCAGCGAATTGAACAGCGGACGCGCTATGACCTCGAGATGCTTCGTGAAGTCGGTTTCTGTTCCGGTATCGAGAACTACTCTCGGCATCTTTCAGACCGAAAACCGGGAGAGCGTCCCGATACGCTGTTTGACTATTTCCCGAGCGACTTCCTGTTGTTTGTCGATGAATCGCATGTCACAGTCCCCCAAATCAGAGGCATGTATCGGGGAGACCGAGCGCGAAAAGTGAACCTCGTCGAGTTCGGATTTCGCCTGCCTTCCGCATTTGACAACCGGCCAATGTATTTTGAAGAATGGGAGTCTACGATTGACCAGTGTATCTTCGTGAGCGCTACACCCAGCGATTACGAAATCGAGCGCAGCAAGGGTGTGCTCGTGGAGCAGATTATCAGACCCACCGGTCTGCTGGATCCCGAGATCGAAGTACGTGCTTCAAAGGGCCAAGTCGATGATTTGCTCGGCGAAATCAGGGAGACGGTGGCTCGCGGCGAACGAGTTCTCGTGCTCACATTGACGAAGCGGATGTCAGAGCACCTTGCGGAGTACCTCGAACAAATGTCGTTGCGAGTCAAATACCTGCACAGCGAAATCGAGTCCCTCGAGCGTGTAGAAATTCTTCGCGATCTTCGGCTAAAGCGTTTCGATGTGCTCGTCGGAATCAACCTCTTGCGCGAAGGCCTTGATCTCCCCGAAGTTTCTTTAGTGGCCATACTTGATGCTGACAAGGAGGGTTTCTTGCGGAGCGAGAGGAGTCTTCTGCAAATTGCGGGTCGAGCAGCCCGGAATGTCAACGGGCGGGTACTCTTTTACGCTGACAAGATCACTGAATCCATGAAGAAGGTCATTGACGAGACTGAGCGTAGACGCACTCTGCAGCGCGAGTTTAACGAAGCTCATGGAATAACACCTGCGTCAATCGTGAAGTCCATTGAGGAAGTCCTGATTTCGACAACTGTCGCTGATGCAAAGATTCATGAAATTGTCAGCCACGCGAAGGATGACTTTCTTTCGACTTTTGATCTGGAAGACCTTATCGCTCGGCTGGAAAAAGAAATGAAGAGGTTTGCGCGCGAACAGAATTACGAAAAGGCAGCTGAATTGCGCGATGAGATAATGAGACTCAGAGAGCAGATTAGGGGATGAAAAAGTCGACAGTTCTCATCTTATCTGTTTTGCTGATTACAACCGTCAGTTGCAAGAAGTCGCCGACCAATTCTACTCCTATTGCGATCGCTGAAGTTGAAGGCACGTATGTCGGCTGGGGGAGGCCTGAAAGCATCGGACAAAACGTGCGATTGACATTCATAGAAAGTGACTCGGGATTGTGGCAGGGAAGCATTCGATATGACGGCACCACCCTTCCAGTCACCGTGACTTATGTCTCTATGGAAAGTGACAGTGTGATGTTCGAGTTTTCGAGGTTTAACACTTATAGGATGCTTGGCCTGGTGGCCGATGTAGCAATCAGGTTGAATGTGCTTGAACCTCAGGGACAACCCACTTATACCTTGAATCGCGTAATTAACGGATTCAATCTGAGCGGTGAGTGGAGAGGTATGTTATTCAGTGACCTGCTTCAGGATGATGCCGAGTCAATGCTTTACTTGGATCAGCAAGGGGTGTTGTTCGACGGCGACATTCGAGCCACCTTCCCATTCAGCACCTTGTCAGGCAGAATCGATGAGGGAGGCATTCTGGGATCAAGTTTCTTTTTTGGTGGCAATACAGACGGGTCGCAGAGTGGATTCCCCTTTCGATTTGACGGGCAATTTGTGAATCCTGATAGCATGGCAGGGTCGTGGCAAGTATCGGGTAATAATATCTTTGGTTCGGGAACTTTTCTGTTCCGGCGGAGATTCTAAAATGAGAATTGTCGTCATTGGAAGTGGTGGTCGCGAGCACGCATTGCTTTGGAAGTTTCAACAGAGCCCGATTGCTCCAAAATTGTTTGCTTTACCCGGGAACGCAGGAATGGCAGGGCTCTGCGAGCTTGTTCCTACAAGCATGGAGGTTGACGATCTGATCTCCCGAATTGCCGAAATAGGTCCAGATCTCGTGGTAGTTGGCCCCGAACAGCCGCTTGCTATGGGGCTTACGGATCGGGTTGAGAGCCTCGGTTTCCGTTGTTTTGGACCCTCTGCAAGTGCTGCACGGCTGGAGTCGTCGAAGATCTTTGCCAAGCGCCTGATGCGTTCTCAGAACATTCCTACCGCCGACTTTGAGGTTTTTGACGACTTTTATGAACTTTCAGATTACATTCAAGCGCATCCGAAGTCGGATGGCCGCGTCGTCAAAGCGGACGGACTTGCGGCAGGCAAAGGTGCCTTCGTTTGCGCTTCCGATCAAGAAGCTTTGGAGATCGCCCACCAGCTTTTGGTTGACAAAGTGCTTGGGGAGCCGGGGTTAAGGGTTGTTGTAGAGGAGAAACTGTACGGGCGCGAGGCATCTCTTCAGTTCCTATGCGACGGCGAAAGGTTTGTTGCCCTACCTCCTGTGCAGGATTACAAGCGCGCCTTCGACAATGATGAAGGTCCCAATACCGGTGGAATGGGAACGTTCTGCCCTGCGACACACATAACAGAGGAGATCCTTTATGATGTAGAACGGCGTGTTGTCAGTCCTGTTCTCCGTGCGATGGCCGCTCAGGGAACGCCGTATCGGGGCCTCTTGTACGTTGGACTTATGCTTACGGAACTTGGTGCCCAGGTGATAGAGTTCAATTGCAGGTTCGGCGATCCTGAAACTCAAGTTCTATTACCCTGCTTGGAGTTTGACCTCGTTAGCGCGATTGTGTCATGTGTTGATGGAACCTTGCGGCCGCAGGATTATACACACGTGGCAAAGAATGCGGCTGTATGTGTTGTGATTTGCGCGAATGGTTATCCGGGCGAGTACTCGCGGAAAATACCTTTGAAGAGACCCGTACTGAACGAAGGTCAAGTCTTACTTTCTGCAGGTACGGCATTGGACGATGGGCGTTGGATTTCCAGCGGCGGCCGTGTTTTAAATGCCTTAGGAACGGGCGCAACAATAGCGGACGCGCGGTTTAATGCTTATGAGCTTGCCGAGCGTGCCTGCGTTCCCGGACTTCGCTATAGGCGCGACATCGCACTTGTGGAGGCAGTATGAGTGCACTCGACCAGCTCGTTGGGCAAAGTGCCTCTTTACGCGCCGTGAAGTCACTTGTGCTACAGGCTGCACCAACTGATATTTCTGTGCTCATAATTGGCGAAAGCGGAACTGGCAAGGAGCTTGTTGCGCGATCAATTCATGAGAATTCTCCTCGACGTGCTAAACCTCTCCTGTTTGTCAATTGCGGCGCGATCCCACAAGGCATCTTTGAAAGTGAAGTATTTGGGCACGAACGAGGCAGTTTTACTGGCGCCGAAAAGCAACGAATGGGATACTTTGAGCAGGCCCAAGGAGGCACGCTCGTCCTGGATGAGATTGTCGAAATGCCGTTTGAATCTCAGGTCAAGCTCCTTCGAATTCTCGAGTCTCGCGAAGTCATGCGAGTCGGTTCAAGCAAAGCATTCACGGTAGACGTGCGTGTGTTGGCCGCAACTAATGTTGACCTTGCTGATGCAGTCGCGCGAGGTGAGTTTCGTCACGACCTATACTTCAGACTAAAAGCAGTCACCATTCACATTCCGCCCCTGCGCGAGCGGTCTGGCGATATTCCTCTTCTTGCAGAACAGTTCGCAAAGGAGTTTTCGGTGCGTAACCGTTTAACAATGCCCGTCATCTCTGAAGACGCACTACAGCTCTTATCGAGGCAGTACTGGCCCGGAAATGTTCGCGAGCTGAAGAATACCGTTGAGTCGGTTCTGACCTTGAATCGTGGCGTGCGCGTCCTTCAAGACGAACATTTTCGTCCGCATCTCAGTTCGCCGCGAGCGCTCTTACCGGTTCTTGCATCGCGTGATGCGCAGGCTTCGGTAAGTCAGGAAATGTTGCTTGCAACGATGCTTGAAGTTCGAAGGGAAGTCAAAGAGATGCGAGAGGTTCTCGAGGCTGCAATTGCTGCCTCCCAGACTGTGACGCAGGAGCCGTTGCCATCAAATCGTTTAACAGATGTCGAGCGTGAGCAAATAGAGCGCATTCTCGCCCGCAACGGTGGGAATCGCCGTAAGACAGCGCAAGAGCTTGGAATCGGGGAACGAACACTCTATCGAAAGCTGAAGGAGTATAACCTTGGTTAAGCTTGCGCTGGGTCTGTTGGTCATCTTTTCCGGGTGCTATTCATTCAGGGGGCAGGTTGCGGGCGACATTCGCACCTTAGCGATCCCGACATTCGAGAATGAATCCGCAGAGTTCGGCTTGTCAGAAACCGTCACGGATGAGCTCATACGCGGTTTTCAACGTGACGGCACTCTCCGAATCCTGCCGGAGAGTCAGGCGGACGCTCTGCTGGTGGGGGCTCTTGTTGAAGTGCGAGATGACCCCAATACAGCCCGCAGCAACGAGGGGATAGTAGTAGATGAGTATCGATTCTCCATGACTTGCCGAGTCGAATTGATTCTTCGAGACACGGGTGAATCCAAGTGGGTCCAAAACTTTGCGGTCTATTCAATCTATCCCTATACAGGCGACTTCTCCAACCGTGAACGGGCGGTGTCCGAAGCAACGGCGAAACTGGTGGAAGACCTATTGAACAAGATTGTGGGTAATTGGTGATGGAACTCCTTGAGCTGACAGACATGACAATTGACCGTTGTGCCGATCGCATGGAAAAAGCTCTTCTGGACGGCGAGCTCATTGCTTTTCCGACCGACACGGTCTATGGACTTGGTGGCGCGGCTTTCAGCCGCAAGGTCCTTGAGAAACTGCTTGTGGTAAAGCCGGAGAGAAACTCCAAACCGACAGCGATATTGATTGACTGTTTGATTCGATTAAGCCAGTTCGGTGGTGAGGTTCCAGGACCCCGGATCGTGAAACTTGCGGAAGCATACTGGCCTGGCGCATTGACCATGGTGTGGCATGCGGCGCCTTCCATTGCCGAAGAGTTCCTGGGCAAAGACAGGACGTTGGGCTATAGGATTCCCAGTTCAGACTTTCTGTTGGAAGTGATGCGCAGGACCGAGCGTCCGCTTTGGGCGACGAGCGCCAACTTGCCGGGGCATCTTGCTCCAAGACTCTACTCAGAGATTGACTCAAGGGTACTTGAATCATGCGACTTAGTGTTTAAATCCAGTGGTTTGTTAACCGGGAGGGCATCAACCGTGGTTGATGTGCGACAAAGGAATCCCATCGTGCTGCGTGAAGGTTCCATTAGCTTCGAGGATATCATGAAGGTATGGAAGAAAGGCTAAGGACAAATTTCTCTTGAAAGTTTCTCAGTTTCAGCTGATACTACTATTGTTCCTCTGCGTGAGCATGGTGCCGCTCGCAGGAGCTTCGGATGAATTGCACGGCGCGCCCGCTTTGTCTATACGAGTTGACTCAATAGGACAACCGCCACTTCCGCTGCCATTCGCGCTGGGCGAAGAGATGATCTATCATGTCTCTTTTGGAGCTGTACCTGCCGGGAAAGCACAGCTTCGAGTCATTGACACTGCGATGGTAAACGACCAATGGTCGTGGGTGGTGCAATCCAGTGCGAGGTCTGCCAAGGCCTTTGATTGGGTCTTCAAAGTGCGCGATACTATTACCACCTGGGTGGATATGGACTCAGTGTATAGTCATCGTTTCCACAAAAAGCTGATGGAAGGATTCTACCAGGACGAGAAGCTCGTGAAGTTCTCACCACATGATAGTTCTGTGCGATGGTGGGATGAGGGCAAGGAGAAGGATATGCAGAAGGTCGATCCTTATGTTCAAGATGTCCTTTCGGCGGGCTATCGAACACGATGTCTCGATTTTGATGTTGGTGATACCGTGTCAATCAGGACTCATGATGTGAATAAGACTTACGATCTGTTCGTGATCGTACACGCACGTGACACAGTTCAGACATTGGCGGGAGAATTTGATTGTTTTGTCTGCGAGCCTGTGCTGAAGAGCGGCGGATTGTTTAAAAAGGAGGGCAAGGCGCGTGTCTTCGTCTGGGTGACAGCTGATGCGAGGCGGATCCCTGTCGTGATGAGTTCCAGAGTCTCATTCGGATCCTTCACAGTTGAACTTGAAGAGTTCCGACCGGGGATTGGCAAGCTTGGCATTAGCGAGATTGAAAGCATGAAGGCGCGAACAAGTGGTCGTCCAGATCTCGGCATCTATGCGCCTTAAATATATCATTAATATATATTTACACTTGTAAATATGATATCGAAGAGGTGGCCTGAAAATTTGAACTTTTTGAAAAATCTGAGCATGGCTCCTTGACTAACTGCTCCCAAATGGTTAATTTCCCGTCATATTTCGCGTCAGGGTTTGCTCGCGGAATTGGGATTCCTCAGACTGTCCCTCCCTTTTACTTCCACTAAGATTCAACGTGACCTTTTCACTCTTTGGATGGAGGAGTATGCTCCTTAAGTCCGGTTTGATTTGCCTAACAGCTTTGTTCTCGTGCCTGACAGCCCTTGCACAAGCTGACTCCGCTATTATTGTGCTGGGTCAGGGCGCAGCACCGACCAATGTTGTGATAGAGGATCCTCCCAATGATGGCGGTGAGAAACTGCGCGTTCTCTGGGCACCGACATCACAGATTGGCTTTGAGATTCTAAAGTATGAGGTCCTCGCAGCCGAGACCGCGAATGGTCCCTTTAAGGTCCTGGCCGAGACCGATGCCAAAAAGACTGAAGCCATCATTACGTCGGGCGAAGGGCTACGTCTTGAACATAGCCGCGGTTACTATGTAAAGGTCGTTGCACTTGACTCGACCACGATTGCTGTTCCAGACTCGTCCAATCCCGATTCAGTGGTTGTCAAGTTCGAAAAGCGTTTGAGGCGCAGCGAATCGTCTATTTTTGGGCCAGTAGTGCCCCATGCAGCATGGTTCAACTGGAATCGCGTGAATATTCTCCTAATGGTGTTTGCATTTTACGTTGCCGTGATGGTCATGGTGCGGCGCGCCAAAGGAGGTGCGTCTTTGCATTTCAGGAGAATCGCGGGGATCGACGCGATTGATGAGGCCATTGGTCGTGCCACTGAACTTGGGAAACCTGTTCTGTATGTTCCCGGTACACAGAATATTGAGAATATCCAAACCATAGCGTCCATTCAGCTTCTAACATCTGTTGCTTCAAAAGCTGCTAATTACGACATACCAATCATCGTGCCGCTCAACCGTGCATTCATGGTAACAGTTGCCGAAGAAGCAGTAAAACAGGGATTCCTGAATGCGGGACGACCTGATGCCTATGTTCGGGACAACATCCGTTATCTTTCAGACGAGCAGTTTGCCTTCACAAGCGGCACTACTGGAATCATGATGCGTGAGAAAACTGCAGCCCATTTCTATCTTGGTGCCTTCTTCGCGGAGTCTCTGATACTTTCCGAGACCGGATTTGTTGCTGGCGCTATTCAGATTGCCGGCACTGCGAATACGCATCAGCTGCCTTTCTTCGTGGTCGCATGCGACTATACGCTGATTGGTGAAGAATATTTCGCGACCAGCGCACTTGTAACCCACGATGTCGAAATGATGGGCACTCTGAAGGCGACGGACTATATGAAGGCATTCATCATAGTCTGTCTCACGGCTTCCCTTGTTCTTGAGATGTTCGGCGTGCAGTTCCTTCGGTCGTGGTTCCAAGTCATCTAAACAGGAATACCACTACAATGAAACGCGAAATTCCAATTCTGATCACGCTGGTATTCGGCGTGTTCATGATCATACAATTCTTCATTCCGCATCCTACCGTCAACGATATCGCGAACAGGCTGCAGAATTGGGCGATTATTGTCATTGCCTTCTCTTACGTGCTAGGTTCCGCGAACATTCTGCGCATAAACGGCGAACTCGTCTATAGGCGTGTGCCTGGCTGGCCCTACAAGCTCGTGCTGGTCATAGCGTTCTTTATCATGTTGATTCCTGGCATGACGCTAGGAATTGCAGAAGGCAGCTGGACGAACGACAGACTGTTCACTTTTTCTTATGTGCCACTGGCTTCAACAATGTATGCCTCGTTGGCATTCTACATCGCGTCAGCTGCGTTTCGCGCCTTCCGTGTACGCACTTGGCAAGCTTCGGTACTCGCAATCACGGCTCTGATCGTGATGCTGGGCCGCATTCCAATAAGCCACTATATCTGGTATGATCTCCCTGCATTAGTGGATTGGATTATGGGTGTTCCAAATGCAGTTGCTCAGCGGGGCATAATGATCGGTGCGGCTCTCGGTGCGATCGCGACCGGTCTAAAGGTAATCCTTGGCATCGAACGAAGCTACCTTGGCCGGGAGTAATCTTAGAGAATGGCATCTACAACTTTGCAGAAACTTGAGAAGCTTGACCGTCGCTGGGTGTTCCTGGCAATGGCCATCGCCGTTGCCGCACCTTTGTTCTTTAAACTGGGTCTCGCTCCCAAGACAACCCCGCCAATCAAGGCGTTTTATGACTACATTGAGAAGCTGCCTCCCGGCTCTCGAGTTTTGTGCTCATTTGACTACGACCCCGGTTCAAAGGCCGAGCTTAACCCAATGTGCGTGGCGATACTCCGTCACCTAATGGAAAAAGGACACAGGCCGGTTATCATGACGCTTTGGGCAACCGCTCCTGCTTTGATTGAACGCAACATGAACCAAGTCTGCCGCGATGAATTTGGCAAGCAATATGGCGTGGACTATGTCTACCTCGGACTAAAAGAGGGTCGAGAAGCCGTGATGGTTGCGATGGGCAAGTCAATTCGTGCAACGTTTCCAAATGACTTCTATGGAACTCCTGTCGATCAGATACCTTTATTGAACGGCGTCGAAAACTATGCAAGCTTTGCCTTGCTGGTAAACGTCTCGGCCGGATATCCGGGAACCAAAGAGTACGTGCAATATGTGACGTCAAGGTTTGCAATTCCAATGCTCAGTGGTTCTTCTGCAGTGTCTGTCCCAGAGTACTCAGCATATTTCCAGAGCGGACAGCTGAAGGGATTATTGACAGGAATAACAGGGGCCGCAGAGTATGAAACGTTGATCAACAAGCCCGGTCTTGCACTCACATCAATGGATGGTCAGACAATGGGCCACTTCGTCATAATCTTCTTTATCCTCTTCGGGAATTTGCTGTTCTTTATTAACCGCCGCGGCAAGTTGAGGGCATAGACTATGGAATTCTTTTGGCTTTCAATTGCCGGTCTCTGCACGATCGCCATTTTGAGCTTCCTGTATAGTGATAATCCACTATACAAAGTTGCTGAGCATTTCTTTGTGGGAATCGCCGCAGGCTATGTCGTGTGCGCAGAGTTTTACAACGTGTTCCTGCCGAACCTTTGGCGCCCCCTTACCTCGGGGACGGACTATTGGCTGATCATTCCTTTGATACTTGGTATTGCACTTTTCACTCGATTCTCTGACAATCTCGGTTGGATTTCGAGGTGGCCCATGTCCGTGATTATTGGCACCTATGCTGGGCTTGCGGTTATTGGATTTGCCTCAGGAGACATGGTGCTGCAGGTTCAAGCCAGTCTGATTCCCGTTTTCGAGCCCGTAACCGTGTCAAAGTTTTCGGGTCAACCGTCACTGCTGAACTTCTTGCAGATCTTCCGGAATCCGCTCTTTACTTTGGGCCTTATATCGGTTCTTTTCTACTTCTTCTTTTCGATTGAACAGAAGGGTGCCCTCAAACACGTTGCCACGACCGGCACAACATTGCTGATGATTGGATTTGGCGCCGGATATGGCTATACTGTCATGACGCGCATCGCGCTTCTCTTCGACCGCTTCTATTTCCTGTTTGTAGAATGGCTTAAAGTCGCCGCGTAACCCCGCGTACTTGCTCGAACCAATAATGAGATAAGGCCGACTTGAATGAGTCGGCCTTCTTGTAAATCTGAATTAGGATGCTGGCTTAGTGAATCCAGTCACCGATTCTTGAGTATCTAATGGACCTGTAGAATTCCGAAAGTGATCTATTCTTGTCCCAACTGAAGTAAATTATCAGCGCCTTCCCGACGATGTCATTCTCTGGCAAGAATCCCCAGTACCTTGAATCCGCCGAATTGTCTCGATTGTCCCCCATCACAAAATAATGGCCATCCGGAACGGTGAGTGGTCCGAAATTGTCATGATTCCAGGGTTCACCACGCGGGTTAAAAATTCCCCGTTCAGCAAGCCCTGCCCGCAGAGGCGACGGACTCGTGAACTTCGAGTGAGGAGGATTCTCAAACACCGTTCCATCCACGTAGACTTGACGATCGCGAATTTCAATTGTTTGGCCGGGACCGGCGATACAGCGCTTGATGTAGTTCAAAGAACGATCCAGAGGATACTTGAAGACAACAATATCCCCAGACTCCACCTTACCTGGCGCAGGTAGACGAGTTGAAGGAAGACTGAAACCGATGTCCGTAAAAGGGATACCAACCCAGTCTGGAGTCCTAATCCCGTATACGAATTTATTAACCAGCAAGAAGTCTCCGACCAATAACGTATTCTCCATTGAGCCCGTTGGAATTCTGAAAGCTTCTACTGTAGTAACTCGGATGAAAAACACCATGAGAACCAAAGTAAAAAGAAACTCCGTCCATTCGCGAACGGTACTCTTAGGTTTTCGTGGCCTACTTACGGGGGACTTCTGTGACGACTCTAACGTAGAAACCATTAGTGCTGCCTTGCTTTCTTCATTACCAAGTGATACTCCGATCTGATAGTCTCCTCGTCACTCTCCAGCCTTTAGAATGGCAAGAAAAGCTTCCTGCGGAATCTCCACATTGCCTACCGCCTTCATTCTCTTTTTCCCAGCTTTCTGCTTTTCGAGCAGTTTTCGCTTTCGCGTAATGTCCCCACCGTAACATTTCGCAAGAACGTTCTTACGCATTGCGCGCACTGTTGAACGGGCAATCACTCTTGAACCGATTGCAGCCTGAATCGCAACTTCAAACATCTGTCTCGGTATAAGGTCTACGAGCCGGTCACAGACGCGTCTTCCCCAGTCATAAGCCTTATCCTTATGAACTATAACGGACAGCGCATCAACAATTTCTCCATTCACCAGGATGTCGAGTCTGGTGAGTTCGCTTCGACGATAGTCAAGAATCTCGTAATCAAATGACGCATATCCCCGCGAAATACTCTTCAATCTGTCATAAAAATCGAAAATTATCTCTGCCAGTGGTAATTCGTAGTGAAGGTTCACTCTTGTACCGTCGAGATACTCTGTATTAATGTACGTCCCGCGAGCTTCAATGCAAAGCTGCATTATGGAGCCAATGTACTCCTCAGGTGTGATAATCGACGACCGGACAAACGGTTCCTCCATATAGTCCAAGTCACCAGCAGAAGGTAACTGCACAGGATTGTCAACTAAAAGAACCGATTTGTCCAACATAAGTGCACGGTACTCCACAGAGGGAACCGTGCAGACTAAGTCCAAATTGTATTCTCGTTCAAGTCGCTCCTGGACTACTTCAAAATGGAGAAGTCCGAGAAACCCAACTCTAAAGCCGAATCCTAATGCGACTGAAGTTTCCGGCTCATAGATTAATGCTGAATCATTCAAGCTCAGTTTTCCAAGCGAATCGCGCAAAAGCTCATAGTCGGCATTATCAGCAGGATAAATTCCCGCGAACACCATAGGTTTTACATCGCGATATCCCTCAAGTGCCGATGTAGCCACGCTATCCGCATCGAATATTGTATCGCCAACGCGAATGTCGCGAACATCTCGGCAGCCGCTTACTATATAGCCCACGTCACCTGCTATCAGCTCCGCCTTTTGAATTTGCGCCATGCGCAAAATTCCCACCTCTTGGACATCGAATTGCTTCTGCGTTGCGGCGAAGAGAATTCTTTGACCCGGACGCATAACTCCGTCCACAACTCTGATATGTGCAATTGCACCACGATATGTATCGTACTGTGAGTCAAATATCAGGGCACGCAAAGGTTCTGTCGATTTTCCCCTCGGTGCCGGTATTCGATCGACGATTGCTTCAAGCAGTGCGGGGACCCCAAGGCCTGTTTTGCCGCTTACTCTAAGCACTGAATCCGGATCAACTCCAAGCAAATCACCAATCTGATGGGCAACTTCGTCTGGCCTCGCAACAGCTAAATCCACTTTATTGAGCACGGGAAGAATCTCGAGATCTGAATCCAGTGCAAGATAGAGATTCGAAAGAGTTTGAGCTTCAATTCCTTGTGTCGCATCGACGACCAAAACCGCGCCTTCGCAGGCTTTCAAACTTCGAGAAACTTCATACGTAAAGTCGACATGTCCCGGCGTGTCAATCAGATTTAATGTGTAAGTCTTACCGTCGCGGTGCACGTACTGCATCGTTATTGGATGCATCTTGATGGTTATGCCGCGTTCCTTCTCCAGGTCCATGTTATCCAGGACCTGTGTCGTCATCTTTCGTTGATCAAGGGTATGTGTTTCCTCGAGCAATCGATCCGCCAAAGTGGACTTGCCGTGGTCAATGTGTGCGATTATGCAGAAGTTCCGAACGTCAGGTTGCATGAAATTATATGTTAGCTTCGCGTACTCAACAAGTCAGGATCACCATCAAGTGGCACTACGATCCAGAGGATTAAGTACAGCAACAGGCCCGTCCCGAAAAATAGTACTGCCAGTATCCACAACACTCGAATCAGAGTAGAATCCACCTTGAAGTAATCCCCGAAGCCGCCGCAGATTCCTGCGATTTTCTTGTCGCTCGAAGACCTTCTCAATCGTTTGACCGTCCCACTTTGTTCGCCCATTGAACCTCCTTCGACTAAATACGTATCTGCATTTGCGGCCGCGTCTCTATCCTTTAACAATAGGTAGATTGCGAGACCTAAGACAATTACAGGGCCTGCATAGGTCATTCCATTAACTTCACCTTCGCTCATAATCAATCCAATTCCTAAGCCGAGGAAGGCTATTGCAAGCAACATTAGGCCGACTATCCGTCGGTTTCCTGTACTTGATCCGGGCATCGGTGGCGTCGAGGAACGGTCTGAAACGGGAACAAGGAGCCAAGTAGCAAGATACAGGACAATGCCCGGTCCTACGCCTGTTATCAAAGTCACAGCAACGTAGAGGATTCGGGCAAGAGCAGGATCAATGCCCAAGTACTCTGCCATGCCTCCGCAAACACCGCCGAAAATTCTTTCCCGGGCAGATCGTGTCAGGCGTTTGACTGTGGATTCCATGATCAACTACCTTTCTCTCTTAGTCGAGTGGGAAGATGTCCAATATAGTCCATTCCACGACACCAGCTGGAATCGAAATCTCAACTTTGTCTCCAACCTTCCCTCCCATCAGGCCCTGGCCGATCGGCGATTGATGGCTGATTCTGCCCTCGGCGGGATTAGCCTCTGCAGGGGAAACGATTGTGAATTCACGCTCAGTATTCTTCTTTTCGTCGCGGACTCTAACACGCGTCAGCAAGCGAACTTGGTCAGTGACTACCATACTCGAGTCTATCATCACGGCGGAATGCATCGTTGCCTCAAGCCGGTGAATCTTTGCATCAATTCTTGCGAGCTCTTCCTTTGCCGCATGATACTCAGCATTCTCGGACAGGTCACCATGCTCGCGAGCAGTTTGAAGCTGCTTGACCATTGCTGGCCGTTTTACGTATTTCCAATCATTGAGCTCGGCCTGCAATTTTTCCATTCCCGGTTTTGACAGATAGTGCTTCTCCAATCTTTACCTCGCGTCTGCTTCGCTGAAGAACTCTTCAAGGCCGTGCATTATGCCGGCGGAAATACGTTTCAAAAACTTCTCGTCGAGAAGCAGAAGCTCCTCTTCTGGATGTATCAAGTAGGCGGATTCTATCAAAACCGCAGGAAAGTCAGTTGGTCTAATAACCGCGAAATTTGCATCAAAAATGCCATCGTCATTCAGACCTGTTTGTTCCAGTATTCCATCCTGGATGAATTCTGCAAGTGGCCGAGACATGCTCTGATAGTAGTAAGTTCCACAGCCTCGACGCAGCGCAGGATTCTCGCCATCTGGTAGTGCGTTCGCATGGAGGCTTAGAAACGCATCGCACTCAAATTCTCGTGCAACAGCAATGCGTTCATAAAGTCCCAAATCGATGTCACTTATTCGAGTGTAGGCGACCTTCGCACCCCTCCGACGTAGCTCTTCACCAAGAATGCGTGACCATTGCAAAACCACGTCCTTTTCTTTAGTCCCGCGCGGCCCAATCGCTCCGTCTGCACTTCCTCCGTGACCAGGATCAATCATGATGCGCTTCCCACGCAAACCGGGATCTGTGTTTCGCGATCGCATCAACTCAAGGCTAAGGGTTGTGTCGGTGGCCGTAATACTGATTCCCCGCCAACCTTTTGTCGATGTGCTGATTCTCAGCTCCACGCTTCCGGGGCCTTGCGTCCACGATACGTCTTCAATGAACTCCCGCGACCTGCCCCAAAAGTGAAAGCGGTCTATGCAAGCTACTGTATTGTGAAGGGTTACACAATAAGCTTGTGGAGACGGCATGCTGACTTCCCAGAGCGGAAGTCGGCTGATGCCAAATGACAGCTTAACATTCAAATCCTCTGTTACTGCAGTACCGTTCTGGAGACGCGTTTGCCCACTTGTATTCTCCTGGGTTGTAGACTCTTGCTTTAGGAATCTTTTTTCAACAACGCCATGGAAACCGGGGCGTATTTCGAACAAGGCCCAATCGCCAGAAGTGCCAAGAATTTTCAATTCTGTACCTGCGAAAGGAAAGAGGTGATAGCTCCCGCCTACGGTAGTACGTGTATGAGCGTTTCGATCCGCAATGGTATACCACGATGGGGCGTCGAACAACTCCCAATCCGAAACAGCGCGTGCTTCTGCCCAGCCATAGGGGAACTCCAATTTCAAAGTATCTGTTCCCCCTTGTATTAGAGCGAAGTTCCAGCTGGATGTTTCAGGTGCCTTTTGCAGTGGCAAAAAGGCCAAAAACGCGCCATCTTGCGTCAAACTGACCGGATTCCCATTGCAAAGGAATGCATCGCCCGGACTTGCCCCATCTACCCGTCCAAGCACAAAAGTTGAGTCCAGGGAAGGCGAATAGCGAAAAGTGTCCTGACCCAGTTCAAGACGAGGATAAACCAGAACTACTTCGACCGCCATTGCAAATTCTGCAACAAGGAGAAATGCGGCAAAAAAGAGCCTCATCTAAACTCACCGGAACAAAGTAGACGAATACCCTCCAAGACTAAGTGTCGGTCAACTGTGGTTATTGTAAGGCTCTTACTTTGAATAAGCTCAGCGAAACCACCAGTTGCGATGACCGGCGATTCGCCAATCTCTTCTTGAATCCTGCGCACAAGGCCATCGATCATCGCAAGTGTCCCATAGAGGACTCCACTCTGAATAGCATGAATTGAAGTCTCGCCAATAACCTTTGGAGGGAAAGCGAGTTCGACGCTTGGGAGCAGGGCTGCCTTATGCCCCAAACTCTCCGCCGCAGTTGCAACACCAGGGGCTATCAAACCACCAAGGTAAACTCGCTCACGGCTGACCACATCCAGGACCGTCGCCGTCCCCAAGTCAACTACGACCACAGGCGGACCGAACTTATGCAGAGCCGCGGCCACACCACAAACTCTGTCTGCACCGACGGCTTCCGGGGGATCATAGGCTATCCGTACACCGCCCAAGAATCTGTGCGTTACCAGTGTGGGCGCCAAGCCAACGTTTTGTAATGCGCCTGTAATCACTCCGGTCAATGCAGGGACGACTGACGCGATGCCGCAGCTCTCGATTCTTCTATCAGGGAAGCCCGCACGCGAAAGCGTGTTACTCAGAAAGACAGTCCACTCGTCTTGGGTCCGAATTGCTCGAGATGAAAAACGCCACTCGTGCATCCATTCGCCACTCTCCCACAACCCGACTGTGGTATGGGTATTGCCAATATCGATGGCAAGAAAGCTATTCATGCGTACGAAACGTCTCCGCTATGAATCTCACGTAGTACCCCATTCCCATCGCGAAGCAACAGCTGTCCGCACTCCCCAAGTCCAGCAAATGTACCCTCAATAATTGAATTGGACTCGATTCTTTTCATCCGAGTGCCTTGGATTGGACCGAATTCGCCCCAAGCGGCTTGAATCAACTCATACTCCTTGCCGAGCAGCATATCGAAAAGCAGCTCCCACTCCGACAGAATGCTGGCCAGTAGGAGTTCTCGTTGCGGGCGCCACATAGTAGAATCGAAGATGCATGTTGGTGCGGTTGACCCATCAACACTCATGCGAGGCACAAGCTGGACATTGACACCCAAACCCACGATCGCCGCCAATTGCCTGTCACGTTCCACCATTTCCGCGAGAACGCCTGCAACTTTGCGGCCACCGATTAAGACGTCATTGGGCCACTTGAGAGAGACTTCTGCAAGCTGATCATGCTTTCTAAGGACTCTTGCCAGTGCAATTGCTGGAAGCAATGTTAAGTATCCAGTACGTATTGCACTATCCGCAAGCCTCAAAAACACTGAGCAAAGCAGAGAAGATCCCGGGCTGTCGTACCATTTCCGATCGTGTCTACCTCTCCCCATCGTCTGATGGCCGGCTACCACGACAGCCCCGCTTAGCCTTATGGATTCCAACTTTCCGCGCATCCAACGATTCGTCGAGTCAGTTACCTCAACATAGTAAACTTCCCTGCCAAAGCGACGAGTAACTAAGTTCCAACAAAAAACTCTGTTGTCCCATTCCATTATGACTCTCGGTACACTCCCCACGTTTCTCGAAGACAGTCTGTGATTTCTCCGAGCGTAGCTCGCTGCTCCACGGCATCAATCAAGACTGGCATCAAATTCTTCTCTGAGCGTGCGCACATCCTAACTGATTCTAATACGCTTCCTACTCTGGTATTGTCTCTTGACGAACGCAGATTCGCCACCCTTTGCCGCTGCTTCTCCTCCAATACTGGGTCAATATGAACGGTAGTCATTTCCGAGTCAGCCTCCGCTACGAACTTGTTCACGCCAACAATGGTCCTCTCGCCCTGCTCCACTTCCTTCTGATACTTATACGCCTCCCTCGCGATGGCGTCCTGGAAGTACTGCGCCTCGATAGCTTTAACTGCTCCACCCATCCGATCAATATGATCAATTTCCTTCCAAACAGACCTCTCGATCTCGTTTGTTAGCGATTCGACAAAGTAGCTTCCACCCAGCGGGTCCACCGTATCTGTAACACCTGACTCGTATGCAATGATCTGCTGTGTCCTCAGTGCAAGCTGCGCCGTTCGCTCTGTGGGCAGCCCTAAGGCTTCGTCAAGAGCATTTGTGTGCAGGCTTTGGGTGCCTCCCAGCACTGCCGCGAGTGCCTGAATAGTCACACGCACCGAGTTGTTGTCTGGCTGCTGCGCGGTAAGCGTACAGCCTGCTGTCTGCGTATGGAATCGAAGTTTCCATGAGTCAACCTCTGTCGCGCCGAATCTTTCGCGCATGATACGTGCCCAGATCTTGCGCGCGGCACGAAACTTCGCGACTTCCTCAAAGAAATTGTTGTGACATCCCCAGAAGAATGCCAGTCGCTTTCCAAAGTCGTCTACTGCCAAACCCCTTGCAAGCGCGGAATCCACGTACGCTATTGCATTGGCAAACGTGAAGGCAAGCTCTTGAATTGCAGTTGATCCTGCCTCCCGAATATGATAGCCAGAAATCGAAATCGTGTTCCATTTCGGCAAATGGCTCCGGCAATACTCAATGACATCTGTCACTAGTCTCAAGGATTGTTCAGGTGGGAATATGTATGTTCCACGTGCGATGAACTCCTTTAGGATGTCATTCTGCACAGTGCCCGAAAGATTTGACTCGGGGATACCGCGCGAGCGTGCCTCTGCGATATATAATGCCATCAATACTGCAGCCGTAGAGTTGATCGTCATGGACGTGCTGATCTCATCGAGTGGAATACCCTCGAACAAGATGTGCATGTCTTCAAGGCTACATACTGCTACGCCGACCCGCCCGACCTCACCTACTGCATGCGGCGAATCGCTGTCGTACCCGATTTGCGTTGGAAGGTCAAAGGCAACTGAAATGCCAGTTGTACCTTGTCCAAGCAAATACCGATAACGAACATTGGACTCTTCCGCTGTTCCAAAACCTGCGTATTGTCGCATAGTCCATAGTCGTCCTCGATACATGTTGGGCTGGACGCCACGCGTAAAGGGATATTGACCAGGATAACCGAGTTCCTTAGATGCGTCGAACTTCGGATTCAGCTCATACAGGGTGTCGACTTCAAGTCCACTTTCAGTGACAAATCTCTTACGTCGCTCCGGACTCTTACTTGTCAACTCTTGCAGGGCTTTCAGCCACGATTCTCGATTTGATAAGGAATCGTCATGCACGACTTAAATTACTCCAGAACAAGCAATACGGCTCCCTTTTCCACAGAGTCGCGCTCTTTTACGCGTATCTCTTTGACAACTCCATCAACAGGTACACGAATCTCATTCTCCATTTTCATCGCTTCCAGGACTACCACTGGATCGCTACGCTTGACCTTATCCCCAACCGATACCGAAACACGTGCAACCAAGCCCGGCATTTGCGCCTTGACTAACGCGCCGCTATGCCCGACATCAGTGTGCGAGGAAGCCACTTTTAGTAACCTCTCCCGTTCAGTCTCGATTTCTAAAGGGAAAGTGCGTCCGCGATAATGGAGCCACAGTTCATCACCATTTCGGTTGACAACAAACTCCTCGTAGCGATCGTTAATTCTCACGCGTACAAGGCGGTCAATGAGCGTGAATTCTGGTATTATAAACATGTCACCATCCACAACGAGTTCCGACTCGGTCTGTTGGACGCTGTATGTTGTACTTCCAATCTTGATAAGTGATCGGTCAAACACGATTAACTCTTCCGTCCATTCATCGCCATGCCACGCCCTATGGTCTTCCACTTGCTTGGAACTGTCTGACTTCTGGCTTCGCTGAAGTTCAACTCCATCTTAAACTCCCTGTTCGCAGCTGCAATGACCCCGGGCAGCCACGTTGGCACAGCTTCCTCCTGCGAAATGTAGTCTCGATATGCTGGCAGCAATACACGCTCGACAGTTCCTGTGTCAAAGTTTCCGGATCGAAACTCGTCACGGTTGAGTACAAACCTGCAGAAACCGATATTGGTCATTACTCCTGCAATGCGATAGTCCGAGAGCGCACGTGACATCCGTTCGATTGCCGCCTCTCGGTTCTCACCATATGCTATCAACTTCGAGATCATCGGGTCATAGAATCTGCTGATCTCTGCTCCCTCGTACATGCATGTATCCTCACGAAGACCCGGGCCCACAGGTGGACGCCACAGGGACAGCGTGCCTGTTGAGGGCAAGAAGCCCTCAAGAACCTCCTCGGCATACACTCGGACTTCTATAGCGTGCCCACGAGCCTGAATCTCATTCTGGGTGAAAGGAATCTTCTTGCCTCGCGCAATCTCGATCTGCAATCGAACGAGATCAAGGCCAGTTACAGCTTCAGTAACAGGGTGCTCTACCTGAAGTCGTGTGTTCATTTCCAAGAAATAGAAGTCTCCACCCTTGTCAAGAAGAAACTCGCAGGTACCTGCGTTTATGTAGCCACAAGCCTTAGCGGCAAGTACTGCGGTTTCCCCAATTCTTGCTCTTAATTCCGGCGATACAGCAGGAGAAGGAGCCTCTTCAATTATCTTTTGATGACGTCTCTGCATCGAACACTCGCGCTCGCCAAGATACACAACATTCCCAAAACTGTCAGCAAAAATCTGAACCTCTATATGCTTTGGCGCTTCAAGATACTTTTCTATGTATACTGCTGCGTCTCCGAATGCAGCTTGCGCTTCCCTTTGTGCAGCAGCAAGAGCACCTTCCAATTCATGATCCTCGCGAACCACACGCATTCCCTTGCCCCCGCCTCCAGCGGCAGCCTTTAGCAGTAACGGATAGCCAACTGAACGAGCGAACTGGATCGCTTCGCCGGCATCCGAAACCGCTCCCCTCGTGCCCGGAACGACGGGAACGCCTGCGTTCAGCATCAATGCACGAGCCTCTGTCTTTGATCCCATTGCGCGTATCGCAGCAGGTGGAGGTCCAATCCATGTAAGATTCGCTCTCTCGACTTTCTCTGCAAATACGGAGTTCTCTGAAAGGAATCCATAGCCCGGGTGAATTGCATCGGCCCCCGACTCAAGTGCCGCGCAAATGATCTTATCCTGCGCGAGGTAGCTCTCCGCGGGAGTTGATCCACCGAGTGAGACAAATTGATCTGCTTCTCGTACATGCAAAGCTTCACGGTCTGCATCCGAGTACACAGCAATTGTGTTGAGTCCCATTTCACGGCAAGTGCGCGCGATACGTACCGCGATTTCGCCTCTGTTAGCGATCAAGACTGACTTCATGAAACTGCTGAACTATTTTGTCCCAAGTATCTTTCGATACTTATGTTTATCGGAAGTCTAATTGATTCTCCCGACTTATCATGAAAAAAGACGCATCCATGCGCAAGAATGTAGCGGAGAATGTCACGCGTCAGCTCCACATCCTTTTTACAATAATCGGATACGCGCTCAATCTCGCCACTCTTAAACCACGTCAAGGACTGTAGACCATCCGCGCTCTTTCTGACACCAAGCGTCGCGTTTGCGATGGAATCCAGCTTCAGACGGCCACCACGATGCATAACAATCACCTCAAGCAAATCCAGTGTTGGCAACAGGTGGAGAGATTCAAAAGTGTACCCTCGCAAAACCTCATAGTCAAACTTCTTGACATTGTAACCACAGACAAGGTCAGCTCGTTTCAAGTGTGCCAGCAGTTCCTCCACTTCGTGCTCCAGATAAGCCGTCGTTTCGCCAGTCACGCTGTCCCACACTGCAGCAACGGCAAGACGCATCTGCCTGGCCTGCTTCCATCCCCCGACATCGTCTGCAGAAAGTTGTGTTTCAAGGTCAAACACTAGAACGCGTTTGTCTGCAGGAATGTCTTGAGGTGCCCAGACAGGAGAATCTGTGACTCTGTCTCTCGTGTGATTCAGGTCGAGCTGAACAGGCTCTGCGGCATTCTGCGTTTCACACAACAGCATTTGGATTGCTCGTGTTGCACCTACCTTGTCAAGCGGACGATTTCCCGAACCGCACTTCGGCGACTGCACGCATGACGGACAGCCCTCCAAACATGTGCAACGGGAAATTAGATCACCTGTCTTTGCAAGAAGATCTTCAAGCGCATCATACATGCATTCCGATATACCGACGCCGCCCGGATAACCATCGTAAAAGAACACTGCACCGTTTGGAAGCTGAGGATGCTTCGTGAAGCTAATTCCGCCAAGGTCGTTTCGATCGCACAACGCAAGAAGGGGCGTCAAGGAAATTGCGGCATGCTCAATAGCATGGATGGAACCCATGAAGTGATTTTCAGTTTCTGCAAGCACTTCCTGCATGGAAGCAGGCAGCTCTATCCAACAGCCAATAGTCGTAAAGCTCTGTGGCGGCAAAGTCAGCGGTTCGACGGATAACAGTTCCTGGGAATAGAGTCTTCGACGCTCGTATGCAACATAGTGCTCAGTTACCTTAAGCACACCAAGACGAGCGACAAAAGAGCCAAGTGTCCGCGTTTCACGCACATCAAGAATTTCAGTTTCCTTTTGAGTCCTGACCATTGTGTACGTTGGACTTTGGTGAGGCGTTACATGCACCTCTCTCCTGACAATGTCCAAAGATGTAACGCAATAGGGTTCACCTCGATGCAGATATACCGCGCCGTCATGACACTCCCTGAATACGGAATTACCGGAAATGGTGCCGATCTGAGCATGCTTTAAAATACTCGTGTCAATAATTCCGAAAACCCCACCAACATTTCGCAAGTCCACAGCTGCGTGCGGTCTCGGCCGCCCAGGGAACCATTGCTTTCCGGAAGCGCTCTTGAGTAACGCTCGTTCATGCTCAAGCTCAGCAAGAATTGTTGAATACTCAGCGACTTCGATGTAAGGATCATCAGCCATTAAAGGGATCTCAGCAGCAGCCGCAGGCAAATGCTGACGTAAAATGTGCTCATTGTCGCGATTGATAAGAGCCCGCTCCAACGGACGAGTGAGAAGGCTTTCAGCTTTACGGGCGAAGTACTGGTCGAGTTGGTCGCTTCCCGCGACAAGAATAACTGCTGCTCGATTTTCTCTCCTCCCAACTCGACCAGCACGCTGCCATAATGACATCATGCTGCCGGGAAATCCCGCGAGAATACACACATCCAGGCCGCCGATATCGATCCCTAACTCCAATGCACTTGTCGAGACAACACCATCAAGGTCGCCTGACGCGAGACCTTTTTCAATCCTTCTACGCTCCTCCGGAAGAAATCCAGCTCTGTAGGAACTCACACGCTTGGCGAGCTCAGGTCTTGACTCTTTTAGTGATCTATATATGATCTCTGTTGCCACTCTCGATTTCGTGAATGCAATAGTCTTCAATCCCGCGTCTAACGAGTGTGTCAGCAACTTTGTAACTGCATTTGTGAGCGAGGTATCCGTAGCATTCACCAACCAGAACTCACGGGGAGGGCTTGGGGCACCTGAATCCTCAATGATGTCCATCTGCTTTCCAGTCAGAATACTTGCAAACTCCAAAGGATTCGCGATGGTTGCCGAAAGGCAAATGAACTGAGGCTTTGCACCATAATAGTGCAAAAGACGTCGAAGTCTTCTTAGCACTTGAAGAATGTGTGATCCGAAGACGCCTCGATAGGCATGCAGTTCGTCGATCACAATATACTTCAGTTGTCGAAGATACTTCTCCCAACTATGATGGTAAGCCAGAATGCCCTGATGCAGCATGTCTGGATTCGTGATCAAGATGTTCGGCGGATGCTTCTTGATTCGTTGCCGTTCAACGGGCGAAGTGTCCCCGTCGAAGACTCCGAGGGAAAAGTCTATCTTGCCCCGAAGCTCTTCCTGCCACTTACGGAGCTTTGCTGCTTGATCCTGTTCAAGCGCTTTTAATGGAAACAAAAGCAACGTAGTTGCATGGGGGTCGGCTGTCAAGTGGTCAAGGATCGGCAGAATGTATGTCAGCGACTTGCCACTTGCGGTTGGTGTTACCACCACAAAGTCTTTGCCGTGGCGCGCAATGTCGATAGCGACCGCCTGGTGAGCATACAACTGCGAAACGTCGAACGCTTTGAGTGCCTTTTCTATTGGTTCTGCTAAACGCTCTTTTGGTTTCTGATAGACAGCAGCACGTCCGGGCAGCACCTGAGTGTGAACGATTGCTGTCCTTAGCAGTGAGTCGTGCTCAAGTCTTGTCGTCAACCGCTCTAGTTGCATCGTCTGGATCCAGCCATTTTCCGGGATGCTTGACCTTACGCTTGTACGCGTTTGGCTTCGGTTCCACTTTGGGCGGTTTCGTAGGCAGAGGAATTCTCTTCTTGGGAACCTGGTTCTTCTTAGCGGAAGCTGCGCCCACTAACACCCTTAAATCCACTTATTGTCAATATAAAACCTGTATGTCTTGTCCACGACAGTCTCAATGTCATCCCTGCAACGCATACCCCACGTGCGAAACATCTTCTCGTCACTGCATGTCCAGCCGTCGGCGACTATCTCACGTACTTTGTCCGCACCCAAGAGAACGGGTTTGCCGCTCACTTTCATTTGAATTTCACCCAAGCATCCAATCGCTCTTGCTATCATTTCAGGCACGATCACACGAGTGCACTTCCTGCCCGTATTAGCATGAAAAGCGCGAGCCACTTCACACCACGCAACGGGTTCAGGCATCGTTGCGAAATAGGTTTCGCGAACGCCTACCATTGTTGTGGACGCTGTGACGATGAACTGCGCGAGGTCCTCAACACCTATAAGGCTATACTGTCTTGAACGAAAACCAGCTTGTGTATATAGGTGCCACGAATGCATCATCTTGAATAGCGGAACAAATTGTTCATCGCGAGGTCCCATGACAGCCGGGGGTCTAATAATGATCCACTCTGCTGCCGACAATTCCTCGCGAACTGCTATTTCACCAGCAAGTTTGCTCCGCCCGTACGCAGTAATCGGCTGCGGCGGATCAAGTTCTGTTAGTGCACGGCCCTCTTTTGACGGTCCACACGCGGCAAGCGAAGAGCAATAGACGAAGCGACGTACACCTGCACTTTCGCTGGCGCGGGCAATTGTTGCTGTTGCCTCGCCATTCGCGGCATGGTAATCGCTCTCTCTTACAGCTTTCGTCAGTCCCGCACAGTGAATTACACAGTCGACCGAGTGAACGGCACTGCGTACTGAGTCACTATCCGTGATGTCCCCAACGCAAATCTCGAATTGCGCCGACTTCAGCCAGCGAATTCGACTCGGGTCTCTAACAAGTAAGCGGACTTGGAAGTCCGCCTGAAGCATTTGCTCTGCAACATGGCTGCCTACGAAACCTGTTGCTCCCGTGATTAATGCTCTTGGCTTCAAGTGAGAAAGAGTCTCAGAAATGCCGGTGGCATGCGTTTGGGTCTTCCGTTATGATCGGCAAAGCAATGTTCGGTATATCCTCGTGCAACAAGCGCATTGTTCGAGGACTGTCGGACAAGATAGTCAAAGCGAACCCTTGCACCGTAGGTTCGTAACTCCGTGTCAATTTCCAGTTCATCTTCATACTTCGCGCCACTTACATAGGAACAACCCGTCTCTATTACAGGTAGCCTCATGCCCTCTTCGTCCTCGATCCGCCTGTAAGATTTCCAGACTTCACGGATCAGTTCTGATCTTGCCACCTCAAAGTAATGGAAATAGCACGCATAGTAAACCCATCCCATCGCGTCGGTTTCCGCGTATCGCACGCGAACTCTGCTGACAAACCGCAGCACATTCGAATTATGACTCGAGGAAGTATCCGATTCGCTCATACTTTCGGTGTCGGGCTTCAAGCAGTTTTTGCCGGGATTCGCCAATCAGTTCTGGCAACGTGCTCAATATTCTATCCTTGATCCTCTTCGCGATCTCATCATAGTTTTCGTGTGCACCGCCGGCAGGTTCAGGTATAATGCCATCAATGATGCCAAGCTCAAGCAAATCGTCTGCAGTAAGCTTAAGCGCTTCTGCCGCCTGTGCAGCCTGACCTGCATCACGATAGAGGATAGACGCGCAACCCTCTGGGGAGATGACCGAGTAAATAGAGTACTCCAGCATGAAAATGCGGTCGGCAACAGAAATTGCGAGTGCACCCCCTGATCCCCCTTCACCAATTACAAAAGTCATAATCGGAACTTCAAGACGTGCCATCTCATATAGACTACGGGCAATGGCTTCTGCCTGGCCACGCTCCTCAGCACCTAATCCGGGATACGCACCAGGAGTATCTATGAACGTCACGACTGGGAGGCGAAACTTTTGAGCCAGCGATAGAAGGCGAATTGCCTTGCGGTAGCCTTCCGGATTCGCCATACCAAAATTTCGATAAATGTTCTCTTTAGTGCCTCGTCCCTTTTGATGACCCATAATGACGAGTTGAAAGCCTTCCATTTCGGCAATTCCGGATACAATCGCATGATCGTCAGCAAAACATCGATCGCCGTGAAGTTCGAGAAAACTTGAACAAATGCGTTCGATGTAGTCCAAAGTATATGGTCTCCGAGGGTGGCGGGCAAGCTGGACCTTCTGCCAGCGCGTGAGCTTTGAAAAGACCTCTTCGCGCATGCGAGTAGCCTTCTTCTGCATGCGCTCAATTTCAACTGCGAAATTTGACATGCCAGAGCTAGCAGCAAGAGCACGCATTTCTTCGATCTTATGCTCCAGCTCGACAATCGGCTTCTCAAACTCAAGTACGAAAGTACTGGCAAAGGACTTCGCCGCCCCTGATGTGCCGTTCGGCATCACGGTGCCCGTTACCTTGGCTTTATCTTGAACGTTTGTGCTGCTCATAAAATACCCTCATCCAAAGAGGACTTGGCCGTCCCTAACTTAATGTCCAACAAATTTCTCCAGCCACTCGCGAAAGCGAATCCCCATGTGAACTACTCCGAACATCCATCGCGGTAGCGTCGTCAAATGCTTATTCATGTAAAGATGCATCGCGTGATAAAATTCTCGATTCGCACGCGACGTGTCTTGCTTCATGCTGTGGCCACCGATGTGGCGCACTCGCGAGGAGGGCACAAACCAAGTTTCGCGTCCAAGATTGGCCAGCCTTTTGCAGAGGTCGATATCTTCACCAAAGAGAAAGAAGTCTTCGTCGAAACCTCGAAGTGCCTCAAAGTCATCTTTTCGAATACAAAGGCAAGCGCCTGAGACACAATCCACTATCGCTTCCCGGTCAAATCCCAGCCAATGCAATGAGTAACTCGAGAAAGTGCGGCTTGCTGGAAACAGGCGATCGAGATAGAACAGCCGACCAAGTGCATTCCATGGCGTAGGAAAACCCCTTCTGCACGCAGGGTCTGGAGTGTCACTCTTATTGTAGATTACCGGCCCACAACAACCGGCACTGGAGCGCGCATCAAGAATACTGATGAGTTCGGGAATGGTTCCACAGTCGACAAAAGCGTCGGGATTCAAAAAAAGAAGGTACGATCCACGCGCAAGTGATGCCCCGATGTTGCAGGCTTTGCCAAATCCAAGGTTTGCTGGATTCTGAACAAGGCATACATCCGGATGGTGTTCTTCAAGCAGCCTAATTGAGCCGTCTGATGAGAGGTTGTCGACTACGACAACGTTTTCAATCCATCGAGCTGAAGTCTCGTTAAGTGCAGCAAGGCAATATCCTATCGTCTCTGAGGAATTGTAGCTGACAATAACAACAGATACGCACGGTCGCGCATCCATCTACAGCTTGCCAAGAATTGACTTCATTCTAAGTTTCCAGACCATCCAAACCGCTTCTCGAATAATTGCCTTAGACATTTTCGATTTGCCGTAACGCCGATCCACAAATATTATCGGAATCTCAATGTATCGAAATCGCTTCTTCCACGCCTTGAAGTTCATTTCTATTTGGAAACTGTACCCATTCGATCTGATGTTGTCAAGATCAATCGACTTCAGAACACTCGTTCGAAAGCACTTAAAGCCTCCTGTCGGATCTTTGATCGGCATGCCTGTTATGATCCTGGTGTAGTAAGAGGCGAAGTAGCTTAGCATCAGGCGTGACAGAGGCCAATTCACGACCGAAATACCATTCACGTATCGAGACCCCAACACAAAGTCAAATTCCTGAATCTTCTCAAGAAACTGCGGAATCATGGCTGGATCATGCGAGAAATCGGCATCCATTTCAAACACTGCTTCGTATCCGAGATCAATTGCATACTTGAAGCCAGCGACATAGGCCGTCCCCAGGCCAAGTTTGCCTGATCTTGTGAGCAAATGCAACCTCGGTTCATCGGCCTGCAAAGACTTGACAATACTTGCCGTCCCATCCGGCGAGTTGTCATCAACGACCAATATGTCAACGCCACCTTCTTGCGCAAGGACGGCTCGGATGATCGCTTCGATACCTTCCCGCTCATTGTAAGTCGGGATGATCACCAGCGACTTCAAATCTTAGAGCCCGCCAGCTTGAAAGCACGCAGCTTGTCTCTAATCTCCTGCCTCTTAATCGAAATCATCTGAGCTGCAAGTATAACGGCATTGCGGGCCCCCGCCTTGCCTATTGCCACAGTCGCAACGGGAACACCCGTTGGCATCTGCACGGTCGAAAGCAGGGCATCTAGTCCTCCAAGTGTCGAACCTGCGCCGGGCACTCCGATTACGGGAAGCACGGAGTGAGCCGCACACGCGCCTGCCAAGTGCGCTGCCATTCCAGCGCACGCTATAAGCACGTCTGTTCCCTCTTGCTCTGCCTGGTGAAGGCGGCTTCGCAAGCGTTCAGGATCTCGGTGCGCAGAAATCACCTCTATGGACCACGATATTCCGAAATAGTCCGCATACTTTGCGGTTTCAGCAAACTGATCTCGGTCACTCTCTGAACCAAGTAAGATTAGGATATTTGTCCCAGACATGAATAATCCTCTGGCAAGTCTACTTAGGAAATGACCATCCTGACGAAACAGTCAAGATGGTCACTCGTATCCAAGAAAAAGCTTAAAGCTATCGTGAGAAATCGATTGGCGGCGTCACCTTATCGAAATAGAAGCGGAGGCCGAGTTGTCCGTATCCGCCTGAGAGATTCACCTCCCAGGGGCGACTGCCGCCCAGAACGGGTACGCTGCTTCGGACTCCTGCGGAAGACTCATGCGAGAAGTTTGTCACGTTGGCCCAACGTCCGCCAGCACCAAGATAGAGACCGACTCGCTCTGCCAACCCAAGCTCTAAGCCGACTGATCCGATCAGCCCGAATGCGCGTCCAACGGCATCATAGTAGAATCTGCTCGAGAATTCGTCTTGCACCTGCATCTCACAATTATAGTAGGCAAGTCCGACTCCAAAGTTCAAATTCAGGCGCTCTGAAGGATAAGTGACAACTGTGGCTTTCGCATAGAACTCGTTTGCGTGCATGAGGATTTGCCCAGTTGTAAGCGAATCACCTGCACTATTCTCGACAAGATTCTCAACATCGAACAGTGGGTTGAATCCAATCTCCCACATTTGGTGTCTTGCCGGTCGATAAATGAGCGCCAAGTTGCCCATAAACCCTGCATCGGCAGTTGTAGTCGTATTGCCCGCTCGACGGGCAGAAAGATAGTCCGTTGCCAGGGTAATGTCCCCCATGTCATAGATTCCGAAACCACCGCCCATCTGAATGCCATACTTGCGCGGGCTTTCATAGGCAAAACTGGTCGTTGTCACCGACAGTGTCAGCAAGGATGCAATACAAAGGGTTCCCAGAAGTCGGTACATACTCTGCCTCCGAAGTTCGAAAGATTGCGTTAATTTTGCGTTTCTGCCGCTTCTGCGGCTTTGCTATCTCGAGCGGCTAACTTGCCGCGCAAGTCTTCCAATCTGCGACGTGCGCCCGCGTCGTTCGGGGTTGTGACTAACCAGCTCTCCAGCAGCTTCACAGCATCCTCAAGCCTTCCCAAGCGGTCGTATGCCTGAAGCAAGCCGCCGATGGCCTGGCCGTTCCGAGGATCAAGCTGTAACATCCGCTCGAAAAACTCAACCGCCATTCCAGGTGCATCTGACGTATAGAGTGTCGTGCCCGCCTGATACAGCTGTTCCGAAGTCGGGGTTTCCCCAAGTGCTGCGCGGGCAATTTGAGCGGCCCTTGCCGTATCTCCGATCGCGCCAGCGTACATTCCAGCGATCCGCATGCGCGATTCAAAATCAAGGTCTCGGCGTTCTTCAGCCCAATCGAGGCGAAGTCGCAATTCATTGTCATCGCCAACCTCGCTGAACATTCTCCCAATCTGCAGCGACAATTCAATATTGCTGATCGGACGAACTTCCTCCGGGATCTCACGATCCATATACTTCATAATCGCGAGTGCCTTATCACGATTTGACATCTGGTCGAAGTTGGCTATCTGCTCATCCAACGTCCCAAACTTCCTCGGTTCAAAACCTACCGGGTCCGGCTGAGAACGATAGTAATATGCAAGCTGCAGGAAGGCAGAACGGTAATTCTGAAGCAGTTTTGAGACATTGTCATCAAAATGAACGCCAGGATCCGCAATACCCCTGAAACGCCCCTTGAAGGTTTCCAGAAGATGTGTTTTTATCCGCTCTGCATCAATGCCTCGAGTCCCGGCCGGAGTAACTCTGAAGACGAGACCCTCCATCGTCAGAAAATCCCGCAAGCCGATCATATTCGAATTTGCCACTGTGACGGCAAAGTAGATCGACTTGGGGGTTGGAGTCTTGGACGGGTCATAGTTCGTGCGCATGATATCCAGAATCATCTGATCCTGTACACGCAAGAAATTTGGGTCGCGAGGTTCCCCTTGCTTATAGGGAATGTACATCGCGCCCGGTACATCCCAGCTCATGCGCCCCTGTGGGGTATTCAGCTCGACGCGGCGCTTATCTGTCGGCCAATAGCGAGAAAGCAGTGCCTGCGCATCCGTCCCATCAATGTAGCGGTCAATATATGCGTTGTTAAACGAGATCGGGACCTTTGGCTCCCTGTCCCGCAACTGCTTAATGTACCACCCTGTATTCAACAAACTTAAGTTGACCAGCCGGACATCCTTGCGAATTCCCTCTACTTCCTGAAGATACCATACGGGAAATGTGTCGTTGTCACCGTTCGTGAATATAATGCCATTCGGTTCGCACGACATAAGCATGTTATAGCTGTAGTCGAAAGCGACATAACTACCGCTGCGGTCATTCATGGAATAGTTGCGTGCGAGCAAAATGCCCGGAGCGAGGACAATAAGGAGAGCGACCACGCCGGCAAGAGCCTGCTTAGAATTTTTCAACCTCTTCGCCACCCAGTCCAATGCCGCCATAGCACCCACGCCAATCCAAATCGAGAACGCAAAGAACGCACCGACGTATGAATAGTCACGTTCACGCGGTTGCGGGTCATCCTGATTCAGGTAAAGAATCACGGCATATCCCGTCATAAAGAAGAGAGTTGCTACTACCAGCCAACCGGACTTGTCACGAGCATACTGATGGAAAAAGCCTAAGAGTCCCAACAACAGTGGTGCACAAGTCAGTATGGCTAGCCAACGAACCATCCCGCTGGACTGGCCGAACAAGACTGTCAGCGGAGAGTAGACTGGTTCAACACCAGCATCCTGAAACTCGTGTTTCGGCGCACCTTCCCTGCCAACGAACTGCCACAGTAAATAGCGGTTGAACATCTTATTGATCTGATAGTCCCAGAAGAAGTTCCACTCGCTCTTGTAATTCGGGTTACCCTTCCACACTCGAGGAAACATTGCCCTGTCACCGTACTGCTCACGGTTTAGGTAGCTCAGGAAGGCTGCAGGAGTCTCAGGATCGTTCTCATCAATCGGTGGATTAAGTCCCGAGCGAATGTAGATCATGGCATAGCTCGAGTATCCTATAATCACAAGCAGTAGGCCTGCGACGGCAGTGCCGATGATGCCATGTCTATTCTTTGCAGCCCACCAGAAAGCTCCTGCAAGCAAAACAAAGACCGCAAAAGGCGCTAAGAGGCTCTCAAACTTGCTTGCAAGAGTTGGCAGCCACTTCACCACGCCCGGATACACCAAGATAAACAATACGCCCGTCGAGGCAATCATGCCGACGAAGCTCTTCATCTCAAAAGTCCGGCGACGGAAGTAGATGACCAAGGCAATCGCAGGAATGGCCAGAATCATCAACAAGTGCACGCCGGTCGCCAATCCGATAACATACGCAATGAGAAGCAGCCAGCGTTCGTTACCTGGCTCATCAGCCTTTTCGTGCCAGACCAGTATTAGCCATACAACCAAATGTGTCAGAAGCTGGCTCATAGCATAAACTTCCGACTCGACGGCGTTAAACCACATCGAATACGAAAAAGACAGAGTGAGCGCACCTACTGCAGCCGAACCGTAAACTATTATCTTGTCGGTTACAGTCTCTTCCATCCCGCGCAAATGGCGCAGAAGTCGAACAATGATCAAGAAGAGCAAGAGCACAGCGATCGCGCTCGATAGCACCGACATCCACGTCACTCGGACAGCTATGTCAGGCGATACAGGAAGAATTGAAAAGACGCGGCCGACGAGCAAGAATAGCGGCGAGCCTGGCGGGTGGGGGACTGAAAGTGTATACGAACAGGCAGCAAACTCACCACAATCCCAAAATGATACGGTATCTGCCATCGTCAAAGAGTAGACAATGAGGGAAACCGAGAAAACCGCGGCAGCACACCACCATTTAATGCTAAATTTCACAGGCTCAGGTTCAGTTTACTGTAGGTCGTTTGTTTCTTAACAAAGTAACGATATACTATGCTAATCGGAATAATCACGTGGTCAAGCTGTGCGTCACGGAGTCGCCGCATTCGCTGCACTGCGCGACGCTTTGACCAAATCGCCGGCGTATTCACAAGGATGTAGGCGTGCGCCCACAAAACCGCGACTGCCCTTTTTGCCTCGCCCTGGAAGGGGGAAGTCAATACTGCAAGCCAGTCGAGCAGGATCCGAACAGGCAGGCGTTTCAGCAATCGGGCGGTCCCATAATTCTTTATCATCATCGCAAGGCTATTGCGGTGGTTCAAATACATCTTCCGAATTCTATTCGCTGACAAGGCAGCACCCGCCCAATGATAGACAGTCCCTGCCGGAGCCACTGCAACTTTGAATCCGGTCAACCACAATCGCCAACAAAAGTCCAACTCCTCCATGTGCATGAAGAAGTCCTCGTCCAATCCTCCTGCTTCAACGAAGCAATCTCGCCGAACGATAAGGGCAGCTCCAGTGGCCCAGAAGACTTCATGGATATCGTCGTACTGGCCATGGTCTTCCTCGGTCGTGTGGAACAAACGTCCTCGAACGAAAGGAAAACCGTACGCGTCAATGAATCCACCCGAGCCGCCTGAATACTCGAACTTTGAGTGATCTTGATAGGCCTTCAGTTTCGGCTGAACAGCTCCAATGCGCGGATCAGACTCCATGAGGTCGACTGCTGGACTCAGCCAATCTGGCTCGACCTCAACATCAAAGTTCAAAAGAACACAATACTTACCATTAGACTGCGGGACTGTTCGATTATACGCCCCACTATAACCCCAATTCTCTTCCAACTCTAGGATCTGAACATCTGGATAGCTGCCGCGCAAGAGGTCAAGGCTTCCATCAGTAGAGCCGTTGTCGGCCACAATAATCTCAAAAGGGTGGTATTCCGTGCGCGACAGAGAGTCCAAGCACCTTGGAAGAAACTCTAAACCATTGTAATTTAGAATAATGATGCTGACCAGTGGGCGAGGCGGCATCGGCCCCCGTTAGGCGGGAAATATAAGAAAATAAGGAATATCCGAGGAATTGTCAAGCTTATCCCCGAATGTCAATCACGTGATCTATCGTAATTCAATCACCACTATGGACGCATCGTGGTAGCCTCTCGTCATAGCGACTCGATAGAGAGAATCTGCTTCGGCGCGGGTTGCCACTTCCCCCAAACGTACTCTATAATAAGGGTTCTCAAATTTTAGTGTGCCGGGCAAGCCTATTGACGTAGAGGCTCGCGCTGCCGTAGTCGTTGCTTTGGCTCGATCAAGGTACGCACCAATCTCGAGTGCATAGCCGAAGACAACAGCGGATTGAACTGGCTGCACCAGTAGCTCAATCTCCGGCGTCTCTTGAAACGCTGAAAGTGAGTCGTTGACCGACAATGGAGCTTGGCCATTCGGATCCATGACTTCGGCTTTTGTAGGGAGCGATTCGTTCACCTCCGCCGAGTCCGCATTTGATTTGAATACGTCGGGACCAAGTGACCATGGGTCAACCAGCAATGAGTCTTTAGCAACACTGTCTGTGTCCTGTTCTGCAACTCCCTTTCGGGAAGCGAAAGGACTGAATCCAGCACACGAAGACAAGACTCCAGGCATGATTGCGAGAACTATTGCGTATCTAAATCTTTTCTGCATATTCGCGAGGCATCCAGCCTTTGCGGCCGTCAGCAAGGACGACTTCAACCCAACTCGAAAGTTCTTCGCCAAGTGTAACTTTTGTGCCCTCGTGCAACGCAAACAATGGCGTCGACACTTCCGAAGGGCTAGAATAGATATCGACTTTCTCGGCCATCACTATCGCCTGCGCAACCGTCACTGCGCTACTCCTCCACACGTACCATGCGCCACCTACTCCAAGCAAAACCAGCACCGTAATCGCTCCACGCAGAGACCACGCGCGCAAGGATCCAGACCCCAGTAAGTAGCCACCAAACAAGACCGCAGTTACCAGATTCAGAATCAACAACGCGTTTAGCAGCCAACCCGGTGATAGTGCATCACGGATGCGGTCCGCATAGTGCCAAATTCCGAGGCGAGGCAAGGGCGTGATCTGATCGATTATCCCACGGTTGGCGAGTATTAGGTTATGTTGCGTGTCGCGATCGAACGGTTGATATCTCAATGCGCGTTCGTAATGCAATATTGCCTGTGGCAAGTTCCCCAATCGAAAGTGGGCGTTCCCCAAATTGTATTCGAGCGCACCGCTGCTCTCACCACTATCCACAATTCTCTGCCAATGCTGAATGGCTGCTTCCCACTTGCCGTCTTGGTACGCGGCAAGTCCCGCATCGAAAGACGCATTTCCAAGCGCCACACCGAATGCCGTGAACAGATTGAATAGAAGTACAATGACACTCCTCACGACCTGACCTCGACTTCGTTGCCAAGTTGAGCAATAACACTCTCCACACTCTTAAGCGACGCAGAAACATCTGCTGTGGAAGGCCTCCCTCCTGCATAACGCGCACGCTCGCTGATATCCAAAGCGCTACGCAAGGATTGCCATTGATCGAAGCTCTGCCCTTTCGACAACCACTGCTCTTCCCAGTCGCTTGTAGTGTGAGTCGACGCAGCAAGACCAGTCCATTCCGTGAGGATTATCTGCACACTCTGAATCAACAGACGAGTCGCATCTTCAACATTGCCGGCACCCACCAGCTTTTCAGCCTGGTCTATCATGCGTCTTGAGTTACGAAGCACGCGTCTGCGGCGAACAGGAATGGTCCGACTTAGCACAGCACTACGGCGCGTAAATACGGCAAATCCGGCCAAAGCGAACCACGGAATGGAAATCGCAATCCAAAATCCCGCACTCTGATGCGGAAGTGCTCCAGTCTTAACAAGCTTCCCCTGATCAGACTTCGCAAAGGCAATATCCTGCCCAATGGAACGCACTTCACGCTTCGTCTCGAATGGCATTGAGCCATCACTACTGCGACCTCGCTCAACTTCGATAGACAGTGGTTCAGTTTCGGCTATCTCAAACTGTTTGGTCTGCGGATCAAAGAAAGTATAACTTAAAGACGGAATTGTTTGCACACCGGCAGCCCTTGGGATCAGTACGTACTCCAGAGTCTTGGTTCCGGAGATCCGGTCCGGACCACGCTTTATCTGGTCCGTTGATCTGGGTTCAAATGTTTCAAAATCAGGCGGGAAACTGATCTTAGGCACTGGAAGTGTTCGGATATTGCCAGTTCCGCGTATCTGCACGGTCAGCGTTATTGCATCATTTGACGCGACTCGTTGTTTGTCGACCCGTGCCGTCGCAGTGAACCTGCCTACTGCGACTTCGCCGAGCGGCCTTCCATCCGGCAGTGGCTTGATATTGAGCTTCAAAGCACGTGATGAGACTTGCACTGATTCTCGTCGTCGCCCAAGGCTAAAGAATGGATCATCCATAAAGGGATCGCGCCCTCGTCGTGATGCCTGTCGCCTCTCTACCTGTACGACTGCGGTGAGCGGATCAACCGTCAACTCACCGGCCGTTGTTGCAAACAATGCGACTTTGCGAAAGACGATCGACTTGTAACTCATACCATCCACAATTTCATCTCGAGGAACGAGTTGATTAGGCAACTCAAACTCCTCGGTCCAGAAGCCAGTGGCTTTGGGCAGCTCTTTGATCTCGGGCGCAAAGATGCTTGTAGAGAAGTACATCTTGTAAGTCAGGACGATCTGTTCCCCTATGTAAGCATCTCTCTTGTCTGGTATCACTTGAATGAACACCTCCTGGCGCTCATTTCCCGTGCGCTCCCCAGCTGCCACTATCGATATGGTCAACGGCGAGGTGGAATACCTCTTGCCCTGGTAGACGATTTCTACAGCTCCAAGAACCGCAGGACCAGGTGCAGTTCCTTGCAATATATAGGTGAAACTCTTTGACGATGACACACGGCCGTTGATTATGCTCGTTTGGGTTGATGTGGACGGCCCCCCAATAAGACTTAAGTTTGTCAATTGTTTGGGCTGAGGTGTCGGCAGACCAGATGCTGCGCCTTCGAAGGTGAATGTCACTTCAAATGGTTCATTAACGGGCACAGACGTTCGACTCGGTTTTGCCTGGAAGCTGTACTGAGCCATGGCAGACTGTGAAGCCAAAAGCACAAAGATAAGAAATCGGATCATCACCAATCTCGCTCTTTCTTCTTCTTCGAGACAGCTTTCGCCTTGCGAACCTCTTCCAACGTCTTTTGTTCGCTCTGCAGCAGCGCATTGAGAAGCTGCTCGGCCTCTTCCTTAGTCATCTGCTGTGGCTGTGGCCGGCTTTGCTGTGCTTCTGTTGAATCGCCTTGCTGGTTCTCTTGCGAACCTGGTTGTTGCTGCTGCTGTTCTTGTTGACTATCCTCTTGCTTTTCGGACTGCTCTTGTTGCTGCCCATTCTGGTCTTGTTTCTGCTCCTGATTTTTGTCCTGACTCTGATCTCGTTGTTGATTCTCTTCCTGCTGGTTCTGGTCTTGCTGCTGCTCTTGTTCTCGTTTCAAACGTAGTGCAAGTTCGAGATTTACCTTCGCGTCCTGATCGGCCGGATTCTGACGAAGTGTTTCAACTAAAGCGCCTATCGCCTTATCATAGTCTTGTGCAAGAATACTCGCGGTTCCCATGTTATAAAGGGTGCTCGAGAGCATGCTGCGCCCTTTAATTGTATCAATTGCGGCGCTGTAGAGTTGTTGCGCGCGCTCGAATTCGCCTGCATCAAACAATGCGTTACCAAGATTGTACATGACCACGGCGGTGTCGGCCTCGTTCTCAAGCGCTTTCACATAGTGATACTGCGCCTCATCCAACATTCTAGCCTTCGCCGCATCATTTCCTTTTTTGACCTCTGTTGACGGTAGCGCCCCGAACGCAGTAGCAGCCCATATCAAGACGATGAGTGCTTTCACGATCTTGCCCTCCTTAGACTGCCAAAACCTGCAAACTGACCCGCGCGCTCACCAATCAGGAGTTCAAGCAGCAATAAGAGAAATGCAGGAAACACGAAGAATGCATAACGATCCTCATAAGCTGTGAACTGCATTTGGCCAAACTCAGTCTTCTCCATCCTGCTAAGATCATCCCAAATCCGATCAAGCTCCTTCCCGCCAGGAGTGGCCCTCACATACTCTCCGCCACCAATGTCGGTTAGCTCCATCAAATGCTGTTCATTCAGACGGGTTATAATCACTTGCCCTTGTGCGTCTTTCTTATAGCCGGCATTTCGGCCAGTGGTGTCTTTCAAGGGGATTGGCGCTCCCTGCGGAGTTCCCATTCCAATTGCGTATAGAATGATGCCTTGATTGCGAGCCTCCTGCGCAGCTTCAATCGCTGCAGGTTCATGGTCTTCACCGTCGGTTATGATCACAAGAACCCTGCTCTTCGACTTCTCGTCATTCTGGAACGACTGAATTGCCATTTGAATAGCTTCTGCAAGTGCAGTTCCCTGCTCGGGAACGATTGCTGTGTTCAGAATCCGAGTCAGGAGTTTAGCAGCTCCATAGTCCGTCGTTAGTGGGCAATGATAGATTGCAGCCCCTGCGAACGCAATTAAGCCGACGCGGTCGCCTTTCAGACCGTTAATGAACTTCTGGATTGAGTACTTTGCACTCTCTAACCTCGATGGAGCATAATCCTCGCAGAGCATGCTGTTGGAAAGGTCAATAGCAATCATGACATCCACGCCCTCGCGTTTTACTTCCTCGAGTTTTGTTCCGATTTGCGGGCGTGCAAGAGCCAGCAAGAGTAGAATCGCTGCAGTCAACCATAGGCCCATTCTCATCCACTTTCGCGCGCTACTCCGGCCATATGCTACTCGGGAAAGCAGGGGTTCAGGGATGATTGAATGCATCTTTGATCGAGCGCGAAGAAGTACGAAGGACCAGAAAGCGCCAAGAACCGGAACAAACAATAGCAGCCAGAGAAAGTGCGGTGCAGCGAAGCGTATCATGGCAGTTTTCGGAACCACGTCAGGCCAAGAAGAGCTTCTAACGCAAGACAAAGTATGGCCGACGTCAACCATGGCCCAAATAGCTCGGCGACTTCCTTATACTCTTCAACCTGAATCTTTGTGCGCTCGAGTTGATCGATCACTTCATAGATCTCTGCCAGACTTTTGTCATCCGTCGCTCGATAATAGCGTCCACCAGTCTGATTCGCGATCTCCGTTAACATCTCTTCATCAATGTTAACCTGCACATTCTGGTAGCGCTTCCCGAAAACCGTTTCGACCGGATAAGGCGCCACACCGCGCGTGCCGACACCTATTGTATAGATACGAACGCCCAAAGCTCGTGCAGCCTGAGCAGCGGTCAACGGGTCAATTTCGCCACGGTTATTCTGCCCGTCTGTCAATAATATGATCACTTTCGACTTTGCATCTGAGTCGCGGAGTCTGTTGATTGAGGTCGCCAAAGCCGTACCGATCGCAGTGCCATCCTCGACCATTCGCATTTGAATCTGCCCTAAAAGGCTGAGCAAGACCTTGTGGTCCGTCGTGAGGGGCACTTGCGTGAAACTTTCAGCAGCAAATGGGACTACTCCGATACGATCGTGAGTCCGTAGCTGAACAAAGCTTGCCGCGACACGTTTAGCCGCCTCGAGACGATCGGGCTTCAGATCCTCGGCGGCCATCGAAGTCGAAATATCGATACACAGGACAATATCAATTCCCTCGATCGAGCGTTTGCTCTCCGTATCGAACGCCTGTGGCCTAGCAAGTGCAACAATAAGCAGTGACATGCCTGCAACTCGTAAGACAAACGGAGCGTGCCTTAACCGGACGCGCACCGTGCGCGACATTCCCCCAATGTGCGAAAGTGTCGGAAACCTAATGTCAGTGCGAAGATACTGTTCCCGAAAGAGATACACATACGTAACCAAGGGAATCAGCAGAAACAGCCAGAAGAATTCGGGATTCGCGAATTTCATGCTGCTTGTTTCTCCGTCGCATCTTCTTCGTGTGGACGAGTGAGTTCTACAAGACGAAATCCTGTGTCCAAAATCTTCGCACAATCAGAAAGTGAAGGCACTTCCTTTGCGAATTTTACCAAGTCCGCCTCAAAAAGGATTGGCAAGAGTTCCTGCCGCCAGCACGTGGGCAATTCTTCCCGCTTGAATTCAAGGGATAATTCATGAGTAGTCATCTCAAGTGCGGGAAATGAATAGTTGCCTTCTAAGTATCGCCGCATGATTTCAGAGAATTCACTGTAATGCTCTTTGACCATTCCTCTATCCGGATACTTCTTGTCCCGCAACGAAATTAGCTCCCTCAAAGCAAGTTCCGCAGGAGGTAGCTGCGGAAGGACTTGCTCCTTGATTCCTTGCTTAGTCCGCCTACGCCACCAAATGAAGGCAAACAGTAAGGCAGCCGCTCCGAGCGCGATGGCCACCCAATGTGCGTATTCCCGCCATAAATCGGCAAATCGAAGTGGATGCTCAACATACGGCTTTATTGGCCTGGGTGTAGCCGCAGTGTCGTCAAGGAGTGACACAACTTGAATGTGCCTCTCATCCGAGAGAAATGTGTCCAGCGGCTGTCCTGAGCCATATGCTACCACACGCAGTGCCGGCACATCGAACGCACCTGTATCAAAGAGTGCTGCGTGAAACACAATTTCACCGCCGCTTTCTGGCGCGATCTGACGCTTGCCGGGAAGGACGCGCAACGGGACGCCCTTCGGTTCAAGGATTTCCACGCTGTCACATGGGGTGATCTTCACTCTATACTCAATTGGATCGCCAACATGGATTTGAGCGGAGGCGATTGCTGCACCCAAAAACATGAATTCCAGAACCAACAATGTTCGCTCGATACCATGCAGCTTCATCTTCGCTGCTCGCGCCTCTTAAACATTGTGACAAGGCTCCGCACGTAGTCCTCAGCAACATTTAGACTTGCATAGTCCGCACCGGACCGTTGCATCAACTGCTTTACACTTTCCTGCCAGAGTCTGAATTCCGTTTGTAAGATCTTTCGTCCACTTGTCGACGACGTATCTATCCACAGAGAAGCCCCTGACTCTGCATCATGAAGTTTCACTAATCCTGATTTGGGCCATGAGGTTTCGCGAGGATCTGTGAGGTGCAAAGCCATTAAGTCATGTTTACGCGCACAGACTCTCAAGGGCCGGACATAATCCTGATCAATGAAGTCAGATATCAGAAAGACGATCGCTCGCTTCTTCAGAACGTTCAGCATGTACTCAAGAGCGACGTTGAGGCTTGTGCCGCTCCGCTTCGGTTCAAAAGTTATGAGTTCGCGAAGAATTCGCAATATATGCGAACGACCTTTGCGTGGCGCAATGAACTTCTCAACATGATCTGTGAACAGCAGTAATCCAACCTTGTCATTGTTCTTAATTGCGGAGAAAGCGAGCACGGCTGCGAGTTCGGCCGCGATGTCCATTTTCAGCGCACGCCCCGAACCAAAGAGTGAAGAGCTTGACACGTCACAAAGAAGCATCACGACAAGTTCTCTCTCTTCTTCAAAAAGCTTGACGTGGGGCCTTCCCGTTCGCGCAGAGACGTTCCAATCAATCGTTCGGACATCGTCACCGATTTGATACTCTCTTACCTCAGAGAAATTCATGCCGCGCCCTTTGAACACGGCATGGTACTCTCCAGACATGACTTCATTCACCAAGCCTCGAGTCTTAATCTCGATCTGGCGGACTTTGCGTACTATCTCACGAGTCTCAAGCACGGGTTACGGGACCTCTACAGCGCCAAAAATCTTTTCAACAATGGCCTCGCTCGAGACTTCCTCCGCCTCCGCTTCATACGTAACCCCAATCCTGTGGCGCAGAACGTCCATGCCGATCGCCCTAATATCTTCAGGCACTACATAGCCGCGATGCCTTAAGAAAGCGTGCGCTCGCGCAGCTTTCAAAAGAAAGATTGAGGCACGCGGAGAGGCTCCGTACTGGATCAGCGGTTTGAGCTCAGGCAACTTGTGGTGCTCCGGTTGCCGACTCGTGAAAACTATGTCAAGCACGTAGTCTTCTATCTTAGGATCCACGTAAATTGACTCTACAAGTCCACGTATGCGAAGCAGTTCTTCTGGCGTGGCGACTGGGTTGATGGCCTGCAGCTCACTGCGCGAGAATGTGCGCATGATGCGCGCTTCTTCATCACGGCGTGGATAGTCAACTTTTACCTTCAGCATGAATCGATCGACCTGCGCCTCAGGCAAGGGGTAGGTACCTTCCTGCTCAATCGGGTTCTGTGTCGCGAGAACCAGAAATGGCTGTGGAAGCGGATATGTGTGTTCGCCGATGGTAACCTGTTGCTCTTGCATTGCCTCTAAGAGAGCGGACTGCACTTTTGCAGGTGCACGGTTAATTTCATCTGCGAGCACGAAATTCGAGAATACCGGCCCCTTCTTGGTCGTAAAGTTCCCATCTTTCTGATTGTAGACAAGCGTGCCAACAAGGTCTGCAGGAAGCAAGTCTGGAGTGAACTGAATCCGCTGGAAGTGTGCAGAAACGGTAGACGCAAGCGTCTTGATAGTCAGTGTCTTTGCCAACCCGGGTACACCTTCCAACAGGACGTGGCCATTGCTGAACAATCCAATCAGAAGCCGTTCGAGCATTGGTTTCTGACCGACTACTAACTTCCCTGCCTCTGTGAGAATGCGATCCGCGAGTTCTGCTTCCCGCTCAATCCGGAGGGTGAGTTCTCGAATATCCGCGTCCATACAAGTTGCTACTTTCCAATTTGTTACAATTCAAAATACCTGTTCTCTGAAAGTAACTCGCAAACCGCTCTACGAGTTCCGGCAATCCGACAAAAAATTAGACCCCCTCTCGGGGATCTAAGTGGCATGATCAGCAAGAAATCTTCTTGACTAACCTTGAGGTGCTGATGCCGAATCCGGCGCAGCAAGGATCTTGTTGAGCTCGTCTATCTCATTCACATCCATTCCCAGGTGGTCCAATTCCCACTGAGCGTCCTTTACCAATTGATCGTTTGGATAGCTCTTGATGAAGGACTGATAGGCTTCTTTCGCCATGGCCACATTCTTTATGTGGTTGGCGTACAAATAGCCAATCATAAACTGGCATTTAGGTGCATACGATGACTTTGGGTACTTTTGGACAAGTTCCTCGTATGCCTTGATCGCAGTGGGGAAGTCGCTTTGTTCCTGAGCCGCAGTAGCTTTGTCGAACAATTCTTGCTCAGTAGGTCCGGATTGGCAGCCTGAAAACGAACCAACGGCCAGCAAACCTGCAACTAGGCAAAGCGCAAGCGTTACTTGTCTCATCTCAATTAACCTCTTTATTTCTAAAATCTTAAGACTATCCAGGTGGCCAGCGAAAGTCCCTTCCCCCAAGTAAATGCAGATGGAGATGCGGGACCGACTGCCCTGCGGACTCTCCGTCATTTATCACAACTCTATAGCCTCGTTCCGATAACCCTTGCATCGCTGCAACATCACGTGCCGCACTTAGAAGTCTGCCTAACAACTCACTGTCGTTTGTTGTAGAATCTGAAAGCGCTGCCAACGGTTTCTTTGGAATGATCAGGACGTGTACTGGTGCCTGCGGGTTAATATCTCTAATAGCTATTAAGTCTTCTGTTTCCAGAATCTTATCCACAGGAATCTCGCCCGAAATCATTCGGCCAAAAACGGTCTGTCCCATTTGCCTCAGGCCTTCGCATCCCTCATGGCTCTGACTTTCAACTTCTTTCGACGGAGTTTCCGACGGTGCACCATCTTCATGATCGTCTTGTTGCGGCTCATGTTGTCCTCTTTTAGCCTTGATTTTGCCTTAAATAGTTCAATATATATCTTGCGAGCCACATTTTCAAGCTTTGCGTCAGTTTTTTGCACTCTTCCATGTTCCTAATCCCTTGACAAGTTCAAGGATTTTCTGTAGATTCCGGCTTATTTCCGGAGTAGCTCAGCGGTAGAGCGGGTGGCTGTTAACCACTAGGTCGGGGGTTCGAATCCCTCCTCCGGAGCATTTAGGTCACCGTCATGCGGTGACCTTTTTTGATTCTCCGCAGGCTGGACTCTGGGAGATAGTTCATTCGCCGTGACCTGACTCCTGGATGGCAGAACGAGCCTTCTATTGCGCCGAAGTGCCTTCCCCCATACCACGGATTTTCGAGCTTCGCGCCAAAGATGAAGGCTTTGCGTCACCGCTCGTCCCCACTTGGAACAAGGTGAGGATCAGCTGACTTAGCGGGTGTTCGCTTGAAGTTCCCGATGATAAGCTCTATATTGTACGTGATTTCATAATTTCCAAGTACCGAATGTCTATTCGCATAACCCCTGAGGACCGCTTTCTTTTTAATGAAGGAAGCCACTTTCGCCTGTATCACAAGCTCGGCGCACATCGGGATTTGCGGGACGGTCGTGAAGGTGTTGCTTTTGCTGTTTGGGCGCCCGATGCTCGAGATGTCTCCGTCATAGGTGACTTTAATGACTGGCAGGCTGATAAGCACCCCCTTTCTGTCATTGATAACAGCGGCATTTGGGAAGGATTCATTCCGGGCGCTGTGCTTGGTCAAGCTTATAAGTACCACATCCGCTCGCGTCTCTCACGCTATGAAGTGGACAAGGCCGATCCTTTCGCGTTCAGGACCGAAATGCCGCCGAAGTCTGCTTCCATAATTCATGACCCTTCTTACGTGTGGCACGACGACAAGTGGATGATAGAGCGCAAAGAGAAAAACTCAGATCAGGCGCCAATTTCCATTTATGAAATGCACCTCGGGAGTTGGGATCGCGTCCGTGAGGACAACAATCGCTCGCTGCACTATCGTGAGCTGGCTCCACGATTGATTCGTTACTTGAAGGAAAACGGTTTCACACACGTCGAATTCTTACCGGTTATGGAGCACCCATATTATGGGTCGTGGGGCTACCAGATGAGTGCCTTCTTTGCTCCAACTGCACGGTACGGATCACCGCAAGATCTCATGTATTTGATTGATCAATTGCATGTACACGGGCTTGGTGTGATTCTGGATTGGGTACCTTCGCATTTCGCTACCGATGAGTTTGCGCTTGGATTCTTTGACGGAACCTACCTCTATGAGCATGCTGATCGCCGTCAAGGTTTTCATCCCGACTGGGGAAGTTTCATCTTCAACTACGGTCGCTCCGAAGTTCAGTCGTTTCTGATTAGTTCCGCATTCTTCTGGATGGACGTGTACCATGCCGATGGTCTTCGGGTGGATGGTGTTGCCTCGATGCTCTATTTGGACTACTCCCGCAAGGAAGGAGAGTGGATACCCAACAAGTATGGCGGGAAAGAGAACATCGAGGCGATTGAGTTTCTGAAGCGATTGAATCATGAGGTTTGTGTCGCGTTCCCCGGAACTCTTCCCATTGCAGAAGAAAGCACATCATGGGCAATGGTTACAAGGCCGCCTTACATCGGCGGTCTGGGGTTTCGAATGAAGTGGGACATGGGCTGGATGCATGATACGCTGGAGTATATGAAGCTCGATCCGGTTTTTCGAAAGTATCAACACCATCTGCTAACGTTTCGCATGCTCTATGCTTATACCGAGAACTTCGTGCTGCCGTTGTCACACGATGAAGTTGTTCACGGCAAGGGTTCCCTCTTAGGTCGAATGAGCGGCGACATGTGGCAGAAGTTTGCGAACTTAAGGTCGCTGTTTGGCTATATGTGGAGCATGCCGGGAAAGAAATTGCTCTTTATGGGCGGGGAAATCGCCCAATGGCGAGAGTGGAGTCACGACGAGTCGGTGGATTGGAATCTGCTGGAGTTCCAATCTCATTCTGGAATGCAGCGCTGGGTCCGCGACCTCAATCAGCTCTATTTCGAGGAAGCAGCACTTCACAAATACGACTTTCAGCACGAAGGCTTCGAGTGGATTGAATGCCATGATGCCGACCAATCTGTCTTCGTATTTCTTCGAAAGGGTGATTCAAACGACCCGATGATCTTAGTGGCGATGAATTTTACCCCGGTCCCACGGTACAACTATCGAGTTGGAGTTCCACTTGCCGGCACGTGGTCAGAGCGGCTTAACAGTGATGCAGAAAGCTATTGGGGTTCAGGTGTCGGGAATTTGGGTACAGTAGAGACAGTTGCTACTCCGTCTCACGGACATTTTCAATCCTTGAGTCTAACTTTACCTCCGCTCGGTGTGGTCTTTCTAAAGAGTCCCCTTCCCTAACTCAGTATCAATTTGAGTATTCCGCGACAAAACCTGTTTGGGCAACTTGCCCAGTTCGGACGTCCATTCTGGATGCTGAACATCATGGAGATGATTGAGCGACTCGCCTATTATGGCGTTCGCGTAGTTATTCCAATCTACATTGCTCAGGCAGATGAAGTTGCAGGTCTTCATTTTACGCAGACCCAGAAGGGGATCATTTTTTTCTACTGGGCTCTTGTCCAGTCGCTTGTACCTATGTTTTCAGGCGGATTTGCCGATCGTTACGGGTACAAACGAACAATCGCGTGGAGCATTGCGCTAAAGGTTGCGGGCTATCTCTTGATGGCAACGCAGCGCGAGTTCTATCCTTTCTTGTTCGGTTGCTGCGTCCTTGCGTTTGGAACAGCGGTCTTTAAGCCAGGAATACAAGGAACTCTTGTTCAAACTATCACGCGAGCGACATCGTCAGTCGGTTGGGGCACTTTCTACATGGTGGTCAACATTGGAGGATTCCTTGGACCGCCTCTGGCTCACTTCCTTTACGGATTCTCATGGCCGACTGTGTTCTACGGTTGTGCGGTGATTGTCAGTTTGAACTTCGTGATGCTATTGACTTACAAGGAAGTCCCCGCAGGCGGTGACCAGACAGGCACTCCGTGGACAATCTTCAAGACAACATGTGTCAACATGGCCCGTCCTTGGTGGTTAGTTCCTGCCGGCATGCTGGTTATTCTCATTGTCTTTTTGATTCCGTTTCCGAAAGAAGTGCGGATGGTAGCCGTCGCAGTGTCGCTTGGACTTCTGATCATCCGCACAACACGTGTCGGCGCCTTTATCTGGTTGATGTCCGGATTCTGGCTGATGTTTATGCAGCTCTTTGATATGCTGCCGAACTTCATTGTCGATTGGGTTGACAGCTCGATGATTGTCAAGGCACTTGGATTGCCCTCCTGGATGACTACTGAAACCGCACGCGGAACGATGATCACTCAGGAGTGGATGATTAATGCTAATGCCGGACTCATCGTCGTTTGCGTTGTGTTTGTATCGTACCTTGTGGCAAGAATGCGTCGCTTGACATCGATTCTCCTGGGGATGACGATTTCCGCGATCGGTCTGGTAGCAGCGGGCTTTACGATGTCGGGTTATCTTTGCATTCTGGGTATACTCTGTTTCAGCGTTGGCGAGATGCTCGCAAGTCCTAAGATGAACGACTATCTCGGAGTTATCGCGCCTGAAGGCCAGAAGGCCCTTTACATGGGCTATGCAAACATTCCGCTTGCAATTGGCTGGAGCTACGGATCGCTGATGGGTGGCCAAGTCTATGATCGAATGGGTGACAAGGCAAACTTGTCGCTAAACTATCTTGCAACGAAGTTCGGCATAACAAATGGTCAATCGCCAGAAGATATTGTTGCTAAGGTGCAGGCCGCAGGTGTAGATTCCTCAAGAGCCGTCAGGCTTGTGTCGGAAGCTTTCGTCGAAGGCGAGGGAATTGCCCGAACTAAGGCCACTGAGTTTCTGCAGTCCGTCTCAGGTATGGATGCAATGCAGGTCATGCAAACACTATGGAATGCATATCACCCGTACAAACTATGGTACCAGTTTGCTGCAATCGGCATTTTCTCCGCAATCGGTGTTGCAATTTACGCTCACTTTGCAAATAAGTGGAACGCCAAGGATGTTTGAAAGTTATCATCAGACTAATGAGTTTAGAATATGCTTACTCACGTAATACCGGCGAAACGTACAGAGCAAGTAACATATGCCGTTCGTGACGTTGTCGTTGTAGCACAGCAGGTTGCCGCAAGTGGGCGCGAGATGCTCTATTTGAACATTGGCGATCCGAACCTCTTTGATTTTGTTACACCACCACATATCATTGAGGCGACACTTCGCGCGATGCGAGACAATCACAATGGATATGCACCTTCAAGCGGAATTAGAGAAGCTACGGAGTCCATCCGCCGTCAGGCTGACCGCAATGGTATAAAAAATATTCGCGATGTTTTTGTGACGACTGGTGCAAGCGAGGCAATTGAAGTCTGCTTTTCGGCACTGGTAAATGCGGGTGAACATGTCTTGACACCAACTCCCGGCTATCCGCTTTACACTGCAGTTCTCGCCAAGCTCGAAGCAAAGGAAATTCCCTACTATCTTGACGAAGAGAACAGTTGGCAGCCGGATCTCGAAGACATCGCTGCGAAGATTACTCCCAAGACTCGTGCTATTGTCCTAATCAACCCGAACAACCCGACAGGATCGGTATGTGAGCGCAGGACTCTGGAAGGGATTCTCGAACTCGCACGACGTCATAATCTTGTCATTTTCGCAGATGAAATTTACGATAAGCTGATTCTCGATGGCGGTGAGCATATCTCCATCGCATCTTTGGATCATGAGCATCCTATCGTCACGTTCAATGGGATGTCAAAAGCATATGTTGCGCCGGGCTTTCGCATTGGTTGGGGTGTTGTATCTGGCAGTTCCTCAGTCTTGAATGACTATGTAGAGGCACTTAATAAACTTCTTCGTGCCAGACTTTCCGCTAATCATCCTGAACAGTATGCCATTGCGCCAGCACTCGACGGTGACCAGTCGCATTTGTCTGAGATCAAGGCAAAGCTGTCGCGCCGGCGAGATCTCACGGTTAAGATGTTAAATGATATTCCCGGGATTTCATGCGTGACTCCGCGCGGTGCCTTTTATGCCTTTCCAAAACTCAGTATTGAACAGACTGATGAAGACTTTGTTCGTGAGTTGATTAAGGCAACAGGCGTGGTCACTGTACATGGCTCCGGTTTTGGTCAACGTCCAGGTACAAAGCACTTCCGCGTCGTGTTTCTGCCTCCCGAGGAAACACTGAGGAAAGCTTTTGGGCACATTGCGGAGTTTCTCGCAGTATTTAAACCTGCGTCGTAACACTTCATCTCGCATGCACAAAAAAGAGCCCTCGTAGAAGCGAGGGCTTTTTATACTCGTGCGATAATGAGCTATGGGACAGCTTTCAGCATCGCCGTTACAAGTTGCTCGGGGAACATGCCGAGGATAATGATCAGTAGCGATGAGATTGCCAGTGCAGCTTTGTACGCAACAGGTTGTCCAAACTGAACCTCTCCCTCTGCCTTTGACATGAACATTGTCGAAATGACTTTCAGGTAATAATATGCTCCCACAGCGCTGTTCAGCAGTCCAATGATCACCAACCACAGGTATCCTTGCTTGATGGCCGCCGAAAAAACGTACAACTTGCCGAAGAACCCGGCCGTCGGCGGAATGCCGATTAGTGACAACATAAAAACCGTCATGGTCAAACCGAGCAATGGATGGACAGTTCCCATTCCCCGAAGAGATTCGAATGAATAATCACCCTTGCCGCGCTGGTTAATCAGCATCAGCACTCCAAAGGCACCGAGATTCATAAATGCGTAACCAACCAGATAGAATCCCGCAGCCGCATACGCTTCCCGCGAACCAGCAATAACGGCAACCAGCATGTACCCCGCATGCGCAATAGAAGAATACGCGAGCATCCGCTTCACGCTTGTTTGCCGGATGGCTACCACGTTACCAAGAGTCATCGTCAGGACTGAAATCACGGCAAGTGCGAAAGTCCAATGCTCACTGGTTTCGGCAAGAGCAACGCCAAATACTCGAATCAATCCAACAAAAGCTGCGGCTTTCGCTCCCGTTGACATGAATGCAGTAATTGTGGTCGGTGCGCCCTCGTAGACGTCGGGTGACCAGAAGTGGAACGGGACGGCAGAAACCTTAAAAGCAAATCCTACCAACAATAGTCCGATTCCGGTTAGAGTCATCGGTCCGACACCATGGCTCTGCCGAAGGTACTCACCAATCACGGCGTAGTCCAGTGATCCTATTCCGCCAAAGATAAGGGCCATGCCATACAACAAGAAAGCCGATGAAAAAGCACCGAGGACCAAGTACTTCAATCCACCTTCCACTGAGGTCGCATCGTCTCTTCGCAGGGAGACCAACACGTATAGGGAGATGGACATCGTTTCCAGTCCGACGAAGAACAAGAGCAGATTCGCCGACGACGACATAACCATCATGCCAAATACTGACATAGCTAACAGCGAATAATACTCGCCAAGCCTGATGTTACGGTGCCTGAGATAAAGTGGCGAGAAGATTGCAGTAATGACGCCAACGACACAGAAAAGAGCACGAAACCAAGCAGAGAAACCGTCGCTAAAAAGCTGGTCGGACATCAGCATGCCGTTGCTAGTTGGCAGACTGAGGGCCAAAGCTGCAGCAACGGTCAATCCAACGGCAGTGACACCTTGAGACGCGGATGGATTTTTCTCCCTTGCCGCGATATCCACTAAAATGGCCAAGAGCGCCGTCAGTACAACCGCAAGCTCTGGCAGAACCCCAAGGAAGTCACGCATACCCATTAGTGAAGAACCCCTTGAAGCTGCGATAACTGTACCTGCTGAAACTTCTCAAGGACTAACTGCAACGACGGTTCCATCCGAACAAGGAGCGGATCCGGGTAGATACCAATCCAAAGTGCCAGCACAATGAGGACTACTATTGGCGTCGCTTCGAACAAAGTGATGTCCTTGAGTTTCTGATTTGCCTCGTGGATCAGTTTTCCGTAGAATACCCTCTGATACATCCAGAGCAGGTAAACTGCTGCAAGGATTACACCTGACGTAGCAATGACACCATACAAAGTATTGGATGCAAAAGTTCCCACCAGAATCAAGAACTCCCCTACAAATCCGTTCGTGATCGGCAAGCCTATTGACGAGAGCGCCACAATCATGAATAGGGCTGCGTAAACCGGCATCACTTTCGCGATACCGCCGTAATCCGCAATCAATCGCGTGTGTCGTCGCTCATAGACCACACCAACCAGCAAGAACAACGCACCCGTCGAGATTCCGTGATTTATCTGCTGCAATAAAGACCCCGCAAGTCCTTGCTGATTCAGTGCAAACATGCCGATCATCACAAACCCCAAGTGGGCGACAGATGAGTAGGCCACCAGCTTCTTCATGTCCTTCTGCACCATGGCTACCATCGCTCCGTACGTGATACCGATGATTGATAGCCAGCTTACCCACGGAACAAACTCCAGGGTTGCCTCGGGGAAAATTGGCAGACAGAATCTGAGAAAACCGTACGTCCCCATCTTTAGCAATACGCCCGCAAGGATAACAGAACCTGCAGTCGGAGCCTCGGTATGGGCATCAGGCAGCCACGTATGGAGTGGGAAGAGTGGTACTTTAATTGCGAAGGCCAAGCCGAATGCCAAGAACAGCCAAGTTTGAGTTCCTATAGAGTAACTCGACTGGGCCGTGACATGGAGCAAATTGAAGGTATTGCGTTGTGTTTCCGGATCTATTGTGTGGAAGTACAGGTAAAGCACACCTGCAAGCATCAAGACTGAACCTGCCATCGTGAACAGAAAGAACTTGATCGTTGCATATAACCTGCGCTGTCCGCCCCAAACACCGATTAGGAAGAACATCGGCACCAGCATCACTTCCCACATAACGTAGAACACAAATAGGTCAAGCGCGGCAAAGACGCCGATCATACCTGCTTCCAAGAGCATGAAGAAGAAGTGATATTCGTGAACTCGGTCCTGAATGCTATGCCAACTGGCGAGAATACACAAAACGGTCAATAGAGTCGTTAAGACAATCAGAAATAGGCTGATGCCGTCAACTCCAAGATGCCAGTCGGCGCCAATTGAGGGTACCCAAGGCACCTTTTCGATCATCTGAAAACTCGCCTCGCCAACTTTGAAGATAGAGAGTACGGACAGCGAGACGAGAAACGTAACGAGCGATCCAGCCAAGGCCAAGACGCGGACAAGCCCAGGCGAAGTGCGAGGAACGAGCAACACCAGCAAACTGGTTAAGGCGGGGATGGCTATGCAGAGTGTCAACAGCATAAGCAGCCTATCCCAAAACTGTCCACAATATTGCGCTCAAAAGCAACACTACGCCCAAGCTCATCATCACAGCGTAGTTCTGCGTAACACCCGTCTGGATCTTACGAACTACTCCACCAAGGCCGCTCAAAGTCGAGCCGACTCCATTGACTGCGCCATCGACCGTTCCAATGTCAATGTACTTTGCAAAGAGTTCAGACAATTTCACCAGTGGCTGGGAAATCATCGTATCATAGATCTGATCAACCCAATACTTGTTGTAGAGTAACCGTTGGGCACTCGACTTGCCTAATGCTTCCACAGTCGGTGACTTGCCGAGGTACCAAGATCTTGCGAGCAGAATTCCCAAGAGTGCTATCACTACGGAAACAACCATCAAGACATACTCTGCTGTAGGTACGCCGTGATGAGTGCCTCCGTGTGCGCCCGTTGTTTCGGAAATCAGGGGCAGAAGCCACGTGTGGAAGGGGTTACTGCCTCCTAGTGCATGAGGGACGCCGACATATCCGCCAATGATCGAGAAGACGGCAAGCACTATCAGTGGGATTGTCATTAGCTTAGGCGACTCATGAACGTGGTGCTCTTGAGACTTCGATCCTCTGAACTTGCCGAAGAATGTAAGATACAGTAACCGAAACATGTAGAATGCAGTACAGAAAGCGGCTGTCGCGCCTATGGCCCAGAGAACATAATTATGGGACTCAAAAGTCTTCCAAAGAATCTCGTCCTTTGAAAAGAAGCCAGCAAGTCCAGGGATTCCAGCAATTGCAAGCGTACCCACCAGAAACGTCCAATATGTAGTCGGCATCTTGCTCTTTAGTCCACCCATTAGACGAATATCTTGTTCGTCGGACATACCGTGAATTACCGATCCCGAACCAAGGAACAACAGCCCTTTGAAGAATGCGTGGGTCATCAAATGGAAGATGGCCGCCGTGTAAGCGCCAACGCCACAAGCCAAGAACATGAAACCAAGCTGACTGACCGTGGAATAGGCAAGCACTTTCTTTATGTCGGTCTGGACAAGGCCAATGGTTGCCGCGAATAGTGCGGTTAACGCGCCGACCCACGCGACAACATCCATTGCGATAGGCGAAAGCGTAAATAGGAAATTAGAGCGTACAACCATGTACACTCCGGCCGTGACCATCGTTGCGGCGTGAATCAGCGCAGACACTGGCGTCGGGCCAGCCATTGCGTCCGGCAACCAGGTGTAGAGTGGCAGTTGTGCAGATTTGCCCGTCGCACCCATAAACAATAGCAGGCAGATTGCCGTAATGACGCCGGCACCGATCGGGTATGCTTGCGCCATCGGCGCAATCTCACGGAAGTTGATAGTCCCGAATGTCGTCCAAATCAGGAAGATCGCGAGCAGGAAGCCGAAGTCGCCAATCCTATTCATGATGAAGGCCTTCTTCCCTGCCGAAGCCTTCAGCTCGTCAGTATACCAGAATCCAATCAACAAATACGAGCAAAGCCCCACACCTTCCCAACCCACGAACATGACCAAATAGTTGCTCCCCATGACCAAAAGGAGCATGAAAAATACAAACAGGTTAAGATAGATAAAGAACTTCCTGAAGCCCTCATCACCATGCATGTAGCCGATCGAGTAAACATGTATCAGGAATGACACGCCTGTGACGACCAGCATCATAATCATGGACAGCTGGTCAGCCAAAAAACTCGCTTGCGCGGCAAAATTCCCGACCACAATCCAGCGGAACAACTCTTGCTCGAAGTGCCGTGACTCAGCGGGCATGCCGAGCAATTGAATGAAACCACCAATAGCTACGACGAAGCTGGCGCCAACCATCGCAGCCGCGACACTCCCGACCAATTTCTCCGGCTGGCCGCGCAACACAAAAGTGTTCAGCACAACACCAAGCAGAGGGAAAAGCGGGATTAGATAAAGCAGGTCGAGCATTTATCCTCGCAGCGCACTCAGCGCGTCGATATTCATAGTTCCGCGTTTCCTCCACACGGAAATCAATATGGCAAGCCCCACCGCAACTTCTGCGGCCGCGACACATAGCACAAAGAACACAATTACCTGAGCTTCTTGATTCAAGGCGTGGCGCGCCAAAGCGACAAAACTCAGGTTAACCGCATTCAGCATCAATTCTACACACATTAAGATGATGATAAGATTCTTCCGTGTCAGGACGCCCATCACCCCGATACCAAAGAGAACAGCTGAGAGCAGAAGATAGTGGGCCAATTCAACGGCCATCTTTGCCCTCCCCGTCGGACTTCCTTACCAGTGCCACCGCTCCGATCATAGCTGTTAGCAGCAGCACCGAGGTTGCTTCAAAAGCAAACAAGTACTTACTGAACAAAAGAGCGCCAAGAGGCTTCACCTCACCGAATTCATCAGGAACTGCAAGCATGTCCGGAAGAACCGCACTGCCGCGCACAATTGCCATAAAGAGAATCAGCAGCGTCAGACCTGCCACAGCAAGACCGGCTATGCGCCATCCCTTCGGGAGTCTCTCTTCTATTTGACGCAAATTCAGTAACATAATAACAAAAAGCAGGAGCACAATGATGGCTCCTGCATAAACGATGATCTGAATTGCTGCGAGAAATGGGGCGGCCAGCAAGACATAGAGGCCAGCCAGACAAAACATTGTAACAATCAAGTAGAGCGCGCTGCCAATCGGCGACGGAGAAGTCACGACCAGCAGGGCCGACAAAATTGACCCGAGCGCGAGTAACAAAAATAGTACTGTTTCGAGGCCCATTTTCGGTCAAAATCTTCGCGGGAACTCTATAACATCCACAGATTGCTGAATATAGCGGTTTCTCCAGAAAAAGTCAATCATTTTGTGAAGGATTGCACATGTATTGGGAAAGCTTCTATATTGTTTTTGTTTGGCTTGCAGGCTCGCTAAGAGAACGGACTAAGAGATTGAACCGCTGCTGGAGGCCGCTTGCGCGGTTCTTAAACGCAAGACATCGGCAATCAACTCTTGCGCCAGAGTGATCTTCAATTCATGTGGGATTTCTATGACAGGTAAACCGCCTTGAATCGGTGACATGCGAACTTTGTCTTTACCTGTCATAAGAATCGAACTTGCACCACGCTTCTGTGCATCAATCTGGACGCTCCTTAACTCCCGCGCCGAAAACGCGTGGTGATCACGATACGCGCGATGTCCCACCAAGCGGATGCCAGCATCTTCCAGCGACTGACGCACTCTCTCTGGCCTTGCAATTCCGGTAAGGAGAAACGCTGGCTGAGTTACGGAGGAACTCCAGGCTTCGGACAGCGGAACAGACGCAACGTGAATAATGGTTTTCCCGAATCGATCCGCCAGCTGCTCTGCCGTGCTTCCTTCACCATTTACTACAAACGCAGAGGCACGTGCCAAGGCAGAAACCGGCTCTCTTAAAGGACCCGCGGGCAACAATCTACCATTTCCCAGAGGATTCAATGCGTCCAAAACTACCATGTCAATATCCCTGGCCAAAGCACGATGCTGGAAGCCGTCGTCCAGGATAATCAGCTTGGTACCATACTTCTTGACCGCGAAGCGAGCGCTTTCGACTCGCTTGGCGCAAGAAATCACAAGCAAACCTGGGCAACTACGCTTGATGAGAAGTGGTTCGTCTCCTGCTTCCCGCCAGTCTGAGAACTCTGTCACTACCACGAGTTCTCTGGACTTCCGGCCATATCCACGCGAGAGTACTGCGATTCGATCTTGATCCGCAAGGTCTGGGAACTGCAGGGAAAGAAGTCTCGCCAGAGCTATCACGAAGGGAGTCTTCCCTGTACCTCCCACTGTAATATTGCCAACGGAAAGAACTGGTACCGGGGCCTTCCACCCACCCTGTCTATCCCAGTAGCGGTGAAATAATCTTGCACCGACTCCATAGAAGTATTCAGGTAACCTGAGAATCATGCGAAGCAGACTTTGCCAACATGCGTGGACTGAGATTGCCGGTAAATCGGGCTCTGAGTTGCCCCGAAGTAGTGAACAGCGTCACGTCGTCCATCGGGTACAATCACGGTGTCTACTTTATGACAGCTTTCATTCGATCCAATTCGCTTAAGAACTCTGAAACAGACTTATAACGCTTGTACACTGAAGCAAATCTCACATAAGCAACTTCGTCTACCCTGGAAAGTTCCTCGAGTATCCACTGGCCAATTTGAGAGGAAGTCACTTCGCGGCTCATGTCCGCGAGCACACGCGCTTCAATTGCTGCTGTCATCGTCTCAATTGAGTTCGCCGTTACGGGACGTTTCGTGCAGGCAATTGAAAGTCCGCGGTAGACCTTTTCTCGATCAAATGGCTCGCGAGCTCCGTCAGACTTGATAACTTGCACAACACGGTCTTCGACGGACTCGTATGTCGTGAATCTGTGACCGCATTTCAAACACTCGCGGCGTCGGCGAATGGCACGACCCTCCTTTGCAGGTCGCGAATCAATCACGCGGTCGTCGTCAGTGCTGCAAAACGGGCAGCGCAAGGTTGGTACTAAGTCCTGTACTGTAGAGGCGAGGAGTAAAGCGGAAAACCTGAGGCAAGATCCTGAACATCCGTTCGAACTTCAGATATTACATCGTCAGAATCAAGATTCTGGATCACACGATCAATAAGGCGGGCGATCCGTTTCATCTCATCGGGTCCCATCCCTCTTGAAGTTACGGCCGGCGAACCAATTCGCACTCCGGAAGTTACAAGTGGTTTCTGCGGATCGAACGGAACCATGTTCTTATTGACCGTAATGTCCGCAGCTTCAAGTGCCCTTTCTGCAGCCTTTCCAGTTTTGCCCATCGGCGAGAGGTCGAGCAATATAAGATGTGTGTCGGTGCCACCAGACACAACTTTGTAGCCACGTGCCATAAACTCGTCAGCGAGAACTTTGGCATTCTCGACTACGCGTTTTGCGTATTCTCGAAAAGCCGGGGTCAATGCCTCACCAAAAGCAACAGCCTTCGCCGCGATCACATGCATGAGCGGGCCGCCTTGTACCCCGGGAAAAACCCACGAATCAAGTGCGTCCCAGAAGCTCTTTGGCTTCGGCATCCCGCCCAGGAGTAGCTCACCGCCTTCCTGCGATGACAGAATGATTCCGCCGCGCGGGCCGCGCAACGTCTTATGAGTTGTCGAAGTAACAGCATGACAGAACGGAACGACGTCGGGATGAACTTTGCCCGCGACGAGTCCGGAAAAGTGCGACATGTCGCAAATCAAATAAGCATCTATTTCATCGGCGATTTCGCGAAACTTGGCAAGCTCCCATTTGCGGGGATAGGCCGACGATCCGGTCATAATCAGTTTCGGCTTGTGCTCACGTGCTTTGCGTGCTACATCATCCATGTCTACAAGATTCGAGTCACGGGTCACACCGTAACTCACCACTTCGAACATTCTCCCCGAGAAGTTAACAGGCGAACCATGGGTCAGGTGGCCGCCATGCGCCAAATCCATTCCGAGAATCTTGTCGCCTGGTTTCAAGAATGTGTAGTAGACCGCCATATTCGCCTGCGCACCAGAATGCGGCTGAACGTTCGCCCATTTCGCACCGAATAGATCTTTCGCGCGATCAATAGCTAACGTCTCTACTTCGTCAACATACTTACAACCGCCATAATACCGCTTGCCGGGTAAACCTTCCGCGTACTTGTTGGTCATAACATTGCCCATTGCTTCCATAACAGCCGGCGAGACAAAGTTCTCGGAAGCGATGAGCTCAAGACCAGTATTCTGGCGACTACGCTCGCGCTCTATAATGGACGCGACTGCGGGGTCGCTCTCTTGCAAGAAGTTCTTCAAATGTGAGTGCATGACTATTCCTACTTATCTAAAGTGCGGCGCTTGCGTTGGAACCATCGCTCGTGCATGTCCATTTGCATATAGAAGCGCACATAATTCTCGGATACATCCAAGCTCTGAGGTTCTCGACGGCCCATCTCAAGTGCAAAATGCAATTTCCCAGCTTGCTGGCTGAGCGGCAATGACGTACCAAGAGCAATTGCTGTCTCAGTAACGTCATTCTGAGAGCTTTCTAATTGCCAAGGCTGAAGTCGATGAGCGAGACCGGCGCGGAAATCCCAACGGTCGAATCCTTCGTCGGTGATACGGGTTCCACCCTTGCGTTCAATGCCCAGCATGATCGATGTTGTCTCGATTCCGCGCAAGGTGCTGGCCGCGTACATAGGACCAAATTCGGCCTTGCTCCAACTCTGCTGACGGACATCTGCAAATAGACTCCACAGACGGTGCCACTGATATCCAACACCGACGCCGTATGCGCCAGGTCGGTCGCCACTCGTTTCTTGAAGGACAGGATTCCCGCCGTGGTTGACCGCACTTTCATAAGCAAAATCTCCGCTTGCCTTTGAACGCCAAAATCCCCCAAGACTCAGCCTCTCGGTCGCTCTGATGTGCACAGAAGCTCCTCCCCAAAACCCACTGAATCGCTGAACGTCTCTGAAAGACGCGTCACGCGCTCCATTGGTTGCCTCCGGGAAATCCAGGTCACTAATGACTTCAAGGTGCTCCGTCAGAAAACCTGCTGTCGCTCCAATGGAAAGCTTCGAAGAAACTACAATCGCATGGTCCCAACGAATATCCACTCCGCTCCCTTGCCACGACATACGACTCTCGTACGGCTCGGAAATCACTTCGCCTCCCGACTCATAGAAGAGAGTGTCAATTCCAAATACACGCACGTCCGATCGCCGGATGGGATCAATGCCTAATGCAGTGCGATACCGTGGGTGAAGCCTGAGATAGAGTCGAAAAGACTGCCAGCCGAACTCGCTGTCCGTATCGCCGTTCGAGCCTTCCGTCGAGTTGTATAAACCTGTGAACATGCCGGCTCGCAGCATGGTTCCTGAGAGTGCCCCCATTTGCGCACTGTTGTCCGAGTGAATCCCAAGACTATCCCAAATAGCCAGACCCGCGCCTCCCAAGCCCACCGATCTTACACCGCCGGTATGCAACGGATCCCCGGTCGGCTGCGCGCCAAAAATTGACCCACCTGCCAACGCTTGTGAACAAGATACAAAGAGGAATACAAGAAAGATCATGGCTCGACCCACCAAATCTCGAGTCGTGGTCGAAGCGAGTCGATTTCGCTGTCGTGAGCATGGAAGTATTGGCGTGACACTACGTCACTTTCCAAAGTCGCCTGCACGGAAAATCCACCATAGGACGTCGGATTCCCCACAACTGATGCGAGTACGTTGGTCAGTTCAAAAGTTATTTGCACGTTGTCGGAGCCGAATGAACTTGAGCTGATGGCGACGAAGTTTTGACGTGCGCTATCCGGATCAGCAAACCAAAGAGTGTCAGTCAGCGACGCATCCTTGTACAGAAAATTCGAGCCACTGTAAAGAAGACTTCCCGGTACGTCAAGATCTGCAAAGAAATGAAGTCGACCTCGCACAACTGTTCGTAGCGGGTTTGAAACAACACTGTCTAACGGAAAATATAACAGCGCGCGACGATAGGCACCCTGGCTGATTCGCAGACGGCCGGGTAGCGGTTCGCTCAAATCTTCTGCGACATAACCGTCGTCAATTGCATACAACGTATCAGCCCACGAGGAAGGAGCAGAGGCTGAGTCAGTGGAGAATTCCCGACCGATGATCTCGAGAAATGTGCGAAATGCTACTGCGCCTTCGGCTGATTGAAACCCGACAATCACGCCGGGATTCGCAGCTTCAAACAGGATTCCGAAATTCATCGAGTCCTCAACGAGCCAGGACTCCCACACGCTATCAGGCAGATACCAATACAGGGAGTCTGCAGCATCAACGCCAGTGGGAACAAGGATCGTGTCTATCACGGGGTAGTTTGAGCGATCTGCAAAAACGCCCTGAACCAGAGAGTCTTCATCCCATGGTTGTGTAACCTGCTTGATCAACATGCGCAAATCGGGTGAACTTCCCCGCCCCGGGTAAATCCGGTCAACTCGCAATCGAATTCGGGCTGTGTCCAATTCAAAACTGTCAGGCAAGACATCCCTTGGCTGAAACCGTAGAGCCGAGACGACTCGAAAGCTCTCCGCTTCGCCGATTTGCAAGGTGCTGCCACGACCCGGCGAAAGGTCTAAGTCCCATTCGGCCGATCTTGTTGCGACAATAGTTGATTGTCCCTCTTGCCCTTCCGGTCGCAACGGAATAGCGCCAGTTCCAACATCTGACTCACGCTGTGCACAACCAAACACACCAAGCAGAAAGAGTGAACAAGCCAAGGCAGCGGTATTACTTAAATGTCTCAATGTCTTTTCTAGTTTTGTGTACCACAACCGGAACAGTACCGTTTAGTCAACGGTTCTCACGTTTCCCGGCCGTAGAGCAAATCGGAGGTTACGTAAGTAGATGATCATTGCCAGCAAATAGCCTGCAATAAACACCGGATCTTTGCGTACAAAAGAGTAAAAGAGTAGCACAAGCGCACCGGCAATAGAAAAGTACCAAAAGGAACGTGGAACGACAGTCCGTCGAGCTCTTTCGGTGGCAATCCATTGAATGATGAACCGTGTGAAAAACAGAACTTGACCGGCCAAACCGAGCAGCGTCCATCCATCCACCTGAACTTGACCAATCATTGGGATCTGCATCGCTTAGGACTTCGTCATAAGCTCAAAAAACTCCGCATTCGAGCGCGTGTCGCGCATTTTGTCCAAAATGAACTTCATCGATTCGAATGAATTCCCGTGATCAAGCACACTTCTCAATGCGTACATCTTCTGAAGCACCATCGGGGTCAACAACTGCTCCTCGCGGCGTGTACCTGAGCGCAAAACGTCTATTGCGGGGAAGACGCGCATCTCCGCGAGGCGACGGTCGAGCACTAATTCCAAGTTGCCCGTGCCCTTGAATTCTTCGAAAATCACTTCGTCGGCACGAGACCCCGTATCAATGAGTGCTGTGGCAAGTATTGTCAAGCTTCCGCCCTCCTCAATGTTACGTGCGGCACCAAAGAACCGCTTTGGCTCATAGAGTGCGCTCGCGTCAATACCTCCGGAGAGCACGCGTCCAGAGTGGGGCATTACTGAATTGTGTGCCCGAGCCAAGCGCGTAATGGAGTCCAATAGAATTACGACATCCTTTCCCAACTCCACCATGCGCTTTGCGCGTTCCAGAACCATGTTGGCGACCTGAACATGACGCTCTGCCTTCTCATCAAATGTTGACGATACCACTTCTCCTTTAACGGAACGCTCCATGTCCGTAACTTCTTCCGGTCGTTCGTCGATAAGCAGGACGAGCAACTCAACCTGCGGATGATTTGCCGTGATTGCATTTGCCATTTTTTGCAGGATGATCGTCTTTCCCGTCCTGGGTGGTGCAACGATCAGACCGCGTTGCCCCATTCCTACCGGGGCAAAAATATCGATCACACGCAAAGTCAAATCCTTGGCATCAAGTTCCATCTTGAACTTGTTGTCAGGATAAATTGGAGTCAAGTCATCGAAGTGAACGATCTCCTTGGTGACATCAGGGTTCGTTCCGTTTACATTATGCACCTTGAGCAGCGCGAAGAATCGCTCACCCTCTTTCGGCGGCCTTACCTGTCCGGTGATCAAATGCCCGGTTCTGAGGCCGAAACGCTTGATCTGTGATGGAGAGACATAGACGTCATCAGGGCTTGGTAGATACGATGCCTGAGCGCTTCGCAAAAATCCGTAGCCATCCGGAAGAATCTCAAGCACGCCACTTGCGGTCAAGACTTCATCTTTTGCAGATTGCCGCGCGAGGATCTTGAAGATAAGCTCGTGCTTTGGTAAACCGGACGTTTCCTGTACCTCAAGTTGTTTGCCCAAGGTGATTAAGTCCGGTACTGTCATTGCTTGCAGGGTTGAAATGTCCATGGCTTCAAACGATTTGAAAGGTGAGAGAATTGAGGGGAATGATTTGCAAACTCTTGACAGTGCAAACACAATGTCAAAAGCCGGGAAGGGACTACGCTAATACCTTACGTTTGCTTAGATCTTCAACGGAGACAGTCTCAATGGTGAGATCTGTTGAATTCAAGAAAAGTGATTCCACGACTTTGAAAAGTGCATCGGTGACATCGCTGCTGTAAATCGTGACGCTACCTTGTTGCTTTTGTGGTTCAGGCAACAGCAGCTTAAGTTCTTCAGCGGTGACTGACGGAGTGTTAACCAAATTGACATGCCTGCCCATTGCATGCTGGATGTGCTCGCGAAAGAACTCGTAGTGGGTACAGCCCAGCACAACGGTATCCACAAGTGCGGCTTTCAAGCGGTCCAAGTAGTGCTCGACGATAAGCCGAGGAATGTCACCTTGAGTCCACCCTTCTTCAACCAAAGGCACAAGCAAGGGACACCCCTGCGAAGTGATTTCAACGTTTGGGACCAACTCTTTAAGCACCGTTGCATACGTATTCCGCTTCACGGTCGCAGTCGTCGCGAGCACACCGATTCGCCTGTTTGTCGTAAGTTTCGCCGCCGCGCTGGCCGTTGGGTGGAGTACGTTGATTACTGGCGCGGAGAATATACTTTCGACATCTTTAAGCGCAACAGCAGAGACTGTGTTACAGGCGATGACGACGGCTTTTGGATCAAAGTCAGCCAGAAACGCCGCGCATTCACAGGCATATCGGCTTATCAACGCCGGACTAAGAGACGCATAAGGAACGCGCGCTCGGTCGGCAAGAAAAACAAAGTTCTCATGAGGCAGAGCTTGACACAGCGCGGCCAGTACTGTCAGACCGCCAAGTCCCGAGTCAAAAACTGCAATGGGTCTGCTATGACCAGTCACACTTTGCGACTCCATCACCTCGACGCTGATTCCATTTCTGTCTTCATTCTCAATACCGAGGCGGCAATCGCCTCTGCAATCAACTGACGTCCGCGCTCCGTCCCAAGCACGAGCATATCTTCCGGATTAGACAAATACCCGCACTCCAGCAGAATCGCCGGCATCGAAGCGCCCATTAAGACATAGAATCCAGCCTGATCAACACCCCGACTTCGCAACTTCGTTTTCACAGACAACTCTTCCAAAAGAACCTCAGACCAGCGTTCACTGTCACGCAGGTACTGGCTTGTCGCCATGCTCAAAAGAATGTGATTCTCTTCAGGTAATTCTTCGTAGCGTTCTACGCCTCGTTCCAATTCAATGACTTGATTTTCTTTAGCTGCAACCTCAATCGCGCGTTCGGTTCTTGCGGGCTTCAAGATGTAGCACTCCGCCCCTCCAATTGTCGGATCCTTGTAGCTATTGCAGTGAATGGATATGAATAAATCTCCAGATTCAGCATTAGCCATTCTCGTTCTCTGCCCGAGTGTCAAGAACTCGTCTGCACGGCGTGTCAAAACAACGGGAACGCCCATCCCGGTCAAAGCGAGCTCTGTGCGACGCGCGATATCAAGAACGATGTCCTTCTCCGTATAGCCCTGCAGCCCCTTGCCGCCCGGATCCTTCCCACCATGGCCCGCGTCCAAGATTACCTTCCCGAACTGCCATGAACGTTGAGTGCCTGACAGGGGTCCAACCTCGATCGGTATGATCACGCCGCTCGCAGAATCGGCAATGCCGAGCAGTCGAATAACTTCTCCCGTCTCGCTCAATTCAATTGTTGTCGGAAACAGTTCGTCCAGATTTGGAAGTGGAATCCAAAGTGATCCATCCCACGATTCCGCAGGTGCTATTAACTGAACAAACGCACCATTCACTTCCGCAAAGCTATTCCTGACTTCCAAAACGGTTTCGCACCCAGCTGAGTTAATCCGCTCTTTGCCACGATGATTAGTTATCTCGAAGCCTGCTGATTTCGCCAGCATTGCAAGAGGAATGAGTCGCGTATCTCCTCTGTTGAGATACGGCAGACGCGAAACCGGCGTTCCCGTCAAATCTGTTAGCAATATATTCGGAGCAGCGACACTTACCGCTCCGTTCACTATGAGCAAAGAGAACAGATATGCGATCATCAAGACAGGCATAGGATTCTTACGCATAAGGTTATCTGAGCAACTTTGCCTTAGTTGAAACTCTGTAACGTGATTCAGGCTCTTCCTGACGGTCCAAGGCCGCTAATACGAGCTACCGACTTAGGTAATTGACGTGCAGACCGATTGAGGTGGCACCAATGGAGTTATTTGAAGCAATCGACCAGCCAACTTTTGCGAAGATGCTCCAGCTGCGCGAACCGACTCCAAGCCATCCAAGCAGCCTTCGGCCGTCACCCGCGATCGTTTGCAAGGGATATGCGCCAACCACACTTGGTTCATAGACGAGAAGCGGCGCGACACCTGTGGGCACCGAATGCAGCGAAACTCTCAATCCGGCACGAATTCTTCCGTCAACTTTTGCCGCTTGAATGTGCTCGTAAGAGCCAGCAGATGGGCGTTCACCAGTTAAGTCTCTTGCTCGCCGATCATCCAGTCGCGCAGACCACTCGAGACCTCGGCGCCACTTTATCAGTAGCCGCACATCTTGATACGTGCGATCTGCAATCGTTTCGGATGAACGCTCTTCACGAATGCCCCGTGCAACTCGCAAGGCTAGGTTCAGTGAACTGTCGACACGGTAAAGCCATGACATGACGGCCCGAGACTCGGACTTCGAAGGTGAAACCGTAGGTGTCGCTGCGGGCGAATTCGAACTCTGAATTTCACCTGTCAGTGTATGCGCAGAGGTCGAATAAGAACTGCGAACTCCGATAACACGCTGATTCGTGGTCGGCTCGCCAAAGCTGACGAAACTCTGGCTGCGCGGTGCAAAGTAGTCGGGATCAGCGTAAACAGTGTAGACCGCGCCTGCAAAATGCCCCGTATACCCAGATAATACCATTTGCCAGGCTGATTTGTTTCCGGAACGTACTGCCTCTCCGGTTCCAGTTACATTTCGCCAAGAGGCAGAGGCAACGGCCGAGAGTTGATCAAGGCGATCACCGATTCCTACCAGCGGGATCGAGTACGCGCTGGACTGCGCAAATGTTCCGATTCGGAGATTCTCAGTGGTAAATTCGAGCGATCCTCCAAGGAGCTGCTCTTCCACGCGATCCCGCTGCAAATAGCCTGTCGAGCTTGCGGGTTGAAAGTTGCCAGTCAAAATGCCGTAGCCGCTAGAGACTTCAGCATTCCAAGGTCTGATACTGCCGAACAGCGTCGCCGAGAGTCTCTGGAATCGCCGACTTGCCGCTAGCCCGTAGAACCAGCTGGACTCCCGGGAAGTCGGGCGGGTAGACAGACCCGATCCAAGCGGAGCGAATGTTGAGCCTGCATAAGAGAATTTTCTGGCAGCACCAAAGCCCGCGCTGGAAACAAGACCAAATCCCCAGTCATGCTGAAATGTCCCGAGTGCAAAAGTGACATTCGTTGGATCGTGGCGGCCGGATATGGATACATGCACTTCATCAAAGGCACGTGGATCGTACTTGCGCCGTACTGCCAGCAGATCGGTACGAAATCGGCTGTCCGCTTGCACTCCGAGGCGCGACCTGACCCAAACATGAGATCCGGTAACGCGCTTTCCGCTATTGGCATCAAACACTGTAGAATTCAGCATCTGAACACGCTGCGATGATTGCGCATTCTCCGTACCGAATACAAAGGCACTGTCCTCGGGCAGATAGCCTTCTTCATCGGCGGACATCAACCCGTCTTCGATGCGCTCCTCTGCAGGTTGGCATAGTGCCACAATTGGCAAAATCAAAACGAATACCCAACTGAACACAATCACTTCAATTCGATATCCAGCCCGATGAAGTGAGTCGCACCCAAAGAGCGATGCCATTGCAGCGCGTAATTCGCATAGAGCAGTCGATGCTTCAGGGTGAGACCCAGAGCATATTGCGCGGGGTCAAACAGCACTCCACAGCGCAGAATGAGTTGCTTGAACGCTGAAACTTGGGCACCTGCACGGATTTCCAACGGAAAACCAGATTCTTGCACGGCATCCAACATCGCCGTCGTTCGAGAGTCAACATCGAAACTTCCCCCGACAGTGATCGACTCGGTCAAGCGATCCTCATAGTCGGACAACTGCGCTCGCGTCAAATTGCGCCAAACAGCACCAATTCGCAAGTCCGAGCGCAAGGTTGTCAACAGTCCGACGTCGACTGTCGCTGCGTCACCAGATGGTAAGCTCTGGATTGCCAGATCGTGCCAACTCGCGGCAAACCCCAAGGAAAGATCTTGACCAACGGCGTAGTTTGCACCACCGCGCACAGTCTGTTCACTGTAAGATGCATCACCCAGCCGGCTTACCATAATCCCGCCCGACCAGCGGGGAGCGCTATACTGAGCACACCCGAACTCGCTGCCGAGTTCTGCTAAACCAAATGGTTCTGACCAGCCAAGTGCAATCGAACTCCGGTGCGACACGGCTGGGTTCAGCCACTGGCAACCAGGCTCAACCGCAGCAATGCCTGCTCCTGCCCGACCAGCAGCTCGTGTGGAGTATGCTGTCCGCTCAAAGGCCGCCATAACGGGGTCAACCAGTTTTGAGCTGCAGAGCGCAAGCCCAAGCAACCCAATCTTGACAATCCGCCCTCCAATCCGTATACTGTCCGGCATGAAGCGGTCCATTCTCCTTTGGATTGCCGTCCTTTTTTCGGCGATCTGCGGCCAAACAGGCCGCGCACAGCTTATTTACCCCGAAGTCATGGTGGATATGCAACGACTGCCCGAAGAGGCGCAGCAGAAATTGCAGGGCATCGACTCAGTCATTGTGCATTTCCTCAAAGATACCCGGCATCCGTGGAACCGTGATGACGGCGGATATGACTTGGACATCCAGGCCAATATCTATTTCACTGAATACAATGCAAACCCGCAAGAAGACAAGTTTAAGGCCAATCTCATCATCACCAACAAGCGAGACGCTCGCTTTGAGGACAAAAGGTGGGAGTTTGGAATGCGGACTCCCTATACTCCCGGTCAAGCGTCATTCGATCCGTTCATGAGCGTGATCGAATTCTATGTTTGGCTGTTGATTGCGAATGAGGAAGACAAATATGAGAAGTTAGGAGGGGATCGCTACTTCGACAAAGCGCGAAGTGTTCAACTTTCCAGCACGTCGTCCATTTACTATTTCGGCTGGGACAAACGCAGCGATCTATTGCGGGAAGTAACCGGTGAAAGTAATAGGAATTACCGAGAATTCGTGTTCTTCTATTATACCGGACTCTACTACGATGAAAGACGGCAGTACGAGGACTCGAAAGCCTACCTGCACTATGCGTTACTCAGACTAGGCGAGGTTCCCATTGACAAACGCAGCAGCATTCTTGACGCTGAGCACGTCGCCCTCGCCACAGCCTTGAAAAACTGCAACTACGACAGAGGGATCGACGTTTTGCGGCGCATGGACCCGACCCATTCCAAGGAATACAACCAAATTTTCGGCGAAACCCAAGCACCTTGAGAATATAGACAAACCTTATTGATTTGTCAAGCCGTTCGGCTTGCTATCTTAAACAGAATCCGGCTCTTCGAGCCGGATTCTTGTGTCACAACACCTGCTTACCCGGCCCTAAAATTTCCTCATGAGTCCGACTACTTTGCCGAGAATCTGGAATCCAGGTGTCCCCGACTCCACGACGATTGGCTTGAAACGGGAATTTGCCGGCTCCAGCAGAATCCGGTCCCCCATCAGCCGATAGTACTTCACCGTTGCCTCATCGCCTATCAAGGCCACGACGATATCACCGGTATCGGCTGTCCTCTGTGGCCGTGCAAAAATGACGTCCCCCTCGCGAATTCCGGCCTCAATCATCGATTCGCCGCGAACCCTTAGTGCGAAAGTATCGTCCGTCGGTGCAATACTGCGATCCGCAGATACTCTGCCTTCAATGTTTTCAGTGGCTGTGATCGGCACACCCGCGGCAATTCGACCCAGTATTGGTACGTCGCGGGTACTTGACCGAGCAGTCTGAACCATTGAACGTTCGGTTAGCTCAATACCTCTCGAAAGCATTGGGCTGCGACCAAGATAGCCTCTTCGCACGAGCGCATCCAAAACATATCTGACCCCATTCGTGGAAGAAACACCGATCTCGCTGCCAATCTCGCGAAGCGTTGGCGGACGGCCTTTCTCATGAATCTCGGTCTGAATGAACTTCAGCGCACGCTGTTGTTTTTCTGTAAGTTGATCTGACATGACTTTTCCTCGTTGATTCCTTGAACAAATATACAAAACATTTGTTCATAAGTCAAGGGGTCAAGCCAACTACTTCTCAATTATCAAAGTCACCGGCCCATCATTGACCAAGTGGACGTCCATTTTAGCCCCAAATTGGCCAGTTTCGGTCCTAACACCTCTGCCTCGAAGCCTCTCTACAAACTTCTCGTATAATGGTATCGCCACATCCGGGCGGGCAGCCTTGATGAAACTCGGCCGTCGCCCCTTCTGCACATCGCCCAGCAGAGTGAATTGGCTTACGACCAAAGCAGCTCCCCCGACGTCCTCAAGGCTCAGATTGAATTTGCCCTCTGAATCAGTGAATATCCTAAGTTCACAAACCTTCTGCACTGCCCAACTCACGTGCTCATCTGTGTCATTCTCGGCAATTCCCAATAGAATGAGTAGACCCTGTTCGATTGCCCCGACCACTTCATTCTCGACCACAACTTTTGCCGAGGTGACACGCTGCAAAACAATTTTCACCAAGCTACTCCAAGAAGGACATGCACTGCGGAATGCGCTCTACGACCAGCGTATCCCGTACCTCTGCCGGGAATACCGAAGGATCGATGCGGAGCACCCAAGACTCCTGGGGACAGATTACGAAGAATGAGGAGCGGGAACTTGAGTAGCGAACACGGCGAGCCTCTGTCCCGCAACGAATGGTCGAGTGCTCATTATTCGACAGATCATAAACTCTCACAATGCCATTGATCGAGTCTGCGGCTGCAATGTAACGTCCGTCAGCAGAAATTGCCAAATCCACAACGCCGCTAACCAAGCTAAGTGAATCGAGTATCTCATAATCATGCGATGAGAACTTGTAGAGCTTTCCAGAGCCGGGGACTGCACAGTAGGCTACGCTACCGTCAGTCGAAAAGCAAACGTCAGTGCATGCTTCGGCAAAAGACAGTCGCGCGGTTTCCTGCAGCCCAAGCATATTGATCACACGCACCGTTCTGTCACCTGTGCACGGTATCCAAGCCTCCTGATCGCTGGGCGGTCTGAATCGCAACGTGCGAGGCGACGGACCAGTATCGGCCGTATCTGCGATAAGTGTTGAGAAAGGCACTCGAAAGTACAACCCATTATTCGTGATAACATGTGCCGAAAGGTAGGCATGATCCAACTTGACGTCTATCGGCGTTCCGGACAGCGCAATACTCTGAAGCTTCTCGAGAGTAGGCACCTGATAGACAGCAATGCCACCTGCCTCATTATCGGTCGTTACCAGTCTGCTGCTTACCGGAAGCAGCTCGCAGGCAGTCGCCCATCCTTGCTGCTTGTCTACCAAGACAAATTCAAGCGTCTCTAAGTCAAAAAAGGCCACCTCGCCACCGACGGCACTAATAACAACGCCATACGGTGGTTCGAGTTGGCCTGATGTATCACAGTCATTGCATTTGTCCCGGCAACCTGAAGCAAGGATGCACGAAATCATGCAAATCGTTAAAAGCCGGCAGCCCAGCAGTGGTCTCCCTACTTTAGCTCAATCAAGTGACCAAGCTTGTCCCGTTTTGCAGCAAGATAACTTCTATTGGAAGCTGTTGGTTCACTCATCGAAGGGACTCTCTCCACAACATCGATCCCGTAGCGCTCCAAGTCCGCCACTTTGTCAGGGTTATTTGTGATTAAGCGAACCTGTTTCACTTTCAGCAGTTTCAGTATCTGTGCACATTGAGCATATCCACGCATGTCGGCGCGATAACCAAGTCTTAGATTTGCTTCGACAGTGTCCAAACCGCTGTCCTGCAATTTGTATGCTTGGAGCTTCGCTGCCAGGCCGATCCCTCTGCCCTCCTGACGCAGATAAACCAGCACACCTGATCCCTCCGCTTCCATCTTGCGCAAAGCGGCCTCGAGCTGCGATCCGCAATCACAGCGGCCGCTGCCAAAAACGTCACCCGTCAGACACTCGGAGTGTGCTCTGACCAAAATCGGTTTGTCAAAGTCCAAAGGCTCTTTTACGAGCGCAAGATGGTCCTCATGTCTGATCTTATCCGAGAAGTGGATCAATGTGAATCGTCCGAACTTTGACGGAAACGGCACGCGCACGCGTTCCTCCATGAAAATCTCAGTCTGTGCGCGATGAGTCGCAATCTGCTCAACTGAAATGATCTTCAGTCCGTAACGATCGGCATACGCTCTTAACGCAGCTCCACGCAGCATCTTACCGTCGTCACCCATTACCTCGCAAAGAGTCCCGGAAGGATACAGTCCTGCAAGTCGTGCCAGATCAACAGAAGCCTCGGTCTGACCTGGTCTCGCAAGAACTCCGCCGGGATGCGCTCGCAACGGGTGAATATGGCCCGGTCGTCCTAAGTCGTGCGGTTTCGTCTGAGCGTTCACCAGTGCGCGAATCGTCGTTGCGCGATCGCTGGCAGAAATTCCCGTCGTCGTACCGTGAAGATAGTCAACTGATTCCGTAAAGGCTGTACCAAGCTTCGCCGTGTTCTCGGTTACCTGCTGGCGGAGACCAAGCTGAGCGCAACGTTCGGCTGTCAAACAGACACAGATCATTCCGCGGCCGTATGCGGCCATGAAGTTGACGGACTCGGGAGTCACAAACTCGCTCGCCTGAACCAGATCACCTTCATTCTCGCGATCCTCGTCGTCGACGACTATTACCATTTTCCCGCTTGCGAAATCACGCAGGCCATCAGCAAGCGAATCCAGAAAATGTGGCATTTGATCTTTGCTATTCATGAGTGAGTCCTTGGAACAAGTCACCCTTCAGCAGTCTTTCCGGAAGCAGACGCTCGATGTATTTGCCAATCAAGTCCACCTCGATGTTCACCCTGCGACCCGCGTAATAGTCCTGGAAATTCGTTACATCCCAGGTATGGGGAATAATTCCGATGACGATAGACTGCTCGTGGATTTCCGCAACGGTGAGGGAGACTCCATCGATGGCTATTGAACCGGTCAAGACGACATATCGGCGCAAATCAGCAGGAATTGTGATCTCTAACAGTCGAGTATCGCCTATCGTCTCTATAGACTTCACCTCGCCTGTCCCGTCGACATGACCTTGCACCAAATGCCCGCCCAACTCTGCACCAAGAGTCAACGGCCTTTCAAGATTCACACGGCTGCCGAGTTCGAGCAGCCCCAGCGACGTCTTCTCCAGTGTGACTTTCATCAAGTCACAGGCAAAATCGCCCTCACCAATATTCGTGGTACAACATCCGTTAATAGAAAGACTTCCGCCAGAAGGATAGTTGTTCAACCATGACGGTCCTGACAACCACATTTTTCGAAAGCCGGGCCGGTCCTCCAACTTGGTCACCGTCCCCATGGCTTCAACGATGCCGGTAAACATCTCGCTCCAAATAAAACCAATAATCGTCTGCTAATACTTTGTGACGGAAAGTCTTGAAGCGCGGCGCATCCTCAAGCGACTCAAGCTCCAACTGTCCAACGCTAGCACGACCGTCGGAACCAATCACCATAGGCGAAACTGCGACAATCATCTCGTCACACAGGCCGGAACCAAGAAGCGCGGCATGAACAGTGCCGCCTCCTTCAACCAATATTGATGAGATTTCTCGACGCGCCAGTTCGCGCATCGCGCTTCTCATATCCACTTTGCCATCAGCAGACTCACGGCAAGTAATCACCTTGACACCTAATTGGTCAAGGAATTTTGCCTTGTCCATATCTGCTCCGGCAGTTGTCAGTATCCAAGTCTTTTCCGGGTCCGGGTGTCGTAAGACGCGGGCGGATTCGGGAATGCGAAGTTTAGAGTCTGCTATCAACCGAATGGGATTGCGACCCTTCACATGCCGGACTGTCAGTTCCGGATCGTCATCTATTACAGTCAATACCCCGACAAGAACAGCATCAAGCCGCGCGCGAATCCGATGCACTTCCTTACGAGATTCGGTACCAGTTATCCATCGTGACTTCCCATTCGAGAGGGCAATCCGACCATCAAGACTCTGCGCGACCTTCAGCAGAAGCCAAGGTCGGCCCTTCTCCATGTAGGTAATGAATGGAGCATTAAGCCTTCGAGCTTCAGCCTCACATATGCCATGTGTGACTTCGATACCGGCTGCCGATAGCTGCATCATCCCTTTGCCGTCGACCAGAGGATTGGGATCCTGCAGTGCCACAACGACGCGCTTTACTCCTGCTTCGATTAGTGCGGCCGTGCAGGGTGCAGTCTTCCCAAAGTGACAACATGGTTCGAGGTTGACGTAGATCGTTGCCCCTTGCGCCCGCTCTCCCTTCAATTTGTTGAGCAACGCAACTTCCGCGTGAACATCGCCAAACTTCCGATGAAAAGCCTTCGCAAGGACTTGACCGTCTTTCACCGCAACGGCTCCGACAAGCGGATTCGGGCTCACTGCACCTGCGCCTTTTTCAGCCTCGCGCAGTGCAAGCTGCATGAATCGACGATCCTCATTACTGGCTTGCAGCTTACTTGACACCGATTTGCCCTATCAATGTCGTTGGTTTGCGGCAGTTCCGGACGGTATCCAAGCAGTCTCCAGAATACGACTGATTAATACTTCCGGACTCCAGCCGTGCGCGCGTGCTGCCTTGGGGACAAGAGAAGTTGCGGTCATCCCCGGCAGGGAATTCAGCTCCAAGCAGATGAACTTCTCGTCATCCACCAAGAAATCAATTCTTGCAAAGCCACGTGCACCGAGAGCATTGAAGACACTTACTGCCGATCGTTGAACAGATTGCGTCAAATCTGCAGAGAGTTCAGCCGGGCAAACATACTCGGTGCGACCGGACGTATATTTGTTCGCGTAATCATAGATTCCGGATTTCGGCATTATCTCTACAAGAGGAAGTGCCCTGCCATCAACTACAGCAGCAGCAATTTCCCTCCCCCTGAAATACGACTCGATTAAAGCACCGTCTCGCTGTTCGCGAATCAAACGAAGTGCATCGGGGAGTTGAGATTCAGAATTGAGCACTGTCAATCCAACCGTGGACCCGCCGCTCTGAGGTTTGACGATTGCGGGGTAGCCTATTTCATCCCGAAGACGGCTGCGAATCATCGTCTCGTCATCAAGCTCGTACGCGGCGACCTCAAAACCATTGGCGACCGCGATTCCAGCTTGCGCCATGAGAGCTTTGGCCGTAGGCTTATGCATGGAGACTGCGCAACTACGTGGTCCAGATCCTGTATAAGCAATGCCCGTCCATTCAAGCAGTGCCTGCAGGGATCCGTCCTCTCCGTATCCGCCGTGCAGGATAGGAAAAACAACGTTTATCCCATGCTCTTCAATTGCATCAAGCAGACCCCTCACGACCCCGGCATCAAACGATTGTGATGTACTCACCCTCGGAGCTTCCATACCAATCGCTTCAGGCGCGATAGGCGTTTCGGAATCGAATGTGGTGCCTGGATGCTCCGGATCATACTTCAATGTGCGATGTCCAAGCGAACTGCACCAGTTTGCCACTGCATCACCAGATGCAAGTGATACGTTTCGCTCTGAAGACGCTCCGCCGCAGAGGACTAAGATGTTCATGTATGTGAATCTTGGGAAAGTCTGCCCGCTACGGCGGCATTCAAACGATTCAGAGTTTCCTCTCTCCCCCACATGCCTATCAATCGTCCCAACTCGGGACCATGTTCACGCCCAGTTAGGGCATGTCGAAGCGTCATCCAAATCCCCTTGCCTTTGAGTCCAAGGCGAGCACCTGCTGCGCTGGCTAACTCTTTAAAGTCAATCATCAGGTGATCAAAATCGTTCCATCGCTCTGCAGGCAAACTCGACAAACCCTCAACAAGTTCCGTAACCAACTTCAGTTGATTTTCCTCCCATACTTCGCCCAAATCCGAAGCCGGAGCAAAAGACTCCACCACACGACGAGCTAAATCGTCAAAGCTCTCAGCTCCGGGCCGCAAATGCTCAACCGCATACCTGACTCGCGCGACCGACTGTTCCTGCAACGCATCAGGCAAAAGCTGCGCCACGGCGTTCCACACGATTTCGTCGTCCAGCTTCGCCAGATACTCTGCATTCATCCAGCGCAGTTTAGCTTGATCAAACACTGCCCCAGCTTTGCTCACCCTTTCCAATCTAAACTCCTGGATCAGCTCATCAATTGTGAAAAACTCTCTGTCGTCTTGAGGATGCCAGCCCAGAAGCGCTACGAAGTTTATCAATGACTCCGCAAGAATCCCCTTTTCGCGATAGGCCTCGACCGCCACGTCTCCCGATCGCTTCGACATTTTCGAGCGATCAGGGTTTAGCAATAGTGGAAGATGAGCAAACTGTGGCAATTCCCAATCAAAGAACTCATAGAGCAACACGTGCTTTGGGGTCGACGGCAACCATTCTTCGCCACGAATCACGTGAGAGATTTTCATTTCATGATCATCTACGACGTTAGCAAGATGATAGGTCGGATATCCGTCACTCTTAAGCAAAACCTGGTCGTCAATCGTCGAGGAGAGAAATACTACCTTTCCTCGGATGATGTCGTCCACTTCAACAGATCGCGCGTCCGGCACAGCCATTCGCCAAACGTGTGCTTCGCCAGCCTCCAACCTTGCACGCGCTTCTTCACGGGTCAAGGATCTGCAATGCCGATCATACATAGGTGGCACGCCCCTCGCCTGTTGATCAGCTCGTACTTGTTCCAGACGTTCTGTCGTGCAAAAACACGGGTAAGCGTGCCCGTTCTGGCGGAGAACTTCGATCGCTCTGTTGTAATGATCGAGTCGTTCCGATTGCACATATGGCGCGTGCGGCCCACCCGCGCGAGGACTTTCATCGAACGAAATTCCCAGCCAATCAAAGATATCGAGAAAGTTTTCAACCGCGCCTTCTACAAGCCGGGTGCGGTCCGTGTCTTCGACCCGAAGCAGAATTTGACCATTGTGCTGCCGCGCAAATAGGTAGTTATAAAGGGCGGTACGCAATCCGCCCACGTGCAAAAAGCCTGTCGGACTCGGTGCGTACCTTGTACGAACTTCCTTAGTCATGTTGTTTCACCAACAACACTGTTGCAACAGCCGCGATTCCTTCCTTCCGTCCAGTAAATCCCATCCCTTCCAGAGTGGTGCCCTTGACAGAAACACGAGTAGTATCGATCCCAAGTGCTGTAGCGATCGCGTCACACATTTCTTCGCGAAAAGGTCCAATTTTCGGTTCCTCACACATGACGCTGACATCGACGTTGCCTACCTCATACCCAAGCTTGATCACTTCACGCATGGCCTCGTGCAGCAGAATGGTCGAACGCACATCCTTAAATCGTGGATCAGAGGGAGGAAAGAGCTTCCCTTTGTCTCCCGCATTTGCTGCACCCAGAAGAGCATCCAACACTGCATGTGATAGTACGTCACCGTCTGAATGAGCTTCCAAGCCGAGGTCAAAAGGGATAGTAACTCCTCCAAGCACGAGCGGCCGCCCCGCAACAAATCGATGTGCGTCGATGCCAATTCCTATGCGGATAGGTGTCAAGTCGGGATACATTTAATGAGGGACGATGCAGGAAGAAATAGGTACCGTGCAACTCACGAAGAAAGTTTCTTCTGCAGCAAGGCTGCGGCACGCGTCAAATCGATAGGGTGGGTAATCTTAAAGTTGTTTGGATCGCCAGAGACAAGCTTGACGGTTCCTAATTGGAAGTGCTCTACCAACGCAACGTCATCCGTGCATTGTACTCCGGAAGACCTTGCCAGACTGTGCGCTTTTCGAAACACGTCGGCCCGAATCCCCTGCGGAGTCTGAATGGCAAATAGTCTTTCGCGCAGCAAGGTGCACTCAACGAAAGACTGGCTATTGACTTGCTTAATCGTATCAACCACTGGAAGCCCCGGAACTGCCGCTTCGGAGGCATGCAACGCATCAATCACGGCTTTGATCGTGGACTTACTTAGGATCGGTCGTGCAGCATCGTGCACCAGTATGAGTTCCACGTCCGAGTCTACAACGTCCAACGCTTTTCCGACAGAGTCTTGCCTACTCGCTCCGCCTTCAACGACCTCAAATCTTGCATGCGGCGAGCTACCATCAAACAGGTCTCGAATAGTAGACGTATCGCTTTTCGATGCCGCTATCACGATCTGCCGCAGGTTGGCGTCTTCTAAAAACGACTTGACGGCCCACCACAGAATTGGTTTGCCTGCAATTGTTACAAGCGCTTTTGACACGGCTGAAACTAACCGCTCTCCGCGTCCAGCAGCGGGAATCAGCAACGCATAGGTCAAAGAATCAACATACAATCGCCATAGCTGTAGAAGCGGTACTTCTCCTTGACGGCATGGCGATAAGCCTTCATAATGAATTCGCGGTCACTAAAGGCGGACACGAGCATAAGAAGCGTCGATCCGGGCAAATGGAAGTTAGTCAAAAGTGTGTCCACGACTTTGAAGTGATAGGGCGGATAAATGAACTTATCTGTCCAACCGCTTGCAGGCTTGATTCCACCGTTGAAATTCGCAACCGTTTCGAGCGTGCGCGTTACTGAAGTGCCGATTGCGATTATCTTGTTGCCACGTTCGATCGCTCCGTTCACCATATCCACAGTGGATTGCATGACTTCGTAGTACTCAGAGTCCATCCTATGGCGTGACAGATCTTCAACTTGAACAGGGCGAAACGTACCGAGTCCGACGTGTAAGATAATCGGAGCGATTTCCACCCCTTTGCGTTTCAGCTTGCTGACCATTTCCTTAGTGAAATGAAGTCCTGCGGTGGGAGCCGCGACTGCACCCGACTCTTGCGCAAAAATCGTCTGATAACGATCCTTGTCATCCGGTGTCGGTTCGCGCCGGATATAGGGTGGAAGTGGAGGCTTACCGTGCTTTTCGACGAGGCTTGCAAAATCCCCCTCGTAGTGAAAACGCACCACCCTTCCACCACTCGTTGTGTTGTCAATTACTTCACAAACAATTTCGTCGCCGATAATAATATTGTTGCCCGTTCGGACCTTGCGAGCGGGTTTCACCAATACTTCCCAAAGTTCGTCCGTCAATTTTCTCAATAGAAAGACTTCGATTTCTGCTTCGGTTTTCTCCTTATACCCGAACAGGCGCGCCGGAAAGACACGAGTTGCGTTCACAACAACAACGTCGCCTTTATTCACATAGTTCGTGATATCTGTGAAGAGCTCGTCCCGAACTTCTTTGGTCTCCCGATCCACCACAAGCATGCGCGACTGGTCACGGCGTTCAAGAGGAGACTGCGCAATCAGCTTCTCTGGCAAATTGTACTTGAAGTCGGACAGGCGCGGAATGGTCTGTACACCCCGGGGTTCATAGACTGCCGATGTTACTGGCATTGCGTTTGTATACTCCTAATGGTGCTTAGCAAAGCTGTTGTCAAAACTATCATAAGAACCGCGTCTGGTCCGCGGTATGACGATGGATCCCAAAGTGCTCAAATGCGCGCATTGTTGCTTGCCGCCCGCGAGCGGTACGTTCCAAGAATCCTTGCCGAATCAAGTATGGTTCGCATAGCTCTTCAAGGGTACCTTCATCCTCTCCGACCGTAACTGCGAGTGTGCCAAGACCAACCGGGCCGCCGCGAAACTTTTCAAGCAATGCGAGCATAAGTCGCTTGTCAAGGTCATCGAGGCCAAAATCATCAATTTCCAAAAGATGCAAAGCTTCCTTCGCAAGGTCAGCAGAGATACTCTTCTCTCCCCTCACCTGTGCGACATCGCGAACTCGTCTTAACAGCCGATTGGCAACTCGCGGAGTTCCTCGCGACCTCGAGGCAACTTCCCACATTCCCTCTTCTGTAGCCGCGACATTCATCAGTCGTGCTGTTCGATGAAGTATCTGAACCAACTCTTCTGGCGAGTAATAGTCCAAGCGCAGCGTAACTCCAAACCTCGAGCGCAAGGGTGACGTCAGCAAGCCTGCACGCGTCGTCGCGCCGACCAATGTGAAGCGACTTAAGTTCAGCTGCAATGTTCGCGCTGCGGCACCCTTGTCAATGAGAATATCCAAACGAAAATCTTCCAGAGCGGGATAGAGATACTCCTCGACCGTAGCGTTCAATCGGTGGATCTCGTCAATGAACAGCACATCGCCCTGCTGAAGGTTTGTGAGCAGACCTGCCAGGTCAGCTGGACGTTCCAAAACAGGCCCCGTCGTCACCCGGATATGAGTGCCCATTTCGCGGGCGATCAAGTGCGCGAGTGTCGTCTTGCCTAGTCCGGGCGGACCGTAGAGCAAGCAATGGTCAAGCGCCTCACCACGTTCTCGCGCGGCTTGCAGAAACACGCTCAATTGTTCCTTGACGCGCTGTTGTCCTACGAACTCGGCGAAACTGACGGGTCTGAGACTCTGCTCAACAACCTGGTCATCTTCCTGCAGTATGGGTTCGATGAGCCTTGGCATCAGCCTTTATGCAACACAAACTTGATCAATGATTCGGCGTCTTCAATATTCCGATTGCGGGCAGATTCAAGGCTCTTATCCACTTCGGCCTGTGTCAAGCCCAACGCGAGGAGAGCTTGTCGTGCTTGTACAACGGCAGTGTTGCCGTTAGATGAGAGACTGCTTGGTGTCCACTCTGTTGATGCTTGCGAGAACTTCTTCCCAAGCTCGAGGACTATGCGATCCGCAATCTTGGCCCCGATCCCCCTCACAGATTTCAATCGGGCAGCGTCGCCTGCAGCAATCGTCTCTCTTACCAACTCTGCCGACATACCAGAAAGCAATGTTAACGCGAGCCTTGGTCCAACCCCGCTGATTGAAATAAGCTCATCGAACACCCAGCGTTCATCGCGCGAGGAAAACCCGAATAACTCAACTTGCTCATCACGTACGAACAACTTCGTCCAGACTTTCGCTTCTTCACCAACAGCAGGCAGCTTGTCGAAGGTGCTCAGAGCAATTCGTGCCGCAAAGGCAACGCCACCGACTTCCAAAACAACCTCTGAAGGTGATTTCGCAACAAGTCGCCCCTTCAAGTACTCCATCATGTGCGCGCTGCAAGTGGTTTGATCTGCCGTGCATTCGCGGCTGCCAGAGCAACTGCGAGTGCATCTGAAATGTCCTCTTCGCCGCGGTCAAACTCAACCCCAAGAATCTGCGCAACCATGTAGCTCACCTGCTGCTTGGAACTGGCGCCGTTTCCGGTAATGGACAGTTTTACTTCACGAGGCGCAATGTCCAAAACTCTTCCTGTTTCCCGTTGTATGGCAAGAACCGCGCAAGCTCGCGCCTGACCGAGTTTCAGAGCGGACAATGCACCTGTGCCGACATACCCCGCCTCGACCGCCCCACTGGTAACCGAATGCTTGCGGCATATCGCGACAATCTCTTCGTACAAGTAGCTCAGGCGCTCGGCCATCACCGTTGATGACTTAGTACGCAGGCACCCGCTATCTACGTAGATGAGTTTGCGTGATTCTCTCTTCACTATCCCCCATCCCGTGCACGTCAATCCAGGATCAACCCCAAGAATGATTTCTACAGGGGGAAACGCGTTCATCAAGCAAGACTTTCGATCAAACTGTCGTCCATCTCGTAGTTTGAGTAGACACTCTGGACGTCATCCAGGTCCTCGAGGAGCTCAATTAGTGTCAAGACGGACTTCGCAGAACCGGCATCTTCCACCTTGATCGTATTGTTCGGAACGTAGGAAAGTTCAGCCGATTCGACTTTCATGCCGGCTGATTCAAGTGACGCTTTCACGTTGTACAGCTCACTCGTCGCGCAGTAAACTTCCCACACATCTCCATCGCCTTTAACGTCTGTCGCACCCGCGTCAAGTGCAACTTCCATCAGCTGCTCCTCGCTTGCCTGATCGCCGTTCAATGTGAGATAGCCAAGCTTCTCAAACATCCAGGATACCGCACCTGCCTCTGCCATCGACCCCCCGCGCTTGTTAAACACTGCGCGAATTTCTCCAACTGTGCGATTGCGGTTATCCGTCGCCGTGTCAATCAGAATTGCCACCCCTGCCGGGCCGTATCCCTCATAGAGGACTTCTTCCATCTGCTGCCCATCCAGCTCGCCAGCACCCTTCTTGATAGCACGTTCGAGATTCGCCGCAGGCATATTCGCTGCTTTGGCCGCGTCAATCGCGGTTCGCAGCCTGGGATTTGAATTTGGGTCCGAGCCCCCCATACGCGAGGAGATCTGAATCTCTCGGATCAGCTTGGTAAAGACTTTGCCGCGAGCGGCGTCAATCTTCTCTTTCTTGCGACGGATAGTCGCCCATTTGCTATGACCGGACATACTCTATTCGTAGGCTGTTGATGAACTATGCTTATGCGGCTCGATTCGAAGCTACCCACTCTTTGATATAGTTGATTGGCTCCGTGGTGGGCGTGCCCGGGCCAAACAGCTTTCCAACCCCAAGTTTCTCCAATTCATCCATGTCGGATTTCGGGATGATTCCGCCTCCGGTCAACAGGACATCGCCAATGCCCTTCTCCTGCATCAGCTGCAGAACCGCCGGAAAAAATGTCATGTGAGCGCCAGAGAGAATTGATAGTGCAACCACATCAACATCCTCTTGCAGAGCCGCCGTGACAATCATCTCTGGAGTTTGTCGGAGGCCTGTGTAGATGACCTCCATACCTGCATCTCGAAGGGCAGCCGCCATCACCTTAGCACCACGATCGTGGCCATCCAATCCCGGCTTTGCTACTAAGACTCTGATTTTTCTATCCATAAGGGTAGTTGGAGAAAGGGAATTAATGGAACAAATGTGCCCTCGCAAATTGCACATTTTCATCCAGCTAAACGTTCAATATACAAAAAAAAGGGCCGGAAATCAACAATTTCCAGCCCTTTCGACGCTATTTCTAACTTACGCGAATTCTGGGCGTTCCTCAGGATTCACCACCGTTATCGAAAGCTCTCCGCGTAGCTCGTCCGCCTCCACTTGGCTGCCCGGCAGCACTTGACCGGATAGAACTGCTTCTGACAAGGGGTTCAATAAGAGGGTCTGGATAGCTCGCTTCATGGGTCGCGCCCCAAAGACTGGATCGTAGCCGCTCGCCAGTATGAGTTCCTTTGCCTTCGCAGTCATTGTCAATTCTATTGATAGCTTTGCAAGACGCCTCGCTACAAACGCGATCTGGATATCGAGGATCCGAGTCAAGTTCTCCCTTGTCAACGGTCCAAACACAAGAATTTCGTCAATGCGGTTCAAGAACTCCGGGCGAATGGAATGTTTCAACAGGTCCAGCACAGCCGATCTGACTTCCTCATACCCGTCTGCGCTCTCGAGCTTTTCCGCTCTCGCACTAATCAAATCTGAGCCGATGTTTGATGTCATAATGACGATAGTGTTCTTGAAGTCGACCGTACGGCCTTTGGAATCGGTCAATCGTCCGTCATCAAGCACTTGCAGCAGAATATTCCAGACATCCGGATGCGCCTTTTCAATCTCATCGAGCAGCAGAACACTATAGGGTCGGCGGCGAATTGCCTCGGTGAGTTGTCCACCTTCGTCGTGCCCTACGTAGCCCGGAGGAGCGCCGATTAATCGTGATACAGTGTGCCGTTCCTGATACTCTGACATATCAATCCGGATCATCGCATGCTCATCGTTGAACAAGAACTCACTTAATGCTCGAGCAAGTTCCGTCTTCCCCACTCCTGTTGGACCCAGAAACATAAAGCTCCCGATCGGCTTGCTCTCTTCTGATAAACCGGCGCGCCCTCTGCGAATCGCTGCCGCGACGGCACTTACGGCAACGTCCTGTCCAACAATCCGTTCGTGAAGCCGCTCTTCGATGTGCAGCAACTTTTCGCGCTCGCCTTCAAGCATGCGCGAAACGGGAATACCAGTCCACTTTGAGACTACTTCCGCAATGTCGTCTTCAGTGACTTCCTCTTTCAATAGTGATTGCGTAGCTTGCAGCTTTGCGAGGTCCGTTTGTGCCCGCTCCATTTTGCGTTCAAGATCTCTGAGCAAACCATACCTAATCTCAGAGACTTTGCCCAGATCGCCGATTCGCTCGGCCTGCTGCTCCTCAAGCTTGGCCTGTTCGATCTGCTCTTTGATTTGACGTATCTGTTGAATGATCTTCTTCTCCTGCTCCCATTGCAGGCGAAGAGCGTGCTCGTCCGCCTTCAGCTTCAAAAGTTCCTCGTCAATTGTCTTCAGCCGTTCTTGCGAGGCGCCGTCTCTCTCCCGCGCAACCGCCACTCTTTCGATTTCGAGCTGGCGAATTCTGCGAACGAGCGTATCAATTTCGTCCGGCATCGAATCGATTTCAAGACGAAGCTTTGATGCGGCTTCGTCAATCAAATCTATCGCTTTGTCCGGCATGAATCGGTCGGTTATGTAGCGGTCAGCGAGTTGCGCAGCGGCAATCAGTGCGCCGTCTGTGATGCGGACGCCGTGATGGACCTCGTACTTCTCTTTTAATCCACGGAGGATAGATATCATGTCCTCGACCGAAGGTTCCAGCACCATTATTGGCTGGAAACGGCGTTCAAGTGCGGGGTCTTTCTCAATGTGCTTTCGATACTCGTCGATTGTCGTGGCGCCGACTGCGTGGAGCTCACCTTTCGCGAGTGCTGGCTTGAGAAGATTTGACGCATCCATTGCACCTTCCGATTTGCCTGCCCCGACCAGCTGGTGCATTTCGTCAATGAATAGTATGATCGCGCCTTCAGCACCAGTAACCTCTTTTAAGACGGCTTTCAAGCGGTCTTCAAATTCACCGCGATACTTCGCTCCAGCAACAAGGCTGCCCAGGTCGAGAGCAACCACTCTCTTGTTCTTGAGGTTTTCAGGCACATCCCCCGCCACGATGCGCTGCGCAAGTCCCTCAGCGATGGCAGTCTTGCCCACTCCGGGTTCCCCGATCAGCACGGGGTTATTCTTCGTCCGTCGTGTCAATACCTGCAAAACACGGCGGATTTCATCGTCCCGTCCGATTACGGGATCAAGCTTGCCACGGCGAGCCAGGTCAGTCAAGTCGCGCCCGTATTTGTCTAACGCGCGGTACTTATCTTCAGGGTTCTGATCCTTGACGCTCTGACCACCGCGCAAGTCCTTCATCGCTTTGAGGACATCGCCATGCGAGATGCGTGACTCTCGCAGAAGTCTCGATGCCGCGTCATCGCCCCTTGTCATTGCCAAGAGCAGATGCTCGACTGAGAGAAACTCGTCTCCGAGATCGCTCATCTCCTTTAGCGCGCTTTCAAACAGACGCGACGTCTCGGGCGCGAGATACGTGGATCCAACAGAACCTGTGACGCGCGGCATTTTGGCAATCTCAATATCCACCAGCCGACGGATATCAGCCGCCTTCAGACCGAGCTTTCCAATAATCTCCGCGACTATGCCTTCATCATCGCGCAGCATCCCCCCAAGCAAATGCAACGGCGTCAGAGCCTGATGACTCTGATCCCGCGCAATCGCCTGTGCGGATTGCAGAGCCTCCTGCGCTTTTATGGTCCATTGATCAATGTTCATAAGGTGTTCTCAAAGCAAAGTTGACTCGTGCGACAGATCTTTGAATTTTTTGTCACACTGGTCATCGTAAGAGTGGCTTCACTTCTCGGGCGGGCCTTGCGGCCCGCCCGACTTCTCAGTTACTTCTTCTTGTCTTCATCAACGACTTCGTAGTCGGCGGATTCGGTACCGGGTTCGGATGAAGTGGAACCGCCCCCTGTCGACCCTGCTGGTTGGCCCTGCCCTGCATCTTGATAGAGCGACGGCGCGATTTGCTGCCAGACGCTGTTCAGATCTTCGGTCGCGCTCTTTATTTCGCTGACACTCGAACCCTTGAGTGCTTCCTTGACTCGGCCAACGGCTGCCTCAAGTCGAGACTTATTATCACCGGTAAGCTTGGCTTCGAGTTCCTTCATCTGACGTTCCGTCTGGAAGACGAGAGCGTCCGCGCCGTTACGGATGTCCACTTCTTCGCGTCGCATTCGATCTTCGTCGGCGTGTGCTTTCGCATCGCTCTTCATGCGCTCGATTTCTTCCTTGGACAAACCGCTCGAGTGCGTGATCTTTATTGACTGCTCCTTGTTCGTTGCCTTATCTTTTGCGGAAACGGAAAGAATACCGTTCGCATCGATATCAAAGGTCACTTCTATCTGCGGCACGCCGCGCGGCGCAGGCGGAATACCATCGAGTGTGAAGCGGCCGATCGTCTTGTTATCCATCGCCATCGGGCGCTCGCCCTGCAGCACATGAATTTCGACCGATGGTTGGCTGTCGGACGCGGTGGAGAAAATCTCCGTGCGGCGCGTGGGGATTGTCGTGTTCGACTCAATCAGCTTGGTCATCACACCGCCCATCGTCTCAATTCCGAGCGAGAGCGGAGTCACATCCAGTAGAAGCACGTCCTTCACGTCTCCCGCGAGAATGCCGCCCTGAATTGCAGCGCCAATGGCCACCACTTCATCCGGATTCACTCCGCGATGCGGATCTTTGCCGAAGAATTCCTTAACCACGTCAATGATGCGCGGCATCCGCGTCGAACCACCCACGAGAATCACCTCGTCAATGTCCGAGGGACTCAATCCTGCGTCGGCCAGCGCCTTTTTGGTCGGACTTATCGTACGCTGAACAAGGTCTTCGGTCAGCTCCTGAAACTTGGCGCGCGTGACAACGATGTCCAGGTGCTTAGGGCCATCCGCTGTCGCGGTAATGAACGGAAGATTGACCTGGGTTTGAGACGAACCGGAAAGCTCGATCTTGGCTTTCTCGGCAGCTTCCTTCAGACGCTGCAGAGCCATCGGATCCTTACGTAGATCAATGCCCTCCTGCTTCTTGAACTCGTCCGCAAGAAAGTCAATTAAGCGCTGATCCCAATCATCGCCGCCCAAGTGAGTGTCGCCATTCGTGGACTTAACCTCGAATACGCCTTCACCAAGCTCGAGAATTGAAATATCGAATGTGCCGCCGCCCAAGTCGTAGACTGCAACTTTTTCATCTTTGTGCGTTTTATCGAGACCGTAGGCAAGCGCCGCTGCCGTTGGCTCATTGATGATCCGCACGACCTCAAGCCCGGCAACATCCCCTGCATCCTTGGTTGCTTGACGCTGCGCGTCGTTAAAGTAAGCAGGCACCGTAATGACTGCCTTGTGTACTTTCTCGCCCAGATAGTCTTCGGCAGTCTGCTTCATCTTCTGCAGGATCATCGCTGAAATCTCTGCAGGCGTATACTCTTTGTCCTCGATCTTGACTCTGGCCAATCCGCTGCCCCCTACAAGCTCATAGGGAACGAGCTTCATCTCGTGTTCAACTTCGTCGCGGCGACGGCCCATGAATCGCTTAATTGAGTATATGGTCTTTTTGGGATTGGTGACAGCCTGCCGCTTTGCTGACGCGCCAACAAGACGCTCGCCCGTCTTGGAAAAAGCCACGACGGAGGGCGTGGTGCGCGCACCCTCGGAATTCGGAATGACCACCGGCTCCCCGCCTTCAATAACAGAAACGCAGGAGTTAGTGGTTCCGAGGTCGATTCCAATAATCTTCGACATGTTTTTATCCTTTAGCTTGATTCAAAGTTCTAGAGTTTATTCAACTTGAATAAGGCAAGGGTCATACCAGATGCGTAAACTATTGATTTATATAAATAAATCGGCAGAGAGCGAAAAGCCTCTGCCACGAATATCTGCCATTTTGTCATGAACTACTTGTCAATTCGGCGCCACATCTGCCAAGCCGGCCGAAGGACGGATTCCCCTGCAATCTCCTGAGTTAATCTAAGAACCAAAGTAATCTTATCCACCGTGGCACCGAGATTTAAGGCACCCTTCAGGTGCGAGAATAGCTGCCGGGGAAATCCTTGAACTGCAAGAACAGCAATTTCCAACATTTCGCGCCACTGAGGTGGTAATCCCGGCCTGGACATCACTAATCCGTAGCCGATCCAAACCGTCCACCTCGACAATTCGGGACTAAGCATCTCCAGGTTTGAACGGAGCTTTTCAACGTTACCCTGATAGACCTTAGCCTGCAATTGCCAACCGCGAGCAAATGTCTCCTCGGTTGGTGCACTGATTAGCTCATCAGAATGGGACGGCAAGCCGCTACCGTACACATCATGTATCATGAACGCGGCTTCCAATGAGGATTGGAAGCCTGCCAGCAGGAAAAGCTGAAGAGCCGCTTCTCGCAGCGCTTCGATGGCGTAGCCTTGGCTCTTGTAGTGAACGACCAGCTGCCTGGCGAGTTGGTCCTGTGGCTTCAGCCAAAGAACGGACAACGCTGCGAGGAGCAACAACTGAGCATCCTCGGGATGGTCCTCCAAAAAAGTCCAAACCGGATGCCCACTCATGCGATTTCGATTTCGGCGGAGACTGCTTTCAGCAGTTCACCTGACTTGATCAAGGAATGTACGGCGTCTATGTCCGCGGCGATAAAGTGGTCCCCACTCCACGTTGATACAACCGAACGGACAACCTGATGGGCGACTCGAGAACCTCTGCCGAATCTTAGTGAGGGTTGCAAGTTCATTCGGCGATCAAGTGCCTGGGCTGAACAAAGAAACTCAATCGCAACGATGCGCTCCACATTTTCCAGGATTTGTGCCGCTTGCCTTGCGCCGTGGGTTCCCATGGAGACAATGTCTTCTTGATTCTCTGACGTGGGAATCGTATCGACACAGGAAGGATGTGCCAGAACCTTGTTCTCGCTTGCCAGCGCGGCAGCAGTGTAGCTCGTGATCATTAAACCGGAGTGTTTGCCTGCATGGTCGTCATCCAGCAGGTAAGGTCCAAGACCACAGTTGAGATTCCGGTCCATCAGGCGATTGATTCGGCGCTCGCACAGATTACCCAACTCTGCCAACAAGGTCTTCAGGTAATCCACGCGTAGACCCACGGGATCCCCGTGAAAGTTGCCACCTGATAACGATTGATTGTCGTCAGCAAAGATTAAGGGGTTATCGGTCACCGAGTTTATCTCGATTTCAAGACCTTGCCTAACGTGCTCCAGCCCGTCTCTAACTGCTCCTGCAATTTGCGGCGCGCAACGGATGCTATAAGCATCCTGAATGCGACTCGCGTCGTCGTCGACACTGGAACTCTCGGCCAACAGACTTCGAACGTTATCCGATACCAACGCGTGACCTGGGTATTTGCGAAGTTCGGCAATTCGTCTGTCAAAGGCTGCTGAAGCTCCGCGAATTGAATCCAAATGCATGGCTAATGCGACGTCCTGAAGTCTTGCCAGACGCTCGGCGCGAAGCAGTGTGAGCAACGCAAGGGAACACATGAACTGCACGCCATTATTCAGCGCAAGCCCTTCTTTGGCCTCCAGCACAAGCCGCTCTATTCCGGCTCTTTGCATCGCCTCGGAACCGGAGTATTGCTCTCCAAGATAGGTAGCGAATCCAGTATCAGTTGACTCTCCGAAGGGAGGCCGGATAAGTACCAGCGCCATGTGCGACAGCGGAGACAAGTCACCGGACGCTCCAAGAGACCCTTGCGATGGCACAACCGGAGTGACTCCGCGATTGAGCATTTTCAGCAGGGTCTCTACAACAACGGATCGCACCCCGGAGTAGCCTTGAGCAAGCGAGTTCGCTCGCAGCAGCATGGCTGCCCGCACAACTTTCTCTTCAAATGGTACTCCTGTGCCGCAGCAATGCGAAACGATCAAGCGGTAAGATACATCGCGAGCTTCATCAATTGAGAAGCGCGTGGATTTAAGACTGCCAAACCCCGTGTTGATCCCATAGACAACTGGAGCGGCACCTCCGTGCCGCTCCAGTCTTGCAATCCACTCTCGGGACTTATCCAGACGCACGCGCGCCGAGTCGTTTAGCGAAACGTGCGCACCCTGAGCCACCCTTTCGACGTCTTCCAGCGTAAGCGAGTGGCCGTCGATCAAGATTTCCAAATTGTTACCTCGTCACGCGCTTCTTGCCGACCATAATCGGCTGCCAACCCTGCTCCGTTCGAATAACGTTTGTCGTAGCGGTAAGTCCCGCAGGTTCCACAACCGAGACATTCTCAACCTGCGGTTGTGAGATGACTCCAACCAATGGAATCTTTCTGGGAATTGCTCCGCCAGTCTGCGGCACTTTCTCATTCAGCAACGCCTGCCGCCGCTGCCTCGCAGTTGCACGTTCCCGGGCACCTACCGGGTCGATTCCATGTGCCTGACGCAGTTTGTCAAGCTTGGCGCTGATCGCCTTTCGTGTTACGCCGAAACGGTCAGCGAGTTCAGCCATCGGAACTTTGCCGTAATTCTCCAGCAGGTACTTCTCTTCGGATGGGGTCCACTTTTTTGCCATGGTCACTGGGTCCTATTTGAAATGTGAAATCTTATCTCATCAGCAGCATACGCCGCGTCTGTATGTAGTCCGGTGTCGTCAATCGATAGAAATAGATGCCGCTCGGTACTGAAACGCCTGAGTTGTTCCTGCCGTTCCAACCAATCCGATGGGTGCCTGCCTCAAAGTAACCCGAGATGAGGTGAGATACGCGTCTGCCAAGCACATCGAATACCTCAAGCGTAACATCGGAACGATGCGGAACCGTAAACTCAATCATCGTTTCCGGATTAAACGGATTCGGGTAATTCTGTCTTAAGCTGAATCCTCCGGGCAACTCAGGTCGATCATGCTCCGACTCAAGAATTGTGGGAGGTGCGGTCGTCAAGCGGATCGCTCGCCCGTCTTCCAAAGGCGCAGAAGTTGGTGGACGAGAGTTCTCGAAGAAATAAGTACCGCCTTGAGACTCGTCCATGTTCTCGTACCCGATCGTGGCACCGGCCGCAGCTGAAGCGTGTAAAGTCAAATCTTGATACATGAAGAGCCACTCCGCGTCACCCGTTGGGGTAGGATAGGTCGCAGGATTCAGCAACTGAACTTGAAAAGTATTCGGCCGCGTTCCAGTGGCCCAATCCGAAATATCACGCCACTCGACAATGAAGCGATCAGCTATGTCATCATAAAAATAACTGACATCGCCTGTGTCTCCGAAGAAATACCACAGATCGTTCCAAAGTATCCCGATCATTCCGGAGACGAAGTCCGGTGCGTAGGGTAGCGGCTGATTGGCATAGCTCACGGATTGTGTGAACCCGGGAACAACCCAACCGTCGGTAGAGATTGAAAGTGACGAGTATGTCTCGCCGAAGTACGCGTAGTTGAAAGGAACCGGAACATTAAACGTCTGCTGACTTTGGGTGAAGTCAAGTTCAGTTCCGGGACCTCCCCGAGAAGGCGATATCTCGACCCAGTCATATACGGCCACGCGGTCATAAATGACATCAGTGTCGTCGTACATGTAGTAAAGTCCGTCAGAACCCAACAATGGATCACCCTGTCCGACTTGGCCGATTACGATCGTGAGTGGGAGGCTGCGTTCGAAGGTATATGTGCTCATTTCTGCCGTCACAACTGCACTCAGATTTGCCTGCACTCCCGAAGGGCTATTCCCCGCTGCCGCGACTCGAAGCGAGTTTTCCGGAAGTTGGTAGCTTTGACCAGGCGAGAGCTGCGGGAGATCCGCCGTTGCGTCCAAAACTTCAAGATACGGGCTACTCGATACCAGATTCAGGGATGAAGCGGGCAACACTTCATTTCCGGAGTTTGTCACTCTGAACGACAGGCCCGCAACTTCATAACGCTCCAAGAGGCCATTCCCTCCGTCCGCAATTGACAATGATCCAACTGAGAGATTGGGCATATGGAGTGTCAGAAAGATATCGTCCGATCGCGGTGCGACTTGATTCGCACTATATGTCAATTCCATTACAATTGTAGATGCGGCGGAAATCTCCGGTGCGACGCTAATACTGTAAGATGGACTCCCGACGCTCGATTCACCGGACCCGACCGTCCCGTAGTCTGATTCGCTCGACAAAACAGTGATCTGCTGCTGCGTAGTTTCCAGCACACCATGAACGAGAAAAGCAGCGTCGGAGCCGATGTTCATCATCGTATCAATGATCGCTATGGTTTCGCCCGGCTGAATCCTTCCGTCACCGTTCCCGGCTGCATCAGAAAAACTCAATCCCCGATGTGTCAAGTATGGTCCGCTCGGCGAAACTTGAACAGGATACTGCCTGGCGAGAACATTCGGAGCGGTCACTGTAGCAGTCACTTCCTCGCCGAAGTCGAAATCAACTGGAACGTACCACTGACCGGGCGTCGAGGGAACTCGTCCGGAGTGTACAACGCCTGTTAACGTGCTGAAGCTAACTGTTAAGCTATCCGACTCAATTGCAGGCCCTTGATTCACTGTCACAGGAACTTGATAGGGGCCGGAGGGAATCGCTGTCGGCATCGTGATCATTGCCCGCACCGGAGTATCGGTAAATAGCTGCAGCGACGGGTCACTTAACACGAGATACTGGCGAAACATCACTTCGCAAATCTCTTCGACAGGACCTTCGCCCAAGAACTCATTGAAAACAGCCCAACTGTACATCTTGCCGGCAGTAAGCGCGGGCATGAGGTTCCTGATATCGTAGTCCAGCATCGCTCTGTACAAGCAAGTATCCAAGCAGTCATTATAGACAGTGTGCGTATTCCAGCAAGGACCTATGAAGCCCGCCGCACCCTGTGGTGTAGTCACTGTTCCGTGCAGCATCCAAACTTCTCCGAAGCACTGGGCCTCGGGCGCATCAAATTTACCAACGCCGCATCCAATCCCCGTGACAATGGGGAGCTTGCCCGCGTTCGATATCTGGGGTACTGACCAGTAGTAGAAACTGATTCCCGCCCAGCCCTGCTGCCAGCCAGAACCACGATAATTTACAAACGACAACCCTTCGGTCAGCCATCCCATCAGAAGTTGAGGACCGGGGTTCTGTTCTCCCCATAACGTATCCACATGGGAGATTCCACTCGAAAGCATTATCTCCCTCGCTCTTTGCTTCGTAAGACGTTGGGTAATTTCGGTGTAGTCTGCGGCAACGGCGGCACGTTCGAAGCGAAGTGAATCGGCGGAAAATGTGTCACGCTCATGTTGAACCGTGCGCACAGCGATGGACCTCGCCTCCGCCTGACTATTGACCACCCAGCGCCCGAGAAATACATCAGGAAAAACATCATTGCCCTCAAGCTCCGAAAAGTATCCCTCGTTCGTAAACTGACCCGCGAGCGAGAAGTCGCTGAATCTTGTGACAGGATCTTCGGTATACCGGTACCGAATTGGGATGACTGTCTCGTCCCCAACCAAAGTCACGTAATCGATGCGAGGCGATGAGTTCGCAAGTTCCTGTTGAATGCGATTGCGCAGCAGATTGCCGGTGCCGTCCGAATTGATTTCTCCTGCAGGAACGATCGTCACACGGATGCCCATCTGCCGTTTCCAGAGGATGTAATCCGACATTGTGCCGAGGTAACTCTCTGGAATCACCATCAGCATATGCGAGGGTTCGGTAACCCCAATATTAGGTATACTCTCCCAATTGGCGACAAGTGACTTGAATACGTCTCTCGAGACTTCAGAAAATGCAAGTCTTGTGGATGTCAGCGGGTTCAGGCCGCTTTGGCCGTCAATATCGATCCGAATTGTGGCTTCAGACATGACCAGACAACTGCTCTGGTTGTTCACATATGTGAATGGCTTCACCGTAACCGGTACTAAGCGAACGCCCGCGAAGATGCCAACTTCTCCAAGGCGCACCGGAGAACCGGTATTCTCTGGAATGACACGCGGAATAGTTGGACGTGAGATGGTCTGCCAATCGAGCACTGTGACGGTCGGATTGCCCGTGTTTGGCAATGCAAGGTAAAAAGTAAACCTCGGCATTACCTGGTGGCCATTATAATTTAAGTCTGCCCACGTGCCCGGTAATTTCTGAAAGAAATCAATTGTTCCCGTCGGCTGCAGCCTGGTCATTGACAGCCGAAACAGAAGTGTACTCTCACTGAACTCCAGTAGTTCAAAGTCCGGTGAAAACTCAGCATTATCGTAGAAGCCAAAGGGCGCCGGCTGAGACAGAAGTGGCTGCAAATTCAGCAATACAGCAAGTAGCGCTACGTGGAGGAGCTTCTGAACCATTTGACACCTGATGAATGTGACCCTGAAGTGTGGTAAGTATGTTTTAGGGAACAATGAAATGACTCTTATGGTTCCCGGGGGACGCCAGAGGACTTGACAACTGGCTCGAGAAGTCCGTATTTTGTATAGGCTTGCTGTCTGCGCAATTGTTGGCACGTGAGTGAGAACCAGCCACACTCCTACCTTTATCTATTTCAGGAAGATAGCGGTTTGGAGAGGCTGAGTCAAGTTTAGTGGAGAGGTTTTTCAATTTGAGGTTGGAGCGGGATTTGCCGTCATCATGGTAAGTGTCGTGGCAGGCCGAGTCCTAACTGGACGTTGCCTGTATTATCATTGTTTTTTATAACCTTAGGGAACGATGTAGCTACGCCGATTGTTCTCCCGGCAATTATTTCGGGATGGCAGGCAAAGTCTTGACGTTCCCTTCTTAGAAACGAAGGAAGAAATCATGAAGCATGTCCTTAGTCTGTTGGCGGTTACAGCACTTCTCGCAGTGCACGGACTTGCTCAACAGAGCTCGTCGCAAGTAAGCCCTGAGGTTAGAGAGCTTTGGGTACTTTTCCAGCAAATTGAGGACTTCAAAGCAACGGATCGCGACGTTCCACCAGAGTTATACAACAGGTACTTCGAACTGGATCGATTGGTTCATCCGGAAAATTATGGACGAACTGAAGTAAGTTCACTCGATGAGCTGTCAGACACTTGCCCCGGTGTGATGATCACTGGCCCGGATTCCGGAGTTGTGTGGTCATATTACAACAACGGCCAGACGACGAACAAGCAGAACAACTGCAGCTTCCCTACGTGTCGGTATGGGCGCGATGCGTTCATGCGTCTGGAGGTGCTGTATCGCGACAGTATCACGATCTCAACCTGTGGATCTGGTTTTGACACATACCTCTGTATCTGGACTGGTGGCTGTTGCAACAGTCCAGACGCGGTCTTGTTTGCAACTAATGACAATAATCCGCTGCTTTGCGATGCTCCGATTACCCTACAGGCGGGTGTTGCCCGATGCTTTGATCCGGGTATCTATTACATTTGCATTGATGGTGCTACGCCAGCCGCCCACGGGAGCTTTCGCCTTACGGTTACTTTCCACGGAAACTCTTGCATTCCACCAATCACTGATCCTGAGTGCCCCGCGGACTACTCAGTGCATGAGGAGTCGTTTCCAGAGGGATGTGACGCTTTTTCCAACACGATATTCTGCGGGCAAGGCTATTGCGGTCTGATTGACCAGCAGGGCGACCTCGACGTATATGCTCTTACAGTCCAGAACGGTCCCCGTGAAGTAACCGTTTCCGTTTATGCCGATGATACTCCCGGCCGCAGCGGTTACGAGCATGGTTTGAATTCCCTGCTGAGAGTGTGGCCCGTCACCTGCGAAGCTCCGCTGTCAGTCAACAATGACTTCAACGGGGCAGGCGCGGGAGTGCCTGTGGGAACGGACAGCCGCGTCACCATGACTTTGCCATCCGGTACCTATTTCTTTGAGGTTAGCGGTGCACTGGGTACCACTGGTCCTTATGAGATCTTTGTCGGTTGCTCACCCGGCTCGGAGTAGGAATTATTTGAGAAATCAGAAGAAGACCCCGCCGATTGGCGGGGTCTTCCGTAAGCGATTTGATACCCGCTATAAGTTAAACTCCATTGGCAGCAAAGTCTGCAGGAACTCAGCCCGGTCAAAGTATCTGCTTAGGAGTCTGATCAGCGTTCGCGGGTCTTCCGGATGACGAAGGCCATCCTCCAGAAGTTCAAATTCGTCGAGTCTAACCATCAGCTTCTTGGCCACGAATTCGAAGAAATCTCTTTGCTTCGGATAGTATGAAACCCCATAGTCGTCAGGAGTGAGACCCGCCCGCCGAGCCGCGATTTCCACAGCATCCTGAACACCGCCGAGAGTATCCACCAGTCGACGCTCGAGAGCCTGACTTCCGGTCCAAATTCTGCCCTCTGCTACCGAGTCCAGTTCATCTGCCGTAAGGCCCCTTCCTTCCATGACATCTTGCTTGAACTCATCGTAGACTGAGTCAATCAGATCACGAAGCACTCGCTCTTGCTCTGCTGTCATTGACCTATCCAATCGGAAGAAATTCGCCCAGCGTCCATAGGAAATTGTTTCGACACGAGCGCCAAGCTTCTTGAACAGCTCTTCTGCCGATGGCAGGGCAGTCACAACGCCAATCGATCCTGTAAGACTGTTAGGTTCCGCGACTATCTCATCAGCCGCGGCGGAGATGTAATAACCACCCGAGGCAGCAACCCTCCCCATTGATACGACAACTGGTTTCTTCTGCTTAACACGCTTGACAGCCTCCAGAATCTGCTTTGATGCAAGCGCTGAACCGCCCGGGGAATTGACACGTAGAACAACCGCTTTCACGTCCTCATCGTCCCCCAACTCCTCCAGGTCCTTTGTGAGCCGATCTGCCGTGATGCCTTCTTCGGACAACACTCCGCCGTTCCCGAACGATATCTCGCCTTCTGCATGAAGAACGGCAACCTTGGTCTGGTTCAGTGCCATAGACTTGTGCCGCGTTTTTCGCAAGTACGATTTAGCTGAAATGGACTCAAATTCCTCATTACTACCCTTCAGCCGATTCCGCAAGACCGGCCACTCTTCGAGTGCGTCGACATAGCCGCGCGAGAGACAGTATTTACTCCCAAGGATAAGTTGCTCGCCCTCTAACAGCTCCCGTCGAAGATCAGCATATGAGAGTCCACTTCGGCTCTCGGAAGTTTCCAAAAGGTATCGTTCGAACAAGTCGCTGAACACGAACTCGTAGCTCGCGCGTAACTCCGCAGACATACTGTCCTTGGCCAATTCCTCCAGGGCTCCTTTATATCGACCCGCATGCAGGACGTGAAACTTGATACCAAGTTTCTCAAATGTACCCTTGAGATAAGTCGTGTTAAATGCGATTCCACCGAAGCTGATTCCGCTCATGCCGCCCGGCATCAGGAATATGCTGTCTGCCACGCTTGCCAGATAGTAGTCGCGATCGCTTGCCAAATCGAGATGTGCGTAGACAGGTTTTCCCGAGGACTTGAAGTCGGAAATGGCATCACGCAACTCCCGAAGTGTCGCGAATCCCACTGATCCTTGCGGCCTAATAATTACGCCAGAAATCTGGTCGTCCTGAGCGGCCGACCTTAGTGCCCTCAGCATTTCGTTCAAAGACGACCCACGATCGTCTGACCAGAAGGCAAAATCTGGCTCGATGTGGTAATCCGCTATGTCGCCTGTCGGGGCAAGGAGCAGCCATGTGTCCTTCTTGAGTAGGTTACTTTGCGAAAAACTGCCGGAAAAAGCGCCGCTCATTGCTCGGGATACTCCCCAAGCAAAGATCAATATCGTCAGGACGAAACCACCGGCAAGAATACCGAGTATCCAGCAGCAGGCCTTGTTGGAAGTCATAATATTTCTCCTAAAAGTCAATTTGGCCAAGCACTTGTTTTCGCGGCCAAACTTCTTAATTTACAGATTCTATTGAATAGATGGGAAGTCGTCCCCAGGACGTGCAAAAGCGGCATGAGCTTTGCCATTACTACTTTGCTAACTTCTTTAAGGAACTGAGCTTGAACCTGGACCGGACAATTATGGCTGTGCTTTTTGGAGGACTTGCTGTCCTCTATACGGCCGTAATTTTCGCCTTCCTGGAAGGATCTGACCCTTCAAACGAACTCTATTACCTTGCCGCATTAGGGGTTCCGTTTGCAGTCGGTTTCTTTGTTGCCCCCCGAGTTTCGCTGTACGTTCTCGGCCTGTTGGTCTATTCAATTGACTGGATTGCCGAGTTCTGGGGATTAATCCCACGTGAAGCCACTTGGCTCATCGACATTCTGCTGGTCCTGTTCGCTACCCGCTACGGACTGACATTTTTCACTGCCAAGCACAAGTTCTTCGCCGCAGAAAAGCTGATTCTGGTGGTATTGGTTTTCGCAGTTCTCTCTGCTCTCATAAATGGTCTTCCTGCAAGTACTTCAGTCCTTGGCATGCGAGTCGGCTTTCGATACCTCTTGTTGTTCTTGGCAGCGGCCGGACTGCACCCCGAGCCGAAGGGAATTCACAAGTTCATCCGATTCCTTTTCTTGATTGCGCTGGCACAAACGCCAATCATTCTCGCACAATGGCAACTCCTGAATTGGGTCTCTGAAGATGAGTTGAGCGGGTCGTTCGGCCGCAATCAGTCGCCCGCAGTTGCACTTGTCGTTCTTGTCATGTACGCCTACATGATTGCACGAATGCTGGAAGAGAAAAAACTTAGAGGCCAATTTCTTTGGGCAATGTTTCTGCTGTTGCCCGGCGTAATCCTCGGAGAGGTTAAATTCTTTTTTCTGCTTCTCCCCCTCTTTGTGGTTTTTATGGCCAGGGGGGACATGTTCAAGTCTCCAGCGCTTGCCATATTACTGGGACTCGTTGGCGTCATCATGGTTGTGCTCACAGACTATATCATCGTTCAGACCGGCTTTTGGCGTGAAGGCCGAAATCCATTGACATATGTTATGCGACTGCCCGAGGTTTTTGAGCGCGAACTTGAACCCTCTGCTGATGGCCGCACTGAACGAACTTTTCGCTTCGTCAGCGCAATCAGACTTGCCGCATCGTCGCCGCAAACTGCTCTCTTGGGCAACGGACCGGGGTCGATAACTTTGTCCTATGTATCTGATCGGAAGGATCGAAAGGCCGAGTACTTCGCAGGTTTTGGGTTGACCTCCAGTGCCGCGACGATTCCGTGGATGTTGACAGAGTATGGATACGGTGGTCTTATACTTTTCATGCTCGTACTCTGGTTCATTTATCGCCGCGGAAGGCACTTAAGGGCATCGGACGACGAACAAGACCGCGTATATGGGCGGATGCTGGAAGGAATGACCTTTCTGTATGTCAGCTGGTTATTCTACCAGAACGCATGGCAAAGTGATCAAATGAACTTTATCTTTTGGCCACTTGCAGGAATGCTTGTCCGCCGAAGCTATGATGGTGACGTGGGCATGTTGCAGAAGTTGACATTGAATCGTGCAAAAGCAATAACGGCGTCCACCACATTGGATAAACAAGAGTCCCGATTTGCGAAGGCGATTAAATCATGACTGGATTCATTAACGAACTCGACCGAAGATTAGCGGGCTGGATGGCCAAGTGGGGTATGCGGCTGCTACGCTATTCACTTGCCGTCGTGTTCATTTGGTTCGGCTTGCTGAAGCCACTTGGCGTCAGTCCTGCTGCCGACTTGGTGCGGCGAACAGTTTACTGGTTTCCACCTGATGTCTTCATCCCAATCTTGGGTTGGTGGGAAGTCGCCATTGGTGTCTGTATGCTATACCGTCCACTGGTCAGGGTTTCAATCTTTCTGCTTCTGCTTCAGATGCCCGGAACCATGTTGCCTTTGGTCTTACTCCCTGACGTGTGCTTCACGCATGTTCCGTGGGGCCTAACGATCGAGGGCCAATATATCATCAAGAACCTCACGCTTGTAAGCGCGGCGCTTGTTGTCGGCGGAACAGTTCGTTCAACTCCTGACGCCTCTCGTCATCTTTGAGTAGGCGATCATGAAAAATGTTTAATCAAAAGCCCCCGTCAATGACGGGGGCTTTTGGTGACCCCAGGGAGGATCGAACTCCCATTGCGAGAATGAAAATCTCGAGTCCTAACCATTAGACGATGGGGCCAGATTACGAAGCTACGTTCAAGAGAATCTGGGTGGCTGAGGGGATTCGAACCCCCGACCCTTGGAACCACAATCCAATGCTCTAACCAGCTGAGCTACAGCCACCAGGAACAGCCAGAGGCCGAGGCAGCCCGCAAGCCGTGCGAACCCCAATGGTATATAAACAGCAAGAAAAAGTCAAGACCATTCGCGAAACAGTCTTGACGTATTAGGTATTGTTTAATATAACTTTAATGATTTAAATCGACAGTGAGCTTACCTGCTTCGCCTCATGGTTTTGAGTGATCGAGGACTTCACGAACGGCTGTCAAGAGCTCTGATGGCCTGTAGGGCTTTTGAATGAAGGCAATGGATCCAAAGTTTATGTTCCTGTAGCGACTCTCCGATTCCGGGAGGCCGCTGGAGAGAATCACGGGGATTTCCGGTCGTTCTGCGAGCATCCGTGCGATCAACTCCTCCCCGCCCATCTTGGGTAGGCAGAGGTCGACGATGACAAGATCAATCTCACCAATTTGAGCTCTGAATTTCTCGATTGCATCAAACCCGTCAAATGCCGTGATTACACGATACCCTCGGTGCTCGAGAACTTCTCGACCAAGTTCAATGATCACGGACTCGTCATCTACTAGTAGAATCGTCTCGTTTCCGTCGGCTTGAAGTCCCTGTTTCGCAGGCACATCAATCCTGTACTGGCTCGCGATTTCGGCCCGCGGAAGATAAATCGTGAACACCGACCCTTGACCAGTTTCCGACCTTACGTCGACTTCACCTCCTAACAGACAGACAATTTCGGACACGATGGCAAGGCCAAGACCTGTGCCGTGCGGTTCAGACTTGGTTGTGAAGAAAGCATCAAAGATCCGTCCTTTGATCTGCGGTGACATCCCGCAACCGTTGTCCTCGACCGAAATTGCGATGCAATCAGCTTCGTGGCTATTCTCATGCCCTTCTCGGGCCAATCGTCTCGTTGTGTTGCATGTTCGAATCACAATCCCATAGTCTTCGCCGGCATCGGAAATTCCCGCTCTCTTCTCCTGTACTGCGTCTGCCGCATTAACGCCGAGATTCATAAGTACCTGCTCCAGCTGGTTTGGGTCAGCGTTAATCTGCCAAACGTCGGGTGATAACTCAGACCGGACCTGAATTCGTCGATCAACTGTTCGCGAAAGCATTCGAACAACAGATTCACAAACGATGTTCGGGTCAATGGCTCGCTGCCTGCTACCCGACTTTCGCGTGTAGTTCAGCAACTGTTTCACGAGACTGGACGCACGTTCAGCTGCACGCGCCGCATCGCGGATGCAACTGATATCCTCTTCTCCTCCACCATGACGGTTCTCGAACAGCTCAAGATTGCCTATGATTCCGGTCAACAAATTGTTAAAATCATGGGCGACACCGCCTGCCAATCGTCCAACTGATTCAAGCCGCTGGGCGTGCCTGAGACTGTCTTGAAGTCCGCGCAATTCAGTTAAATCATCGAGTTGGATAAGTATACGGTCATTTTCCAGAAGCCGGATGCTCCACTGCCAAGCTTGCCCCTCGCGTTGCGTCTCTTGTACTATAGAAGAGTCTTCAAAATGCAAATTTACCGCACGAGTCCACAAGTCCTGTCCAAGCAACTCGACAACTGACGATGCGCCAGATTCCGCAGTGAGCTTCTGTGCTCCTGCGGTTAGCCATTTCACTCTGCCATGTTTGTCAATGACCCAAACGACGTTCCCCAATATTTTCGCGTAGTCCTCGTTTGAAGGAGTCACATGATCATCTGCTCGCTGCGCGGATTCTTCCACTCCGCTCAGGTCGATGCCGTAAACGTGGACCTGATTGCTTTGCGTAAGGCAGTAAGTCCAATGCAAACGCCGTGCTCCGAGGTCAACTGTGTACTGTTTTCCGCTTTGATTGCTTGCAATCAACTCCGATACTATCGCGGAATGTTCCGCGGGAAGAAGTCTTTCCGGCAGACCGTCTGTTGCGGACTCTGCAAGCTTCATCACTGCAGAGTTCATATAGATGATACTGCCATCAGAGTGGCACGATAGCACTGGGTTGGGATTGTCCGTCGGGAGTTGAAGCAGGAGCCTCTGCTCCTGTTCCCAGAGCTTGGTGTCAGTAATGTCCAGTCCATAGCCAATGACGTGGTCAATGTTACCATGTTCATCTTCAACCGGACTCATCATTCGCAAGAAGTAGCGTTCCCTATCACTAGAGTCACGTACTGATTCTTCAAATTGAATGAGTTTTCGATCCGTTATTGCCTTTGCCAATGCCGACATTCTTTGTTCGCCTATGGATTCGAGCAAGCCGCGACGCGCAGCGATTTCGCCGTCATTACGGCCAATCATCCACTCCGCCAACCAGTCATCTTCGGTAGACGCCCTGTTTGCATACCGATAATTGCCGGCGCTGTCATACACGCACACTTGAGCAGGGAGGTTATCAAGCAAACTTTCGAAGAAGTGTTTCAGATCAGCCATTTCTTCTTCAGCACGATAGCGGTCTATTGCCTGTGCGAGGTAGTTTGCAATGACTTGCAGCGGCATTGCGAACTGTGCCATGTTTGGCAGTACTCTGACGTCGCCGAGCCAGATTACGCCAATAGCTTGATCGCGAACTCTGAGAGGCACACAAGCTATACTTTGAATACCCATTCGTCGCAGGTCTGCGTGCGCGAAGTCTGCACGTCTGCCCACTTGCAGATCAACAATGGCATCACCGGTTCTCGTGGCTGTGCCCGTGAAAGACATGGAAAGGGGAATTCGAAACCCCAAGGGAAGCCCTGTTCCATCTTCACCCACGAGTATCATTTCATCGGCAGCAGCATCATAGATTTCAATGGCAGCAGCACTTACTCCGAATCTCGACACGAGTATTTTGGGAAGCTGCGAGTAGACGAGATCTGGCGTTCGGGAAGACAGAAAGAGCTGTGATGCAATTGCGGCCGTCTCCTTGTCGTGCGCTGCCCGTTTGCGCTCTGAGACATCGCGCACAATCGCCATAATCATTGGCCTGTCGCCCACATCAATCGCGCCAAGGGAGACTTCGCAATCCAGTTCTGTACCATCCTTGCGCAGGTGGAGCCACTCAAAGCTCTGAGGGAAACCATCGCGAGCACTCGCTATGTATTCACTTGCGAGCTTGTCGGAACGTTCTCCATTGCGTTGGAATTTTGGCGAGAACTCAAGCGGAGAGTGGCCGACAATGTCGTCCCTTTCGCATCCAAAGGTCCGAAGCGTTGCCTCGTTGCATTCGCGAAACAGGTCATCCATCAGAATGAAACTATCCGCAGATCTGTCAAACACTGTCCGGTAAAGTTTCTCGCTCGCTCGCAGCTTGGCCTCAATTTCCGCCTGCCGATTGAGCAGACGGACTGTTTCGATTTTTCGTGCAGCAAGATCGGCGAATATTTCAAGATATTGAAATACTTCTGCATTTGGCCGTTTGCCGTTCACTGGATCATCACAGTTGATCGACCCGATCACTTTCCCAGTGCTCGAGTACATGGGGACATAAGCCAGATCAAGTGGATCCCAGTCATCTCCGGGCATAACCTCGCGGCGCCCAGGCACGATGTATTGACTCTGGATAACCTCATGAAGCCGTTCTGCCGGAACAAAATAAGAGCGACTGACTCTGAACTCATCGTAGTCCTGTGAGTACATCCGAGCACGTTCGCTTGCTGGGCGCCGATTGCGCTCTAACTCCTGGCGATCCTCGTCGCATACGCCGTTGTATGCCGCTTCAATGATCTCAAAATCCTCAAACAAGTAGACTACGGCCGAAGCCCAGCCTGCCGCCCCAACAGCATTGGCTACATTCTGGAGAATCTGATGAGTTGTCCGCGCTTCTTCGATTGCGACCCCGGCCTGCAATAGGCGGGCAAGCTTATCCCTACTCTCCTCCAGCTGTTGTGCATATTCATCCAGAACGTTGAGAGAGTCAAACCTCTCTTGTTCTTCTGTAAGGCGCTGCACCTCAAGATCTTCAAGCTCGGCAAGCCGATCTCTCAATGCTTCCACTTCAGCCAGCAGCGTGCTTTCTGCAATCACAACTTTGGGAGTGTCGGAAGGGCCAAAAGAATCGTTATTGGTTGGCGTGACTTGATCTTTCAAGTGAAACCTTGAGGTTAAAATCCTGAATTGCAGTAAACGTAATCGACCCGAGTCGTGCCTCTATTAAGTGCAAATCTGATACCCTTTGCTTTCACCCCTGATCCATGCAAAGGCAAGGATAATCTCATGGCTCATGTCTGCTGATGACTGTTCACCATGTTCCGTTTTTGAGGCTGACTTTGATTGCCAGCCCATTTTCCTTGCGTTCCGCGAAAAGAGGAACTATATTAGTCACTTGTTGAAGTGCGTAATGAATTGCACAACTTATGTATATTCGAGGGTTAAGGAGACTGTCATGAAGGTTAGGCACTCGCTAATGCCACTTTTGATTCTCATCTTTGTCGTTTCCGCGGGGGCCGCAGCTTTGAACTCAACTCGGACAACAGTGGTCCCGCTGCCTTCCATTCCGAGTCGCTATTCAGGCCCACAAGATGTTGAATCCGCTGAAGTTACTGTCCTCCAATCTGATGCACAAGTGGTCCGACTGTCATTCGTCCCGCCGGTAATTCGTTTCCAAGAAGATGAAGTTGAGGGGAATCTGTACTCCGCGATTCGTATGAACGGTGAAGGTGTTGAAGAAATTCCTGGCGCCCCGGAAGTGCCAAGAATTGTGCGGCTTGTAATGGTTAGCAATCGAGGGAATTTTGATGCTGTAGTTGTTGACTCACATTATGTGACGGGCAACCTTCCGAATCTTCCGTCGCCGCATGTACCTCTGCAAGAGGGAGAACGCGTACTGGACGGTGCTTCCGAGCTGTTCCTACCTGAGTACTACGAACGGGATGATTGGTATCCACAAGAGATCGTGCACATCAGTGATCCTGCAACTTTTCGCGATGTGCGTTTCGTCGTATTGACGGTATATCCCGTGCAAGTGAATCCTCTCACGGGCGAGGTCAGAACTTTTGACAGAGTCGATGTGGCAATTCTTAATGCCGGTGGTACAGGAGCAAACGAGATTACGCATACGCCTACATCGATTTCACCTGCATTCAAGGAACTTTACCGCACCTTCCCGAATTTCGAGGGCAGCTATCTTGATGAACTGCCTGTTATGCCCGGCAAGCACCTCTACATCTGTGATCCTAATGCAACCGTTGTCAGTTCAGTTACCAATCTTGTAAACTGGCGGCGAAAGCGGGGCATTGATGCCTACATCGCCACTACCACGCAAACGGGGACAACTGCGACAAGCATTCGCAATTACATCGTCAACGAGTACAATAGCAGCAACGGCACACTTGAGGCAGTCACTCTCGTTGGGGATCCCAATGCGACTGCTCCTTATCAGATTGCAACAGGTACCGCACTCGACAATACGTTTGCCACCATGAGCGGTGGCAATCCGGATCCCGTCCCTGATTTGTCTGTGGGCAGGATTCCGGCCACGAGTAGCGGTGACCTGGGCATCATGATCAGTTCGATTATTGACTATGAAGCAAATCCATATATGGCGCAGACAGGGTGGTATGAAAGAACTTGGTGTGCAGCGCACACCAGTCAGGTTCCTTCTAACCCATCGACGAAGCAATACATGCGACAGATAATGTTGCAACACGGCGTTCCGACAGTGCACTTTGATGTCTTTTCCGGCGCCATGAGCACGCCGATTCTCGAATCGCGTCTGAACGCTGGAGTCACATTGTTTAATGATCGATTGTCGTGGATTGGCGAGTTTAGCGACACGCAGTTAAGCGGCGTCAACGTTGGAGACCAGTTGCCTTATGTGTGGGTTGTAACCTGTGCAACGGGGTCCTTTAGTCAAGGATCTTCGTTGAATGAAGCATTTGTGCGTTCCGATAAAGCAATAGGATGTGTAGGAATGTCCGGGGCTGGCACGCATACGCGATTCAACAACATTCTTGACGGCGGGGGTATGCAGACTATCTTCGCCTACGACATCCGGGAGACCGGTATGGCAGTGGTGGGGGCCAAGCTCGAATTGTATCGAAACTACAATGCGGTCTTTCCTTCGGACGTCAGCAATTTTGCCGCATGGTGCAATCTGCAGGGCGATCCAGGAGTGCCTATCTATCTCTCCGTCCCTCGATCTCTTAGCGTTTCACATCCGATCAATGTCACGCGCGGAACAAACAACGTAAGTGTCACCGTTACGTCGGGTGGCAATCCTGTCGTAGACGCTCTGGTCGGCCTGACCAAGGGAACTGAGACCTTTTCTCGTGGCTACACGGATGCGAACGGGCAGATTAATTTGCCCGTCAGTCTTCCAACGACAGGAACATTAGACATCGTTGTCTCAGGAAAGGACTTGAAGGCATTTGTTGGCGCAATCAGCGTGATTAATGTCGCGGCCTCCTTATCTTATAGTAGCATATCGATTGATGATGACAACGTAGGTGGTACGGTTGGCGACAACAATGACATTTTGAATCCGGGCGAGATTGTTGACTTGAGCATTGTACTGCAGAACACGGGCACTTCGCAGACCGTAACCGGCATCACCGGCACTCTTGTCAGTGCCAGCCCTGGTGTCAGCGTAGTCAATGGCGTGCAGCCTTACCCGAATCTTAATGTTGGAGCGACATCCGGTCCTACAACGCCTTTCAGAGTGAATGTCGGTGCCGTGTTTGACGGCGAACCAGTGACATTCTTCTTGTCCACCACTTCTTCAGCTGGATCACAGACTGTCCGAGTTGACTTGGTTCCCTCCGCAGCAAGTGTCGCCTACGTATCCAGCGTTTTTTCGGACGGCAACAGCCAGTTTGACCCGGGAGACAGCGGAGACCTAATCGTGACCATGCAGAATGACGGTTCACGCAGCTTCGTTGCAGCGAATTCAATCTTGCGCTCATTGAACAGCTACGTCTCAGTCTTCGATTCTGTCGGCTCATTTGGAAACGTGAATCCGGGTGGCACATCGACAAATGTTGTTAATCCATTCGGCATTAGTGCGCTTGCTGCCACTCCGGGCGGCTATCAGGCAAGCATGCAGCTTGTCGTTGCGGACGGAAATGGAGTCGTAGATTCAACCAACTTCCTTCTTCCGGTAGGGACTTCCTCTGCGACCAGCCCGACTGGTCCGGATTCGTATGGCTATCTCGCGTATGAGAATTCCGACACGCAGCCGGCAGGTGCAAACCCGCAGTTTGAGTGGATCGAGATTGCGCCGAGCCTCGGTGGTTCGGGTCAGTCGCTTGGTTTTACTGACGGTGGTGAAGATCAGGACGACATTACGGTTAGAGTCCTCCCCTTCACATTCCAGTTTTATGGTCAGCAGTATGATACCGTCACGATTTGCTCAAACGGCTGGATATCTTTCGGCAGCTCAAATCAGATTGATTATCGAAACTTCCACATGGGCTCGCCGCTTGGACCTCCATCTATGGTTGCGGCTTATTGGGACGACTTGATCGTTACCGGTGTGGCCAATGGTGGCGTCTATGTCCAAAACGATGCCACGAATGGCAGATTTATCATTGAGTGGATTACGCGTTGCACGTGGGTCGCGGCAAATCAAACCTTTCAGATTATCTTGTACGACCCGCTCGCGTACCCCAGTCCCACTGGTGACGGCAAAATCCTTGTTCAGTATTTGGACGTCAATCCGAGTCCGAATTCAATTTCTTTTGATAATGACTGGGCAACCGTAGGCATTCAGAACCATAATCATACTGTGGGACTGGAAATCACTTACTGGAATGTCGCAACGCCCGGCTCCACACCGCTTGCTGATGGGCGCGCCATAATGTTCACAACGGACCTGACTGGCGCGATAGACCCACGTTTCGCGCTGCTTTCGCCCAATGGCGGCGAGATGTGGCTTCAGGACTCCTCTGTGACGGTTGTCTGGTCGCCTGGCTCAGTGATTGGAAACGTAAATATTGAGCTTTCGCGTGGTGGATTGGGAGGTCCGTGGTCACCGATCGCCCTGAACACGCTTAACGACGGCCAGCACACATATGTGGTCACTGGTCCCTCCTCTTCAACCTGCAGAATTCGTGTAACTTCTGTTAACACCCCGGACTCCTCTGCAACGAGCGCGGGAGATTTCACCATTGCCTCAATTGTAGTTGTATTGCATGAGGCTTTTGACACAGGTGCGCCGGGATGGATCCATTCGTCTCCAGCAGGATGGCTTGATCAATGGCACATTAGCACTGAACGTTCCTTAAGTGGCGCAAACTCATACAAGTGCGGTGCTACTGGAACTGGAACCTATTCAAACTTGCTTGATGCGCAATTGACGTCGCCACTAATAACCAATCTGCCAGCGAATGCCGTCCTCGAGTTCTGGCATCAGATTGAGGGCGAGTTGTCTAACCAGTACCCCGACTCTGCATACGACGGAGGCTGGCTGGAGATTTCCGCGGATGGGGGTCCTTTCGCAACCATACAACCGAACGAAGGCTATCCGAAAACAACGCGCTACACGGCGGGCAGCGGCAATCCATATTCTGGACCCGTGGCAGGACAAGACTGCTATTCAGGCACGATTGACGCCTGGACTCGCGAACAGTTTGATCTGTCTGCCTATGCGGAAAGTGACATCAGACTTCGTTGGCGGTTTGCGTCGGATGCGGGAACCACACGTGAAGGTTGGTATCTGGATGACGTATCGATCTATGGTATCGGAAGTGCAAGTGGTCAGTTCGTGCCGGCCGGTTTGACCATTGCAATTAGTGGCCAGGATGTCGTTCTACGGTGGGCAGATGACGAAAACACAGCCTACCGCATCTTCAGCAGCAACACGCCAACTCAACCGTTTATGACTCTTGAAGGTGAGACAACGGACACTTCTTTCACGATTCCGGGCGGTGCAACCGCACCACAGATGTTCTATTACGTGGTGGGGTGGTCTGGTCCGTAGTATTGGGTTTCAAATCCCGCAATAGGGCTGGCGACTCTCGCGAGCCCTGTTTTTTTGCCCGCTTCCCTTGGCGTGCAAATTGTTACATAATCCGAGGTGTGTGCGTAAAGAACTTCACACTATTCGCGCATTCTGTTTAAATATCTTGTTTTTACTACACTTCTATTCAAGTGCGAAATAGGATTCGCGGTGCAACATCGTTGCACTAGCGGCAAGATTGTGTTAAATTTAATGTTCGTCGTAATTATGTTGAATCAAGTGAGAGAAAGAGCGGTCAGATGTTTATGAACATTCGCCCCGGTATTTTCTTCGTGCTCTGCATCTGCGGGATGCTTTCGATGTTTTCAATGTCCCAAGCCTCCCAATCCAGCGGCAATGGGGCCGGCTTGCCCCAAACACCGGCCAATTTCTGGGAGTTTTCGGGACCGGCTGCTGTAACGCAGATGCCATTTGAGCTGATAAGCCCGAATCCGGCTTCAGTTCACGTCCGGTTCTTCGACCCTGCACTCTTGTACCAACAAGTGGAATTCGACGGGCAGCCATTTACCCACGTGACTATGGCTGGTGAAGGCACAACTGTCGAACAAGGAGAGCCCGAGCTTCCCCGGGTTAGCAAGCTTCTTATGATTAGTCCTACTGGCAATGTCAGAGTGAACGTGTCATCGAGTTCATTCACTCTTGTTCCAAATGTGGACGTGTCGCCGAAGCAGCCGTACGAAGGTGAAGAATTGGCTATCCACCTTGACGACATGGCTTTTGCCTACGATGCGGCGATATATAGTCAGGATGCCTGGTACCCGGAGCAGATTGCGGTGGTTTCGACGCCAGCGACGCTTCGGGATGTTCGATTTGTTGCTCTTACGGTTGCACCGGTGCAGTACAACCCCGTTAGACGAGAGCTACGAGTCTATGATAACATCGAAGTAGTGGTCGAGGATATCGGTGGTATCGGAGAGAATGAGATTGTGGTTACTCCCGAGTACATCTCTCCCAGTTTCAAAAAGCTCTATTCTCGGTTCGAGAACTTCCCGGGAAGCAGTCTGGACGAATTGCCTGTTTTGCCCGGAAAGTATCTGGTCATCTGCCCCAATAACGCGACGAACACGACTGAGGCACAACGCTTGGTCGATTGGCATCGCCGCAAGGGACTTGATGCCTCCTACGTCACACTTGGAACAACAGGGACGACGGCGACTAATGTACGCGACTACATCAGCAGTCAGTATACAGCGTCAAACGGGAGGCTTGAATTCGTGTGCATGATCGGTGATCCGGGCGCCTCTTCAACATTCTCCACACCTACGGGCAGCAGCACGCAGGGATACGACAACTATCTTGGTGTATTGAACCCATCAGGCGGCCAGAACCCCGACCCAGTTCCGGATATTGCAGTTGGACGCTTGCCTTCAGAGGATGCTCCGACGCTGGTTGCCCTCGTTACCAAGACTATCAACTACGAGTCAAACCCGTACACCGGGGACACTGGTTGGTTCACACGAGCGCATTGTGCCGCGCACACAAGCTTCGTCTTTTCAAATCCCTCCACCAAGGAGTATACACGGCAGATCATGCTTCAGCGGGGGCAATCCTGTCCTCCTGTCCAAGTGTTTCCGTCAGGCATTTCATCAGCGCAGACCAATGACATCCTCGATAACTTGATTAGCGTTTTCAATCATCGCATGTCATGGATCAGCGAAATGACCAACGATGACTTGGCAAGTGCTCCCGCCGTCGGAGGTAGCGGAACAGTCGGTGGTGCAATGCCGTTTGTATACTCCATGACTTGTGGCACAGGAAATTTCAATACTGCCGGGCAAGGGCTCTCAGAAGAGTGGCTGATTCCTCCGACACAAACAAACACTTCGCCTCGTGGCGCAATTGGTTGCGTCGGGTTGCTCGGATCGGGAACGCACGTTCCCTACAACAATATCGTGGACGCCGGCGCCATGTACGGAATTTATGCGCTGGATATTCACGAAATGGGAATCATCAATATCGCCGGCAAGATCGAGCTGTACAAGAATTATCAAAACTTTAGGCCGTCTTCTGTCACCGACTTCTGTTACTGGGCCAATCTTATGGGAGATCCAGCCACCAAGATCTGGACGAAGACACCCAACTCGACAAGTGTTTCCCATCCGGTCAACATAGCCCGCGGAACGAACAATATGACGGTTACCGTCACGAATCCGTTAGCTGCGAATGTCGAAGGCGCATTGGTTTGTCTTCTGAAAGGAACGGAGACGTTCGCGCGCGGGTACACTGATTCAAATGGACAGGTCAATCTCCCCATTGCAACTCCGACCGTCGGAACATTGCTGATCACTGTGACCAAAGAAGATCAGTTGCCTTATCTGGGTTCAGTTACTGTTAATACCGTGGCTGCTAATCTCGCTTTCTCATCCGTTGCCATTGATGACGACAACGTCGGGGGTACCTTCGGGAATAACGACGATGTTCTGAATCCGGGCGAGACCGTTGACCTGAACATTGTCCTCACCAATACCGGAACAAACACGGTATCGGGGATTTCAGGCATTCTAACGAGTTCTGCACCAGGCGTTACCATTGTTGATGGATCGAAATCCTATCCCAATATCTCGTCGGGTGGAACGGGCGGACCAATTTCGTCTTTCCGTGTTCAGGTTTCATCCGTCTTCAATGGGGAACCGGTCGCCCTCTATTTGAATCTAACCTCCGCACAAGGAAATTTCCAAGTTCGAATTGATCTTACTCCTGCTGCACCGGATGTTACTTATTCTTCATTCATTTTCGGTGGACCGGGTGGCAACCTCGATCCCAACGAGTCTGGAACATTCACACCCACAATCACGAACTCTGGCGCGCGCGCGCTTGTCGGTGCAGATGGAATTCTGCGATCGTTTGATCCGCGCGTAAGCGTCACGGACTCGATTGGGGTTTTTGGAAACATCAGTGCAGGTGCTAATGGCAGTAGCGCAGGTAACACTTTCTCGATTTTGATCAGCAGCGCAATGTTTAACGGGCATATTGCCCCGATGCAATTGGTTGTCTTTGATGACAATGGATTCCGCGACAGTACGGACTTCAATCTAACCATTGGCGCCTTCACCACAACGAGTCCTTCTGGACCGGATGCGTACGGGTACTATGCTTTTGATAACACGGAAGCTCAGCCTGGTGTCGCCTCCATGTATTCGTGGGTTGAGATTGCGCCGGCATTCGGAGGGTCCGGTACTTCCCTCAATATGTCGGACGTTGCTGAGGATGATGATGACACGCAAGTGAGACGGATTCCCTTCAGTTTCACTTTCTATGGCCAGTCATTCGACACCGTAACAATCTGTTCAAACGGGTGGATTGCCTTTGGAAACTATCCAACGATGATAGACTTCCGGAATTATCGAATGGGAACGCCGATCGGCCCGCCATATATGGTGGCTGCCTATTGGGATGACTTGAAGGTCTCCGGCGCAAATGAGAACGTCTATGTATACCATAACACCGTCGAGCACTTCTACGTCGTTGAATGGCGCGCACGGACGCTCTGGACCAGTGTCGTTGAGACGTTCCAGATCATTTTGTATGACCCTGCTTTCTATCCGTCTGCGACGGGTGACGGCAAGATAAAGGTGCAGTATAATACTGTGAACCTTAGCCCGAACAGCGCAACAAATGACAACGACTATGCGTCAGTCGGCATTCAGAATAGCGACCATTCGACGGGCATCGACTATTACTACTGGAACACATATGGCCCCGGCGCAGCTTCGCTGATTGCAGGACGCTCTGTGATGTACACGACTGACCCGTCAGGTCAACTTAATGCTTCCGTCACGGTTAACAACCCCAATGGTGGAGAAACCTACTACATTGGGCAAAGCTACAACATTCTCTGGCAGACCTCGGCAATCTCAGGCAATGTGAATATTCACTTGAATCGCAGTTACCCTGCAGGCGCATGGGAAGATGTCGCACTGAATACTTTAAACGATGGTGTCTACACTTGGCAGGCACTTGGGACAGCGACGAGTGCTGCTCGAATACGTGTGACGAGTGTCACTCAGCCGCAGTTCGGGGATACATCTGATGCCAACTTCACGATTGCCGTTCCAATTGTGCAGCTGCAAGCTCCAAATGGCGGAGAGTTGTTGGTTCCCGGTGAAGAATTTGAGATTTTCTGGAGTTCCACGGGGCTGGGACCTGCTATGGTGGAGTTGAATAGAAACTACCCGGCTGGAGCCTGGGAACTGCTTGCCCCCACCGCTTCGGAGGCCTTTGTTTGGACGGTTTCCGGCCCCGCAACGGCCAACGCTCGCGTCCGAGTCAAAGGAATCGCCAATTCCCTCGTTTCGGATGTGTCAGACGCTTCATTCGCGATTGGTCAGAGACCGGTTGTCTCTCATAAGCAGCAAGCTGATCAGGCGGCAGGTTCAGTTACTTTTGTTGCCTTCTTAGTGGATGACGATCCCGGTCTTAATACGTTCCGCGCTTACTATAGATTCGTCGGTGGCGGAGCTTATGATTCTGTGAGCTTCATTCCAACCGGCAACCCGGATGAGTTTTCGGCGATAATTCCTGCAGCAGTTTCGGGCCATTACGAGTACTTTGTCTTAGCCGTCGACCCCCAAGGACTGAGCGATCGCGTACCTGACGCAGGTCATCTGACCTTTGATATTGGTGATGTATGTGTTCCATGGATATCGTATGATGACGGATCTGCGGAGAACTACAATTGGGTTAACGGACCGGGTTTCAAATGGGCCGTATATTATGATCCGGGCAATTATCCGTTTAACCTGTGTGCTGCTCAGTATGCAATTAATCCTGCCGCACCGACGCACTTGAAGGGTCCCGTAGTAGTGCGTGTTCAGCTCGCTGACGGCCCGGCCGGAACGCCTGGAACGACAGTTACTACTGACACGACTGGTAGTGTCAACTCGATCGGTGGTTTGCCTGCCGGAGCTGCGTGGACAGATATTGTGTTTGGCAACGTCCCGGTAGCTGGTCCCTTCTATCTTGTCTTGGAGAATCTCGAACCGCGTGATTGCCCAGTAGCCTTTGCGCTGGACACGCAGGCGCCTGCCGGAAATTCGTACTACTACGATGAATGCGACGAGGCTTGGTACAACGAGAGTTCTGCTACTGAGAATGCACGACTTGGCAATCGCATGATTAGAGTAAGCGGCTTCAACTTCGAAGCTCCTGTCATAACAATTCAGAGCAGTGGAAGTGATGTGATCTTGCGCTGGACTTCGACTGGCGCGCCGTATTACAAGATCTTCTCGGCCACGAATTCAAATGGACCTTACGATACGTTCGTAGCCTCAACGTCCGGCACGTCGTACACTCATACTGGTATCGTGCCAACGGCCGCACAGAACTTCTACATTGTGGTCTCCTCAAGCACACCATAATCTCTTGGATGCTGAACCTAAATGGAAACGGCGCATACCTGACAAGTACGCGCCGTTTCCATTACTGTTTACGTGAACAGCCGCAGACTACGCTGCGGCTGTTCGTTTTGTAGCGGGGGTAGGATTCGAACCTACGACCTTTGGGTTATGAGCCCAACGAGCTACCAGGCTGCTCCACCCCGCAAGGAACCATTAATATAGGGATTTGGCTGCCAATGTCAAGCACTACACTTTTCCGCCAGACTTCGCATCGAGATCATCGAGTTTCAAGAGGCAACTCTCGACTCTACGGTCTGTCGATCTCAAGATCCGAATCGTAACATCATCAATTACAAGCTCTTCACCAGGATGCCCAATGTGCCCGAGATACTCAGAGAGGAGACCTGAAAGCGTGGCATAGTCCCCATCCGGCGGGCGCCATCCTGTGACTTCTGCTATGTCCGAGAGGTCTGCAAGCGCGGACACCAGATATCGACCGCGCGCCACACGCTTAATCGTCTGTGCTCGTACTGCGTCGGTTTCGCTCAGCGGACCAACAAGTTCACGGAAAATATCCTTACGTGTGATGATCCCGTCCGTACCTCCATGCTCATCCACGACAATGGCGGCAGGCGTGCGTTCGCGCTTGAATTGTTCCAGCAGCTCCGTCAGTAACTTCGATTCAGGCACAAAAACCGCAGGTCTTATAACTTCAGAGGTGCTGGTGCGAGGTGTGAGCAGGTCGCGTGAGTGAACGACGCCCACAATGTCATCGATCGATTGGTCATAAATCGGTATGACGCTATGCCTACTATCACTCAGTGCCTCCACGATTTCAGCAATCGTTGCCGTTTGCGGCAGCGCCACCAGAAGTGGTCTTGGAGTCATAATGTCACGTGCTCGGACTTCACGTGCGTGAAGGTACCTTTCGAGTATCTCGGATTCTTTGGGTGTTACGGTACCCTCGCGGCTCGCACGGCTTAACACTGCATCAATTTCCCGGCGGAATAACACGTCGTACGCGTGGGCAGCCCTCTCGCTGCTAGCTGCTCCACGTCTCAGAATTCTTTCAAGCGGAGCAATGAGAGACCTGAAAGGTAGAAACGCGAAGTAAAATACATACAGTGACGCCGAAGAAAAACGAACGATGAGGTTTGCGAACGCAAGCCCAAGCGTTTTCGGGATGACTTCGCCAAATATGATAACCGCAAAGGGTGATACGATTAGGATCATGCCTTGCGAAATCCCATTCTGCTCCGCCCAGATTACTATAAGCGAGGAATACGCGACGTTCGCCAGATTGTTGCCGACAAGGGTTGTGAAGAGAAACCGCTCCGGCACGTTGACAAAGAACTCCACGATGCGACTGCCGAATCTGCCTGACTTCTTCCAGCCGCCAACGATAATCGCATCAAAAGTCGTATATGAAATCTCAAGCGCCGAAAAGTAACTGCTCATCGCCAACGCGAATAAAGCCAGAATCAGGATATCCATATTCCCTCTTCCTCAACCAGCAATCGTCCCGCGCTCTCTTCGAGAAGGTCAGCGGCAAATTGCTCAATCTGACTGCGGCGGAGCTTCACCCGCATGCGTACACTTTGCTCTGATGCGGCTTGTTCAACCGCTGCTCCGTATCGTCCCGCGATGTGATAGACTTGTGATTGAAGCTCATAGGGCGTAGCAATCGAGACAACGACCCCCGTCCTTCGAAGCACGCGTGTGGCATCATGAATCGCTCGAGCCGCGGTTTCCCCGTACGCACGTGCCAATCCGCCGGTTCCAAGTTTCGTCCCGCCGAACCAGCGTGTAACGATAATTGCGCAGTTCTCCAGCTTGCTGTTAACAATTTCGTTGAGAATTGGTTTGCCCGCCGTCCCTTTTGGTTCGCCGGCATCACTTGATCGCTGAAGAATCTCCTGATCCATTCGAATCCGCATTGCCCAACAATGATGAGTTGCATCGTAATGTTCTCGCATAGCATTTTCAAGCGTTGCATGCAGCTCATCTTCGGTGTCAATCGGAAATGCCGTGGCCGAAAAACGGGAGCCCAGCACTCGCAATTGCGCCATGCCGGGCCCCGCTATGGTCCAAAAATCGTCGCTAAGCATTCGAGCGGTTACTACTGTCCCTTGCGATGCTGAAGAGTCGCTTGTGCTGCCGCAAGCCGCGCGATCGGTACGCGAAATGGGCTGCAGGACACGTAGTCTAATCCCGCACCGTCGAAGAAGATTACGGAGGAGGGTTCACCACCGTGCTCTCCGCAGATTCCAACCTTCAGCTTTGGCTTCGTCTGCCGCCCGCGAGAAGTCCCCATTTCAACCAACTGCCCCACACCGGTTTGATCGAGTGCTTCAAAAGGATCTGCCTGCAGCAATTGTGACTGCACATAGTAAGGCAGGAAACGTCCTGAATCATCGCGCGATAGTCCCATACATGTTTGCGTGAGATCGTTTGTGCCAAAGCTGAAGAACTCCGCGACTTCAGCGATTTGATCAGCAACCAGTGCGGCGCGAGGTAGTTCAATCATCGTGCCTACAAGATAATCCACCTTTACACCTGCAGATCTGAAAACTTCTTCTGCGGCATGATTGATAACCTCTGCTTGTGCCTTAAGTTCTCCCGGAGTCATGACCAAGGGCACCATGACTTCAGGGTGAACATCCACTCCTTCTTTCTTGACGGCGCAGGCCGCAGTAAAAATTGCTCGCGCTTGCATCTCGGTAATTTCTGGATACAAGATTCCGAGACGGCAACCGCGATGACCCAGCATCGGATTCATCTCATGCAACTGCTCTATCTTGTCAGATATCTTTTTCGCACTGACACCCATCTTCTTTGCCAAGTCCGCTATGGCCGCTTCTCCATGGGGAAGGAATTCATGCAGCGGCGGGTCGAGAAGACGAATGGTGACAGGAAGTCCGTTCATTGCACGAAAGATTCCTATGAAGTCTTCACGCTGATACGGCTCCAAGATTGCTAAAGCTTTCTTCCGGCCTTCCAGATCAGGAGCAAGGATCATCTGACGAACTGCATCGATGCGGTCACCTTCGAAGAACATGTGCTCCGTTCGCGTCAATCCAATACCTTCTGCCCCAAAGGCAAGCGCATTCAAGCACTGATCGGGTTGATCGGCGTTGGTCCTGACCCGCATTCTCCGGAACTTGTCCGCCCAAGACATCAGCTTTGCATAGAGCTGGTAAGTCGGAGCGTCCTTGGGATCCAGTGATTTGTCAAGCAGGACTTGAATAACTTCAGACGGCTTGGTTGCTATTGCACCGGTATAGATCTCGCCTGTCGTGCCGTTCAGAGAAATCCAGTCACCTTCCTTTACAATACTGCTTCCAACTGTGAATTGACCTTTTGTATAGTCAATATGGATGGACTCACACCCCGCAACGCAGACTTTGCCCATTTGGCGCGCGACGAGCGCGGCGTGCGAAGTCATTCCACCGCGCTGCGTCAGGATTCCTTGTGCCGCATCCATTCCACGAATATCTTCAGGACTAGTTTCAATTCGTGCAAGGATAACCTTCTCCCCTTTTGCCGCCCACGACTCTGCGTCACTCGCATGAAAGACAACTCGTCCGGCAGCCGCACCCGGTCCGGCATTGAGTCCGCGCGCAATCGGTGCAACACTCTTTAGCTTCTCTGCGTCAAACACCGGACGCAGCAATTGGTTCAGCGCATTCGGATCCACTCTAAGAACAGCTTCTTCAGGCGACAACAGTCCTTCCTCAACCATTTCCACTGCAATACGAACGGCAGCCATGCCTGTGCGCTTGCCGGCTCGGCACTGAAGCATCCATAGCTTGCGATCCTGAATGGTGAACTCGATATCGTTCATATCCTTAAAGTGTTTTTCGAGCGAGTCGGAAATCGCCAACAGTTGCTTGTAGGCATCAGGCATCGCTTCCTCGAGCGACGGATACTTCACTTTACGGTCGGATTCGGAGATATTATGATTTGTCGCCCACACCTGAGATGCCTTCAATGCAACTTGCTGCGGTGTCCGAGTCCCCGCGACGACGTCTTCACCCTGAGCGTTCACCAGAAACTCTCCGTAAAACACCTTCTCACCTGTAGCCGGGTCCCTTGTGAACGCAACACCCGTCGCGCAGTCATTCCCCAGATTTCCGAACACCATTGCCTGTACATTGACCGCCGTTCCCCAGCTTTCCGGAATCTTATTCAATCGCCGATAAACTATCGCCCGCTCGTTCATCCATGAATTGAATACTGCACCTATGGCACCCCACAACTGGTCCTGCGGGTCTTCGGGAAAGTCAACTCCCTTACGTTTACGAATAATATCCTTGAACTCAGCGACCAGTTCTTTCAGTTGATCAGCATTGAGCTCGGAATCGTACTTGACACCGGCATTCTTCTTCTTGGCTTCAAGTAGATCTTCAAACGGGTCGTGCTCCTCCTTTGTCTGCGGCTTCAAATCAAGCACAACGTCTCCATACATCGCGACAAAGCGCCGATAGGAATCGTATGCGAATCGTGCGTCTCCGGAACGAGCAATCAATCCTTCCACTGTCTTGTCATTCAATCCCAGGTTCAGGATTGTATCCATCATGCCGGGCATTGACGCTCTTGCGCCGCTTCTCACCGAGACTAGCAATGGATTCTTCACGTCGCCAAACTTGGTACCGGTCAACTGCTCGATGTACTTTATACCATCCGCAACCTGTGCTTTGAGTTCGGACGGATAGCTACGACCATTGGCATAGTAATACGTGCAAACTTCTGTAGATATTGTGTATCCTGGGGGAACTGGAAGACCAAGGTGGTTCATTTCCGCAAGGTTTGCGCCTTTGCCACCAAGCAGATTCTTCATGTCAGCGCGGCCTTCTGCCTGACCGTTTCCGAACGTGTAAACATACTTACTCAAGGGGTGCTTCTCCAGGTGTGAAAACAAGTTGGGACGGATGAGCCGTCCCGCAATAACAAATGGACTATCTTAACAACACGGCTTTGACCGTTTGTGATTCTGTGCTTGTAAAGAGTTTGATCAAGTAGATGCCCGATGATTGCGCCGACGCGTTCCACAAAACTTGATTTGTTCCTGGAACCGCAACGCCGTCATGCGCGTAGACTAATTGTCCACCAATGTTGAAGGCTCGCATTCCGATAGGTTGGACGATGGGAGATTCAAACGATACGGTGATCGTCGGATTGAAGGGATTGGGGTATGCTGACGTCAATGTGAAATCGATCGGCGATTGATCAGGTGAACTGGATGGCAGATTGATGCCGTATTGAACAGTCTTCAACAGCCAGCCATTGGGATCTAAGACCACAGAATCGGGGAGCCCCGGCAACGCTTCGATCAAGAGTTCCCCATCAACATCTATGGTGTCCATATAAAGCAATGTGCCCTGACGGTAATAGGCGACTTCCATGGGCATTGAGAATTGAAAGGCGCTTTCATCAACAATGTGCAAGTGATGACCGAAAGGACTGTTATCACCCCAAAGACTCACTCTGTACTGCGGATACCCAGTTCCTTCAAACACCCATTCATCGAAAAACCACTGCAGTGTCGAGTCATGGTGTGCTTCGCAAATCGCTTGAAAGTCCGCTGTCGTGGCATTCGCAAACGCAAACTGCTGCCCATAGGCCCGCAGGGCCGTGAAAAACAGTGTGTCTCCCATGACCCAACGCAACATGTGCAGGACACAGGCACCTTTTTCATACACAATGCTCCCCCAATAGTAGCTCGGGTCGTATATTGTGGAACCTGAACCTGCGTTGCGAGCTGCGGGCTGCAAGTCATTGCGAACGTAACTTCTGAAGTCATTCTCGCCGCGCACCCATTCCATTCCGAGCGCTTCGCAATAAGTTGCGAACCCCTCGTTCAGCCATAAGTCGCGCCAATCGGCAATCGTCACCCAGTTACCCCACCACTGGTGCGCCAATTCGTGAAAGAGAAGCCAATCATAGTTTCGCCCGTTTACGACGGCGGCATCGTAGTGCGAAACACATGTGGCGTGTTCCATGTCCCCATTTCTGGTCATGTTGTATCCGAATCTGTCAAACACATATGGCCCAAAGGCACTCGAAAATGCGTCGACGCACTGCGGAACGGGTTCAAAGTGCACTTGGGCCTGATCCCAGCGAAGCGGATAGACAAAATTCTCTATTACAGGACCGCTCTCTCGCTGAGTCATAATGAGGTAGTCAGATACCGAGATAAAAAGCAGATAAGTTGATACAGGTTGGTCAAGGCGATAGTGCCAAGTCACTGTTCCGTCACCATGATGCATCGTGTCGAGCCGAGCTCCGGCGCTCACTCCAACTTTGTCTTCCGGAACTCTCAACAAGATTTCCCATTGGACTTTGTCATTGAGATCCGCATAGCTGGGAAGCCAGGCATAGTTCGCTGGTGGAGGCTCCAAATCGAGTCCGTCGCCAAGCGTGTAGCAGATTTGAGGTCGCCAACTGTTCGTCTGAGCGAATCGCATCCCACCCCAAGCATCGATGATTGACGGTCTGCCGCGATAGTAGATTGTCACATCAGCTGTATCACCAACACTTAGTGCAGGCATGAGGAAAATCTGGAGCGAATCTGTCCCTACGCGTGTGAACGACGTCACCTTGTGTGTCGAGCTCACAATCGAATCTATCGCAAGACTTTCAACTAATCGAAGATCAATCGTGCTCAGTCCATTCGCAGTCGAAGTCAACGCGATCCGTGCTGAGCCCTCAATTTTGCTGCTGTCCAAATTGACAGATAGTTCCGACCAAATCTTCTGTACGTCATAGAAGTGCAGCGAATCATCCAGCGCACGGAACCGAGGCAATCTACAGTTGCGTCGGAGTAAGTCTCGACTTAGATCAGGGTCTACAAAGCGGTCATGCCACTCTTCAGCACCCGCTGTGATGGCTAAGATAAGAATTATAAATACTTTATAAATCATTGAATCAAAGCAATATTAAGCAAAATCTACGACTCTTACAGAAGAAATTCAAGGAGCTTCTGTTGGTGACAAACGCACAGAGGCCCCGAGGGGCCTCTGCATCGCGAATTCTGTTCTGCTCTATCGTCGTCGTTCAAACGACCGAGCGACCTTTCCTGCAGTGGAAAAGCGCGCGGGAAGACAACCGCCAGTCTCCGAAGACCTCTTCCCAGACTCAACCCGGTAGAATCTCTGGTCAAAATCACGCCAGTTCTTGTCCTCAAATGTTGTATCTCCGGTCGTCGCTATCAGTGCATAGGGACCACCGGCAGTACTTGATGCATACACTTTGTACTCGACAGAGTCGTACTTCGCTGGTTGCCACATTAGCGTGATGTTCTCACCCGGCACAACCACAAGTTGACTGACGGGAGAACTTTCAAAGGCTGCTTCCTTGAACTCAATCCGAGATAATTCCCAGAAGCGGTCGCCATAGTACAGGAACTTCAGAACAACGTTTGCTTGGCCCGATAATGCTGTGAGGTTCGATTCTCGAATGTTCTCAAGCTCTGATCCATTAACCGGACCTTGCCGCCAAATCAAATGCGGGAAAGTCAGCCCGCCGTCTGTGCTCGCCAGTATCCGTGCAATTACGGCCTCACGCGAGTTCTCCCCCGCGATACGACTGCACAGTGAAATCTCCGGCATGGAAAACGCCGTCAGGTCAAGGGACTCTGTCACGTAGGACGAGACGTTGCCACGACGGTTGTTCATCAGGACTACCGACGTATTCTGTTCTTCATTTGGAACAAGTGTGATGAGTCCGGTTGAGCCGCGCCTTCGCATTGCTGGAAGAGTTTCGTATTCTGAAACAACGAACCGAACGCGATCCGACCAATTGCTGACCAACAATTCATACTCGTCTGTAACGACCGTGTTCTGCGGTTCTGACTGATCCGCTGCACGCAGTCGATATCTCACTCTCGTGCCATGGGTCTGCGCGGGAAGCTCGACGAAATACCCCTCCTGAATCCTCTGGAGCACGATACTCACTGGGCTGCCGCCATTCACTCGATAGTCACACGCCACGAAGTCGATTTCGCTTTCGTCCTGAACATCGGCCAGAATTGGAATAGGCGTGCGCGGGTTGCGCCATTCCGTTACTGGTACGTGAGTGATGACCGGAGGGTGAATATCATGCAGAACTGAAATGCCCAACCACAGCAGAATTTCTCGCACCAAATGGACACGCGTCGACGGCGCTTCAAGATCATTCAATGCGCCCAATTCTACAGAACACCCAACCGTCCGATAGTTTGCACTTGAGTTAGCAACGCATACTGTGTAATTCGCGTTGTCTCTGCTGTTGCGCAGAACTTCGATTGCGGAGCCTATGGGTTCAATTCGATCAATGTAGCTATTCTCGCCTGAGTACGTGAATGACATGCCTTCCGTGAAGCGACCTCTAACGCCGCTTAACGGACCGGCATCACCCACACCGTCGGAAAGTCCATTTATTCCGAAATAGGGATGCAGCACAGTCGGACTGTCGAAGGCCCAAACATCGCCACCCTCCCAATAACAGCTTCCACCGTCATCGAGATAGCTTGCGAGGCGTTGCGCCGCTTGATTTGAGAGCGACTGTTCGTTGGGATGCACGCCGCAGAAGATCCATATCGATTTGTACTTGCTCAAATCGGGTGGAAGTTGCTGGCAAGTCTCGTACTCGATGCGCAGTACGTTTAGTGCAGCAATTAATCCCGGAAGTTGCTGGGGATAGCTATCCAAAACGTACAGTAAGACGGGCACCTGTCCGATGCGATGCCTGCCCCAGAATAAAGTTGTGTCACCGTTCAAGCTGGTCAACGTGGCGTTGTACTCGAAAGGATATCCACGCGGCGTTAACGAGTCGCACCGGAACAAAAATGTCACCGTGTCTGTTTCAGACTCCATCAGCGAGTCTCGTGACCAGCGCGTTTCTTCGATATGAAGATAATCGTGTGAAGGAAAACAATCTACTGCTATGCCGCGCAGTGACTCTCCCCCGCGATTCCTGATTATCAGTTCCAGACCAAGCATCTCGCCGCCCTCCGGCTCCCTGTCGCCGTCTCCCTCCACTTCCACTAAAGCTTGACTGACAAGCTCGACGGCCGGTGCCTGAAGCACGATCGTTCGGCTTCCTGCAAACTGTGACTCCCCATCTCGCTCAAACCACGCCTGAATGCTGACCACGCTTCGATCCGGCACTAAAGAACCTATCGAGTAAGTTGCTGTTGCATCCAACCAATCTTCGCTTTGGGATGGCATTGAGGGGACTTGTAGTGTCTGCGGAGTGATAGCCAACCCGGTTCCCGATATCTGCAAGCGGAGCACTCCGCTCCCTGCCGTCATTGTGCCTGCGTTGCGCAACATGATCCGCAGTACCCCGCTTTCGCCACGATCTGCGTGACCGTCCTGGTCCCCCCTTGTTTCTGTCAGCTCAACATCCAGAATCTGGATCAGCGGGCCCGCAATCGGAGCGACAGTAACTTGACGTCTAACGGGAATCGAGTTTTGCCCGCGAATGCGAATCGTCCACTCGTGGGAGGTCGAGAAAGGCAGCGAGACCAAAGCGAAACCAGAAGCGTCAGTTTCGGTAACTCGCGGGAACGTCACATCACTAGTTAAGATAACCTCCGCTCCGGACAGTGGTGAACCGTCTCGTGTGACATTGATCGGGATGTGAGTAGATCCGATGGGCAGTAGTTCCGGCATGTTCACGGCGATGGTGCGCGGCTGCGATGTGTAGGGACGCAGCGATGGGTCGCCCAGCAGAACAAATTGCTGGATGGTCTCTTCTGTCAAACCGCCTGCAGCTTGTGGAAATGACGTTGCACAACGCAGCTTCCCGTAGTCTAATGCTGCACCAAGGTACTCAATGCCCTGATTGAAAACGGCTTGCAAAGTCCCCAGTCCGATTGTGTCACTGTAGAAGAAGGCAGTGCTTTCCGTGGCCCCAACATAGCATAGCGCTCCTCCTGTAACTTGATTCAGGCTCCAGTGCTCGGCGATGCTCGACTGCTGCTCGTCAAAGTCCGCCGTCGCGCAGGCCACCGACACAACAATGCTTGCGTGCGAATCACCGATCTGCTGGATCCCTTGAGTGGTGAAGTGCGGCGAAACCGATGACCAAGATGACACGCTCCCATGTCCAATATAAAATGTCCAAAGCGGACTGGTGTTCAGAGCATTCAGCAGTAGCGGCAGTGCGCCCGTTTGCGGCTGCTGCAACTGAGTCACAGAGAGGCCAGCACTTCCAAAAATTCCCCCGGCCTGCTGCCCGTGCTGCGGGTCGAGCGCAACGGAACTCGAAAACACTGTAGCTGTCCCGGATGACAGGATTTCGCCATCGCGTTCATAGGCAAGCGCGCGCGCCAACCATCCCGTCAATTGTGACGACGTATTGCAAGGAATTCTGCCGACCGAGACATCAGGCAGATAGTCCTGGCCTGACAGCATACTATACGGGTGGTCGGTTAGGCTCGAATGCACTCCATAGAAGGCAGGGATAATGTTGTAGTCACCCACGATGAGCAGAAACTCTGCAGGTTCCGCGGCTCCCTCATACCGTTGAAGTAAATAGCTTCGCAGAGTCTGCGCGTCTGTCGCGACTTCACTGAAGAGTATAACCTCCGACGGGATTCCACATGATTGCTTAAAGTCTCGCCACTCATCCAATTGAGAATCAAAGGGAGAGTCCGTGACGATCCAAAGCCGAGGCTGCGTAATCTCCTCCGGAATCGTCTCAGATCGCGGGATCGGACAGAACTCCTGCCAGAACTGAAAGTCGCGACGATTCTGCACGTTGAGTTGGTCGAGACTGCGTCCGGCTGGGACGCTCAAGCGCAGGGTTAGCCGCTCGGTCACGGTAAGCGTGCTGGTAAGAAAGTTGTAACTTACTGGTGAAATGCTAAGAAGTGATGCCTCTATCCCTCCCAGATAGCCGTGATTGATGACCGTAAGCATTTCGTCAGGGTATTGCGACTCACGCTCGTAGATCGCCGGACTTGGCACGTAGGTTAGATTGGGAGACAGCGCGCGGTCCATTGGCTCGGGAGCCGGAAGCGGTGGTGCGCAAACAATTTCACTCGATGTCTGTTCAACAATTTCAATATCGCTGACTTCGATCCGTGCTGGGATCCACTCTGCAAAAATCGGCAGGGCAGGTTCACCCGGAACCGCAAGACGGGTCAGTCCTGTTGTCGTAATCGTAGACCATTGTGCTCCTGCTCTCTCCACGCTATCAAGTCGAAATTCCGGCAAGGTAAATTCGATCAGCCACTCCGATCGGCCGATCTGACTCCACCTGAGCGGACTCGACTCTGACCTGCCAGCCGCAAGACTGCAGTGACTTGCGGCAATTGTGGACAACAGGAATATGGCAACGCTGCGTTTCATTTTCACAACCTTTGTGGTCATAAAAGGGCTATCACAGCGACAAAGAGCAAACCGCAAGCCCACAAAAAAGGCTCCCGGTCGCTGCCGGAAGCCCGCTCGCGATTCCCCTTCATACGGAATCAGGACAACACTTCAACATGGAATGCTTGATCGCCTTTCGGTCCCGGCACCTTTTCGAAAGTCACACGATCCCCCGGCTCGAGAACGCGATAGCCACGTCCTCGGATTGATGAGTAGTGCACAAAAATCTCTTCGCCAGCCTCCGATTCAATGAACCCAAAGCCTTTCTTTTGCGAGAACCATTTCACCACTCCACGGTCAGTTATTCCGTTTGGAGGAGTCGGAGATTTTGGACGGACAGTAGAAAACATCAGAAAACCTTACACTTTCGGCAGCAAGTCCGGAGAAATTTCCCCCCACTGCCCTTGATAACTCAATCGATATTGTACGTAACGTTCTGCCGTGTCGAGCAGACTTCTTCTTTCTTCGCTGCTAAGATCCCGCTTCTTCCTTGCCGGCACTCCCGCCCACAACTCGCCGGATGGAATGATCGTCTCCTCCAAGACCACTGAACCGGCTGCGACCAGTGATTGCTCACCCACCACCGCGAGATCAAGCACCCGAGCACCAATTCCAATTAAGCAACCCCGTTTGAGGGTGCATCCGTGAACCACAGCTGCGTGTCCGACCGAGACAAGCTCTTCGATTGTCAAAGGCGCTTTCGCAATGGTGACGTGGCAAATCACGCCGTCCTGCAAGTTCGTCCTGGCTCCGATGCGAATCCAGTTCACATCACCACGAACGACTGTGCCAAACCATAAAGAGCACTCCGGTCCAATCTCTGTATCCCCAGTTACGACAGCAGTTGGCGCGAGCCAAGCCGACTCGTCGATGCGCGGTGCTTTACCCTCATACGGCAAGATCAAGGCCATCTTTGCCCCAGAACTCTGCCTGCAAAATTGTCGAGTCCGGCCCATTTCACGAACGGGCCGGACTCATTAGGAGGTGTCCCCCACCTGATCTGCTTACCTATTCTTACGCAGTAACCCGTACAGAAGTTTCCGCGAAATGGGCGAAGTGTGTCGAATCTCGGCAACATGCTTTGCAAATCCAAATCCAGTTCCCTATATTTTGTTTTTTATCGCTTTGTTGTTCCAATGGCACGGGGAAGCGCGAGAATTCTGGTGTAAATCAGCAAGAATGGTTGATTTAGACTGAAAATTCCGTTTCTTTTAGTGCCTCAGCAGTTCCGATTTCCACTCAAGACAGGACGTATGAATCGCTATATAAAATTCTGGATTGCCTCTACTATTGTGCTCTTTCTGCTGGCATTATGGCCGGTTGGCGTCATCTCGGGGAGAACTACATCCCATGTAAGTCAGGGAGGATTACTGGTGCGCGAGGCGCAGCTCGTCGATGAATTCTGCCTGTCAAAGGCACCGAATTCGGGTAGAGCGAGCAACCCGCGGTCCTGGGAGTCAGTGCTTGGCGCAAATATCCGAATCCGTGAAGCGGCTGGTGAAGCTGCCGCCGATGTCGGGATGCCGCGCGACAGGGCCGGTGAAGTCTCAGCCCTTAAGCCCGGACAAGGCATTACGCTCGTCAATGAGAAAGGCACGCACTATATCCTAAAGTCCGCGCAGGGGCGTGACTGGTACGTGGTCTTATCCAAACATGACGCGGGAGACGATGTTTTCATCGGGGGAAATGCGGGTCTATCTCCAAGTCCGATTGCGATGGCCCTCGCTTTAGCACTGCTTGGGGGAGGACTGATGACATTGCTGGCCAGAGTCGCATTTGGAGTCCCCAAATCAAACGAATAGCGCGATTGCCGGACTGACTTTTGGGCCGCGTCAATCGACGCGGCCTTTTCACTTCTATGACCGGCCAAAAGCCGCGGAATAGGCCCTGAGTAGTTCCTGTGTGCTATGCTCCCACGACAGCTCTTCGCGCAACCTCTTGCTGCCAAAGTTGCCCATCTCCTCGCGCCGAGCGATATCTTCAAGCAAGTTCACGATCTGACGGGCAAAGTCCTCGATGTCATTATCCTTCGCATAGACCGCTGCAGATTGAGCTGAAAACTCGGACTCTGTCAGCCGGTACGAAACGATGGGACGAGACATGGCCATATACTCAAGAATTTTGTTCATCGTGCAGTGTGTATTGAGCGGATTGATCGGATCCGGCGCAAGACAGACATCCGCAGTAGACAGGACCTCCCTGACTTGCTCATTCGAGACGCGTCCCGTGAACTCGACGAAATCCTGCAGCTCGAGCTCTTCGGCCATCTTCTTCAGAACGGACAGGTTTTCGCCTCCGCCCATCAGAAGAAAATGAATGTCGTTCCTTCCCCACTCTTGCACAATCACCTTGGCACTTTGAAGAAGGTAATCGAGGCCATCCTGCGCGCCCATCGTCCCAAGATAGGCTGCAAGATACTTCTTGCCGCGTTTCCATTCAGGATTTGCGGGGAGAGGACTGAATTTTTGCAGGTCCGGAGCGCTTCTAACGACAAAAACAAGATCAGGATTCAGCTTGCCGCGCTCAATGGCGATTCTTCGATACGATTGATTTGTCGAGATGACAACATCCGCAGTTCGGTAGGTCCAGTGCTCAAGCAGGCGCAATGCCTTAAGGATCAAACCTCCCTTGTTGGGATACTTCGACTCAAACGTCTCAGGACTGAGGTCGTGCTGATCAAAGACAAATTTGACTCCGAACAGCTTGAATGGCAAGGTCACTAAGAAGAACAAGTCCGGCGGATTGCACGCATGGACTACTTTAAATCCACGCCGAAAGAAGACATATGCTGCGTAGAGAAACGTCCAGACCATCGCCCAGGAGTATTCCCATAAATAGCCAATCGCGCGATTGGCGGTATAGGGCATCGGATAGCGATAGATGGCAACTCCGTCAATCATCTCAAACGGCTTTTTGTCCACCATCCGAGGACAAATCACGCTGACCTGATAGCCCGCTCGGGTCAGCGCAAGCGATTCCTGCCAGACGCGGCGATCAAACGGGACAGAGAGGTTCTCGACCAGAACGAGGACCTTACCAGCAGACGCCATGATACTCCGCGTGAATATCGCTCTCATTGGGCACCCGAGCCAAGTCGTAGACAACCTGCTCGCGCGTCAATTTCTTCAGCACCGGATAGAATTCTTCATCACGATAGGTGACCAGCACAATTTCCGAATGCGTTGCGATTTCATCTGCTGACTTCACCAGCAACTCCGCCAGGTGCGGAATAGCTGTTTCGATAAACCGCTTGTTTGCGCCGAGCAGGCGAGCAAGCGACACATTCCGGTCGTATATCTTGATGTCAAAGCCCTTGCCTAAGAGTGTCTCGACGAGTTCCACCACCGGGCTTTCACGCATATCATCTGTACCGGCTTTGAATGCCAGTCCGAGCACGCCGAGCTTTTTCTTTCCAAAGGCCATGATAGCTTTAGCCGCACGCCTGACGTGCTCTTCATTTGACTCCATTAACGAGAACAGCATGGGCGTTTTCAAGTTCTGCTGTCTCGCGCACGCCATCAGAGCGCGCACGTCCTTCGGCAGGCATGATCCGCCAAATGCGAAACCCGGCTTCAAGTAGTACGGTGACAGGTTCAACTTTGTGTCTGTGCAAAAGATCTCCATGACGCGATGACTGTCCACTCCGACAGACTTGGCGACCGCGCCAATCTCGTTGCCAAAGACAACCTTGACCGCGTGAAAGACGTTGTCCGCGTATTTCACCAGCTCCGCTTCTTCGATTTTGGTCAGGTGGAAGGCTCCGGGCAACCCCTTGTAAAGGTCTGCGGCAAGCCTTGCAGTGCCCTCGTGATCCGCGCCGACGACCGTCTTGGGCGGTGCAAAGAAGTCGGCAACTGCTGTGCCTTCCCGCAGGAACTCCGGATTATAGGCGAGCCTGAAGCCGTTGCCTTCAGTCTTGCCCGAGTGTTTCTCAAGATTAGGCAGAAGCTCCTTGCGGGTTGTTCCGGGGAGGAGCGTACTGCGCACAACCACCGTGAATGGGCGATCCAACGGTTTCATCGCTGCGCCGATTTGTTCGCATACGCGTCGCGCATACTCCGTGTTCAAAGCACCTGACGGCAGGGACGGCGTGCCAACACAGATTAGGGCAAGTTCGGTATTGCGCACCGCTTCTTCGATCGAAGTTGTGGCGTTCAGCCTGCCGGAAGAACGATGCTTTGCTATAAGTTCAGGGAGTTCAGTCTCAACGATTGGACTTTTGCCCTCGCGGAGAAAGTTGACTTTGCTTTCGTCAACGTCGATTCCCCAGACCTCGTGACCGAATTCGCACAAGCAGGCTGCTGAAACGCACCCTACATATCCAAGGCCAAATATGCTGATCTTCATCTAAATCTAATTCAGTAAGTGATTTGAGTAGACTTAAGTGTAACGATTCCCAACGAATTCCGCAAACTCCCTATTCTGGCGCAAAGCGTGCGCCACGAGTCAGCGGGAAGTCAGTGAAGTGTTCGTATGTTCAATTACTGTTCGCTTGATAATTCAGGAGTTTAGCTGTAACTTGACTGAAGGAGGTTACGAAATGAACGTCAAGAAAAGATTACAGAACATCCAAGGTCGGATGAAATTGGCCGGCATCGACGCGTTGTTAGTACCTAACGCTGATCCGCACGGAAGTGAATACGTCCCCGATCACTGGAAACGCAGAGAATTCGTCTCGGGATTCACCGGCTCGATGGGTGAGGCTTGCATCACGTCTTCCGCGACTGCACTCTGGGTGGATTCGCGCTATTTCTTGCAGGCCGAACGAGAACTCGCCGGAACTGGCATAAAGATTCAGAAGATCGGATTACGCGGCACTCCGACCCTTACCGGCTGGCTTCACGCACAGCTTTCGAAAGGTGCGCGGATAGGTGTAGACTCGCAAGTGATCACGCATGAGCGTTTCAATCAGTTGCGTGAAGAGTTTACTGCGTTGGGGCTGACGCTCGTGGCGATGTCGCGAAACATCGTGGATGAGGTTTGGCAAGGCCGCCCGGAGATTCCGCACAGAGCTCTTGCCGTTCATGAGCTTGCCTACGCGGGGGAAAGCGTTTCCGCAAAGTTGTTGCGGGTAAGAAAAGAGATGAAGCTACGCGGGGCAAGTTCGCACATCATCACGGAGCTTGACGCGATTGCCTGGCTGTTCAATCTGCGGGGAACGGACGTTGACTACAATCCCGTGTTTGTCTCCTACGCGATTGTCAAAGAAGACACGGCGCATCTTTATGTGGACTTGCGAAAAGTGACTCCCAAGGTCCGTAAACATCTTGGGAAGTTTGTCCGCGTGCATCGCTATGACGCATTCGGCGAAGCGGTCAAGAAGCTCAGCAAATCGCGCGGCAAGGTTTGGGTACATTCAGGCACGGCCAGTCAATGGATTTTTTCATTGGTCGGAAAGGCCAGATTGCTGACCGAACGGTCGCCGATTACTCTGCTGAAAGCCTGCAAGACTCCGCATCAGATTCGCGGCATGCAGTCCGCCCACGTGCGCGACGGCGTGGCGATGGTCAAATTCCTGAGTTGGCTTGACGAGAACATGGGCAAGATTCCGATGAGCGAGTTGTCATTGGAAGTAGAACTCGAACGGGCGCGGACAGCATCCAAACTCTATCGCGGGCCAAGTTTTTCGCCGATCATCGGCTATGCGGGCAACGGCGCGGTTATCCACTACCGTGCGGTGACTGAGACGAACCGGCAAGTGAAGCCGCGCGGGCTGATGGTGATTGATTCCGGCGGACAATATCCCGATGGAACGACCGACATTACGCGCACAGTATGCTGCGGCAGTCCGACGCGTAAGCAGAAAGAACACTTCACACGAGTGCTGAAAGGTCACATTGCGATTGCAACGACTGCGTTTCCCGCTGGAGTTCGCGGTCCGCAACTTGAAGTGCTGGCGAAGAGATCGCTGTGGCAGGCCGGATTGGATTACATTCACGGCACGGGGCACGGCGTCGGCCACTACCTGTGCGTGCATGAGGGTCCCGCATCCATCGCGCCGCGATTCCCCAATGAGCCTCTGCAACCCGGCATGGTGTTGTCGAATGAACCGGGATACTATCTTGCGGGTGAGTACGGAATCCGGATTGAAAATCTCGTTTTCGTGTATGAGGATCCGGAGCTTCCAGGGTTCTACCGGTTCGGCAATCTGACTTTGTGTCCGATTGACCGGAGGCTGATTGATACGAAGCTGCTGACGGAACAGGAGCGCGCGTATCTTAACAGCTATCACGCTACAGTCAGGCGGGTGCTGCTGCCAAAAGTAAAGGGGAAAGCTGCAACCTGGTTGAAGAAAATGACGGCGGCGATTTAGATACTGCCGTATGCCGGTTTCAGAACGGGACTCAATTGAGTCCCGTTTGCTTTTTTAAGATGCCGTGGCGTGCGTCTGTAGACACTAATCGCAATCCAAACCGATTGGCGGTCCAAGCCAGTGTGCGCTCCGAATAGAAACAAACGTGCGTCGGATCGCGGACATACCACCAGTTCTCAATGTCGGTGGAGTCGTCATGGAAGAGAGTTTTGACTATCAGAAACCCATCCCGTCGCGTGGCATCACACATGGTTTGCCACTCTGAAGCCGGCGTCCTGAAGTGTTCGGCAGTCTCGCAACAAACTACTGCGTCATATTGCTCGCCCAACACACTTTCGTGTGGTGCGAAGAGCGGATCGAACAGCGCTGCGTCGTAGCCGCGTGCTCGCAGCAGTTCCGCCAAGACGGGTTCGGGTCCGCTTCCGAAGTCGAGAATTGCGGCAGGAGGAGTCACGTGTTCTGCGACTGCGGTAACGAGCGTATTCAGAAATGCGATGTAGTCGGCGTTCTCTCGTGAATTCCGGTGAAGCAGGTAACGTTCACGCTCCTGCTCAGGGGTAAGCCAGTCTGATTCGTGGACCGAGATGAGATCGCATTGGCGGCAGCGCGCGGTGCGGCGACCGTTTAATGACAAATGCGGAGCGGGCAATGGGAGTGCGCAGAGAGGGCAAGGCTTCGGGGTCATCACGTCCTACTGTTCAAGACAAGAAAACAACAGCACGGGCTGTTGTTTTTATTTGAGCGGATGACGGGACTCGAACCCGCAACCTCCAGCTTGGGAAGCTGACATAATCAAATATAAATCAACTATCTACCTAAGCCACGTAACACAGCAGTAACATAAGACCCCGGCGACTGCACAGGGCCTCCTCCTCGCATGATCGCCGAAATATCCTCCAATGAAAACCCGGCGTAATTCCTCATTGTCGTGGAAATATCCCCGTGCCGCAGCAACCTGCTCACCACGGCCAGCGGCATCCCCTCAAGCAAATGATTTACGGCAAACGAATCCCGACAGTTATGGAGCTTCAACCATCTAACCCCCGCGGTCCGCACCGCCCGCGCCCAACAAACATCAATATGGCCTGACCACATCGACATCTCCCACAACTGACCACGCCTAACCCCTCCTCCTATCCGATCCAGCACAACCCCCACCTCTTCGAGTATTGGAAACATTTCCGCACGTCCAGATTTTGTACGAGAAAGCAAGATCATCTTGCTTGACTTGCTGATGTGCTCCCAGCGTAACGCCAACGCCTCGCGCTTACGCAACCCAGTCAACAAGAGAAACGCAACATAAGACCCAAAACAACTCCCGTTTACTTTGATTCCCGTCGCCGCGTATACCAACCTCTCGGATTCTTCCGGGTCAAAAAAATCCCTATGAGAAGACTGTCCTACATGGTATTCAGAAATGACCGGAATTTTCCAACCATCCAGTCCATATCTCGTCTTCGCCCAACGCAAAAACGCACGCAAGTTCCGGATGTCGATGTTTAACGTATGAACGGACACCCCGCGCCGAAATCCAGTCTCAATCAATTTCCAATGCGCATCAGTCAGCGCTGCTATCGACACTTCCCCCACAGCCGCACAAACCATCCGCAATGTATTCTCATGCAACGGCAGGGTCCGCTGACCCCAAAACATCGACCGCTCCCGCAAGTACTCTTCCGCCGCACTCCTCACCTCTATGCCATCGCCTGTCTCCGCAAACGGATCAATCCCTGCATCGATCAACCCCTGAATCTTCAGCAGATCTTTCCGCGCCTTCTGATCATTAATCAATTCCCCAGTCGCACTTCGTGACGGAATCCCCGAATTCCAAGCATACCACCGCCCAGTCGGAAGCTTAACCCGCAAATACCAGACACTCCCCCCCGCTTTGAATTGTCGCTCATAAAGTGAAGCCATAAACCGGAGCCATAAGTCTAAGTTGGTACAAGACAACACTAATGGTTACACCAAACTCGTTCGCAAGCTCACCCACTGTCCATTGATTCATCCAAAGCTCATAAAGCACTGGTGGAGGCGCCACCAAATGACCGGCGAACTCGTTATAGAAGCGACCGTGGTATCCATTCAACGACGGGTACAAAATCTCAGACAACTCATGCGCAAATAAGAACCGCTCCTCAGAAGCATCAATATCCTTCGACAACAAGATGATCCGATATGTTCTATCCGCTGCCGCCCGAATCACCTCCGGAAGATCGGCATACCATAGCCGCACACCCCAGTATTCTTCCCACCTGAAAATATCTATCGCTCCACAAGGCTGACCCACCTCTGCGCGCATTCTTATTGCCAAATTCATTGTCCCGATGTCAAGCGTCCGACTCTTCAGAAATCAGTCCTTTCGCAACTTCCCGCAATATGCGCTCGATCTGCAACCGCTTCGCCTGAGACAACTTCCGGCCCGGCCGCAATGAGAATTTCACAGTCAAGGGAACGAGTGATCCTTCTGGAACATCTTCCCAGAAAGAAGCAAGGTCAACCCGCAGATAAGCGGCAATAGCTTGGAGTTTGTCAATTCCGGGAGATTCAATCTTATTCGTCTCAACCTTCGCCACCCATTGCTCATCAACTCCAGACCCCCGCGCCAACTCTGCCCGGCTCAAACCCGCCGCTTCTCGCAATGCCCGCAAACGCAATCCAATCACAATTTGACCTAACTATTCATTCCGTGCTTGACTTTTATCTTTTAAGATAGTATCTTCCAGCGCAAAAGAGTTACTAAAGGATATAACATTAGCCCCCAATCCTAATGCAAATCCAATAGAACTCTTGAGATACGCGCGGCGGCCCCGAGGCAGCCAACCATGAGGGCCGCCAGCGCGTTGCTTTCGACAAACCTCACCCAGTATGAATATCTGGGCAAACCTTGCCGTTTATGCAAAATAATACCAATCCTCCAAAAAAGCAACGCCTCAGTATTCACGACTTCCCGCCGGGGACTTATCTGTCCGCGGACGAAGTGGCGGAAATCTGGGGCATTTCTGTTCGGTGGGTCTATCGGAACAAGGACGCCATAGGCTACGAGACGATTGGTGGAATCATCCGTTTTCGGCAGGACGACATCCTCCGCTTCCCCCAACGAGCGGACGCTCCCCCAAAACCCCGAACTTACACTAAACGTAAAACACTGGCCGAGAAAATCTGCAACGAGGCATAGCCAGTGTCCTTGCACGACGTATGGGGCAAACTCGCCGACCATTGGGCGCATTGCCTGCAACAAGAGTTTGATTCTGTTTTGATTGACGGACAAACCATTCAGCAAAAGTATGGAATCACGGCGGAATCATGCAAACGGTTCAAAGTGGGCTATGTCCCAGCAACCGAAAACACGTTCAATATCATCCAACAACTGACAGGACTGCGCACGGATGAAATCATCGCGGCCGACTATTTCGGACTATGCTCAGCGGGATCTGTCGGAATCTATTCGTTCTTTTCTGGACGAGTCGTGTTCCCCTACCTGATCAACAACTCCGTGCGCTACTGGTCAGGACGGAAAACCGATGCCGTCGCAAATACCAGCGCGCCGAAATTCCTGCACATGAAAATGGACGTCGCTAAAATCGACGAACGTCCGTTCTATCTTGAGCCGGAGTACAATAACCTCTGCTTTGTCGTGGAAGGGCATACCCACGCACTGCTCCTCCAGCAGCACGGCTTCCCGGCCATTGCCATCGGAGCAAAACTCTGGAACACGTATCAGCGAGGGATCCTGCGTAAACTATCTTCGCCGATCTGGATTCCGGACGCCGATGTATTGAAACCGTCACAAGGCGGCCTAACCACCCTTGCCGACGGAACCCAGAAATTTATCCCCGGGAAATCCGCGGCGGATAAAATCTTTGAACTGCTGCCGCACATGGCTCAGTTGTCAAACCTGAAAATCTTGGTCTACCCGCAAGACTTTCTTGCCACGTATGGCAAAGGCGACATCTGCGACTGGTTCAAAACCCATGAACCCAAACACCTTATCGAATGGATCGACCGCGCCCTCGACTTTAATGATCTCGCCGAACGTGCCTTCGAGGAAGTCCCCTCAGCCACCGAGCTGACCAACCGCATTGATGACCTCGCCCGCATCGTCAGCCACCGCAGCGAACTGGTCAACCGCAACCTGATTGACAGGATCCGTAAAAAAACGGGGCAAGGCGCCGTCATCAGCAACGAGTTTACTCGCATCGCAAAACAAGCGAGCAAATCCAGCCGCGGAGAAGCCTCTGAAACCGATCAGCTTAACGCTGCCCTATTTACTACCATCCGACCCGGGCAATCATTTCAAAATGGCATGCTCTATTATACCGTTTGGCGAAGCACCACTCGCACGCGTGTCGAAAATGGACAAAAACTCAGCGTGATTGTCGACACCCCCTATTTAGTCACCTCAAAACAGGACTACTTCGCCGCGGAATCCACGGAAATGCACACTCGCTCCCTGCGCTTCCCAAACAACACAGAACCCAGCATGATCGGATTCCGCTGGAGTACTGAACCGCGGGATAAATTCTCTGTTAGCCAATGGCTCGAACATGGAGTCGATGACGCCCCGGACGGTTTTAGTCTCTTTGCTGACACACAAAACTTCATTAAGCGGTTTGTGTTCTTTGCTGATAAAGAGATCTACTCCTTCCTCTCCCTGTATTCCATCTACACCTACTGCTACAGCGTCTTCCCGGCTACCGGATACATCGGCATCACCGGAACACCCGGATCCGGGAAAAGCACCGTACTGCAAATCCTCACCAGCCTCTGCTTTAACACCCAACCCGTTGCCAGCACCAGCCTCTCCTCCCTGTTTCACGTCACCGACGAAGCCGGCGTCACACTCGCCTTCGATGAAGCTGAGAAATATCACTCTCAGGCCGTCGTCAACGACACAGTGGACGAGCAAATCCTCGCCGTCTATTCCGGATACAAAGAAGGAACCCCTATCCTGCGGCAAGTCCCGATAGACGGAAAACGCATGATTACCAAAGCCTTTGAGGTCTACGGACCTAAAATCTTCAGCAACACCAAAGGCTACAATACCACTCTGCTCTCCCGCATGATCCTGCTCTATGCGCAAATGTGCCCCTCCGACGTCATCATCGAAAACTTTCAAGAAAAGCAGGAAGCTCAGTCCACACGCGAACTCCGTAATCGAATGTATTATTGGGCCATCGCACACGCTCCCCAAGTCCGCTCGATTTACGAAAAACTTCACGAAGACCGATCCATTCTTAAGTCGCTTGGGTTGAACAACCGAGAAGCAGAAATCTGGGGAAACTTCCTCGCCGTCGCCATTGCCCTCGACTTCAGCAGCGGAAACACCTACCCGCTGAAAACAGACGACGAGGACGAACTGAACATTCCTACATCAGTCCTCAAGTTCACCATTGACGCCTGCAAAAAACTGACGCGGGCGAAAATTCGCAGCATGGTCGAAAAAGACACCTTCGGCATTTTTCTCGCCGGACTTCGCCAAATGGTTAAAACTGGAGATGTCCAACCCATCTCCTTCGACGACAGACCGGACGAACTCCGCTACAATTGGTACCCGGTCAAACTCGTGCATAAATATCTGCACCGATTGGCCGGACTGAAGTATTTCCCGCGCACCCGCGGCGACAACTCATTGGAAAAATGCCTCACCACTAAAACCAGCATCTGCACAGAACAGGAATACGGAGTCCGTGCCAAAAATGAACACGGAAACCTGACTTATGTCAGATTGGACATTGGGAAAATCGAAAAAGCCATGATCGATAAACGCTTCCCCCTCGATTACGAAGTGCCCTTCGATGATGAGTCCGAAGAAGGGAAATCGGATGAGTGACCTCGAACGGGACATCCTGAATAAATCGGGATCTGCCGATCAAATCGCCGATCGCCATCATGTCTCGCCTTCCCATGTTCGGACGATCGCCAATATGCTCGGCGTGGCCCTGCCCAGAGCCAATACTCCTAAACTGGATATTGTGCGCAATCTATTCGGTGCTGACCCGATCGGCGTCATTCAAATCCTCGAACAAAAACTCGGATCCAAGAAAACCGCCAAACTCCTGACCCGCTCCACAGAGGGAGAAGTCGTCTTCCATCAACAATGGGTCTTCTACCACACCAGACGAAATCATTCGCATACGGTTACAGGAGAGCAAGTCAAAATAACATTGCTTGCTCTGAGTAATCCAAGACTCTCCGAGTTCATTGAAAAACTATGAAATACGACAACTGGAAAATCATCGGATTCGATGAATCAAAATCCAAACTCGTCGGCGTCGAACCAGCCTTCTTTGTTGAAGTGCTGCATGCCAGACATCGTAAACTCACTACCGAGTTTGTTCATCGCTGGCAGCACCTTTTATCCGGAAAAAATCCGCTCTTCCGACAATTTTGCCTTGCCTATTGTCTGGCCGCGACCGGAGGGGATGTGTCATGGAAAAAGTTCAGACCGGAATTATCCCTGAATTCCGCACCGCCGCCACCCGCGGGCATAAACCGTCATGACTGGTTCGCAGAGCATGGCATCGCTGCCCTCCCCCTCTGCCAACTGGCTCCGCAATACGTCACCAATTATAGCGACCTGCTCAACGTCCAGAACAGCTTCGAGATCTTGGAAGCCCTCTGCATGGACGCTTTTGAAGGGCATCGCGACGTCTGCCACGCGGCTCTCATTGTCCACCGGCAGGGCATCACCAGAAATCCGGAAAAACTCTTCGATGTGTCGTACCGCGGAACCTTCCTCCCTGACTTCATCAACTACTTCAATATGATCGGGATCATTCTAACAGAAAGGAACTCAGCACATGAACGCCAGATTTAAGACAACCACTCTCGAACCAAACCCAGAACATCCCGAACAGGAAATTACGCCGAATCTAACGGATCAACCCGGCGCGGAACAGCCCGAACAGAAAATCGCATATGGCGTGCCCGAAAAAGCCGTCTTTGTCGCCCGCGCCATCAAACTCCTCGGCCGCAACGCCAATGCCTCGCACACCGAAATCGCTGAACTCTTTTACGACTTCGTGACCAAACACTGCGAACTCTCTGAGTAATGCACACACTCCTCTACACCGAACCGGCGGCCGGCGTACACGCCATGACCAGCGACATCCTCCAAAGAGTGCCCCGCTCCGCGGCTCTGCGCGCTGTATCGCCTATCCGCCGCGCGCTCCTGCCGGTCTGCTCTCAGATCGCCGCCGCCGGTTCGGTCCGCAGAGGAGTATCCCAAATCAAGTCCGTCGAACTCGTCTGCGTCGAACTTGCTGCGGGAACCATTCGAAGCACACTCTTCGAGTATTGCTTTCAGAACAAAATTAACCCATCCGAATTCTTTGGCCGCTTCAAACACGGCACCAAACTGATTGACTGCAACTGCCTGACTGATGACGGGAAATCTTTCAAACTCGAACTCTATCTCACCCAACCCAGACAATTCGGCTGGATTCATTTCATCCGTACCGGCCCGCGCGACTGGAACATGGCCGCTATGATCCAACTGAATAGGACAGGACACGTCCTTCGCGACGGACTCGTTATCCACAACAACACTCTGATCGATTGCTCTCTCGAGCAGAACATCTTTGACCGGCTTCGCATCCCGTTCATTAAACCGCAATTCAGAAACCCCAAAACCCTGCATGCGACGCTGCTCGCCGCCGGCGCCAACCCCCACTTCAAACCATGACTTGGACCCAAACCCATTCCGGCAAGCGCTTCGACATCTTCAATCCGCGCGACGAAGACGTCTGCATCGAAGATATTGCTCACGCCCTTGCCCATATCTGCCGCTTCAACGGACACACGAAGAAATTCTATTCCGTTGCTGAACACAGCCTCCACACCGCCCGCATCGCCGCGGCCCTTTCGACGGATCCCCGCGTCGCATGGGCCGCCCTCATGCACGATGCTCACGAAGCCTATACCTGCGACATCCCCAAACCGTGGCGGGCACAGCTCTGGGCCAAAACCGGCCAGAACTTCATGGCCTCCTTCGACATCATTTGCGCTCAAATCGAAAAAACCATCTTCCGCAAACTCAGCGGCGGACTGGTGGACTTTCGCCATTCCGATTCCCGCGCCATCGTGACCTACGCCGACGAAGCCATGCTCGTCAATGAGAAACGCCTCGCACTCTTTCATCAGATCGACTGGGGAACCAACGGGAAACTCCCGATCCATGTCGATCATGTCTTCACGAAACTCGATTTTCTAAAACCGCCCGAAGCCGCCTTCCAATTTCTCAAAGCATATCAGGAGATTGAACAATGTCTGCACTCAGCCTCACCCTGCTCCTCGTGGCCGCTCCTCTCGCTGCGGCCCTATGTCACTGGACACTCTGCCGCGTCAGCCGAAGATACTGGATCCGCCGCTGCCGAGTAAAACACTGGCTCGCGCGCAACGTCTGGACAGAATCACCGGAAATCCGGATTGACCCGGAGTTTAAGGCACGAAAACGCTGGCTTCAGGTCGCTCTGACCTTCGTGATCGGAACCGTCTGGGGCATGTTACTCGCCTGTTCCCTGATTGACTGGCAATTCCAACTGACCAACAACCATGACCAACACCTCCGCACGCGCACCTCATACCAGATTGGACGTTGAGCGCATCAAACGGGAATCCGACGTCGTGCGCGTCCTGCGCGCCCTCGGCTTCACCCATGCGCGCTACGGGCCGAACTTCAAATGCGTCTTCGGCACGCACGACGACAAACATCCGTCCTGCCATGCCTATCCGCGCACAAATACCGTAAAGTGCTTCTCCTGTGGCGAAAGTGCGGACGTCTTCGCCCTGGTTCAACGTGTCGAGGGAGCAGACTTCCCCACAGCCGTCCGCCGCGTCGCCGAAATCTGCAACATTGTTCTCTAAAATAACGCCGTCCGCACAGCGGGGCAGGTGCTCGTTCCGTCACATAGACGAGAACCGGGAGGTCGCACTCACGACAGGCAACGGCTATATTTATAGCCAACTAATTTACTCAAACTCGCCGAGTGGAATAAGAAATGAAAAAAATCTTGCATACTTTCGTTGATGCAGGAACCCAAGAAGTATTCTGTGAAATCTGCGGGAAAAAAGAAAAGCTAAAACTCCCCCTGTCCATAGAAGCTCTCGTAAAATTCATCGAATACTTTAACGAACAACACCGCCACTGCAAGAAGAAAGACTAACGCCGTCCGCACAGCGGGGCAGGTGCTCGTTCCGTCACATAGACGAGTCCGGGAGGTCGCACTCACGCACCTGCCCCGCACCATTTTAAGGATCAAAATATGAATATCATCCTCTGTCCGCTCCAACGCTGGACCAGCACGCACGCTAAAATTCCCGACGCCGCGGCCCACCTCCGCAGCCAGATAGACATGGCCGCCGAAATCGGATGCTCGGCGATCAACATCCCCACCAGCGAAAAACTCGAATACCTCGTGGACCAATCAGCGAAGGCACAGGCGATTATGGAGACGACCCGTAATCTGCATGACTACGCCCGCTCCCGCGGCCTCGGCACCACCCAGTCCGGACCGTCCCTCCTCAAACACTGGGGACTTGCTCAACGCATGACCCTGCCGGTCGAATATCACGAGGTCGCCGGTTTCGAGACGCTCAACATCACCAAGTCCACCACGGAAGGTCGGATCTTCTTCCCGGAAGTCGGGGAAGCGCTCGGCAGCGAACCGAATTACCGACTCTGCCGCATCAAGATCGTCAGCAATCAGCCCGGCACCGTCTACCTCAGACATCCCGACGAAACCGTGCTCAACAAGCGGACGATCGCCGCCGGAGCGCAGAATTCTCTCTCCCACATGAACCTGCCCGGCGTGAAACCGCGCGATCTCGTCTTCGTCTCCAGCGGCGCAAAAGTCGCGCAGCTGCGCATCCGCGGCTATTCAACCCACGAATACCCGGAAGGAGCGCTCAACAGCAACGGACACTGGATCGGCACGTCCGAGGACGGATTCCTGCATTGCCGCATGCCCGACCCGCGCGACGCGCTCGGCATCGCCCGCACCTTCAACATGGCTCAACGCTATCTCGAGGACGTCCCGCAGATCTGCTGCTGCGACGAACTCAACAGCCCGTTCGGGCATTCGCTTGATCAGGAACTCTATCCGGGCGGCTGGCCGCAATGGTTAGGCGAATATCTCGCCGGCTATGCGGCGCTCTGTGAAGCACAGACGTATCAGGAACCCCTCTTCTTCCTGACCGACCCCCGCACGCGTGTCTCTGATCTGATCCATAACCGCTACTGCGCGCCCGTGCCAGAGGGCTACACTCCAGATTACCTCTGGTGGCTCGCCAAGCGTACCACCAGACCTACCATCTGTATCTGGGGAGAGGACGCGCCGTTTGCCTTCTGGCAGAACAATTTCCAGCGCGTCTCCGGCTTCGGCTTCGATCCCGCGATCGGCATTTATGCAGGACGGCAATCCGTCTCCGCCGTTGCCGAAGGCATCGGCATCCAAACGCTCCGTAACCTCCCGATCCTCGTCTTCTACTGGGAACCCACTCGCGCCGACGTCCTCCACACTATCCGCGAACTCAAACGGATCCTCGCATGAATACCTTATGTTTTTTGCCGTTTTAATTTCCACGCGCTGGCAGACCGCAAATAGTCTAATCACCACGTGGCGCAGTCTCCGCCAATTGCGGCGGCATGTGAAGAACGCCGCCCCCTTGACGCGAATCGGCGTGAACCAATTTAACTCGATTAGGGCAACGGGAGGTTACCAACCATCTCACTCTCTGCCCAAACCGCCCACACCGCCAATAACAAAACCGTTTAACAGTGATTGACCACACGGACTCATTCTACGGTAACACCGTCCGCCTAATCTACGGTATCAACGTCTTGGACGGCTTGCGTATGCTCCCCACCGAATCCGTGCAGTGCATCGTCACCAGTCCGCCCTATTGGGGATTGCGCAACTACAACACCGCGCCGCAACTGTGGGGTGGCGACCCGACCTGCGAACATGAATGGCAACAGACTGCCCCGCGCCGAAAACGCAGCGTGAACGATGTTGTAGACCAAAGATCAAAACAAGCGACCAGTCGCGGCACACAGCACGATTTAATTCCTGCCAACGTCTGCACCAAATGCAACGGCTGGATCGGAGAACTCGGTCAAGAGCCAACTCCAGAACTGTTCATCGAACACCTCGTCATGGTCTTCAGAGAATGCAAACGTGTTCTACGCGATGACGGCACTCTCTGGTTAAACATGGGGGATAGCTATCATGGTTCATGGGGAGCGGTATCACATAATGATAAGAAATCCAAGCGCACCGGTTCAACAGAACGTCCGCCAACATCAAGAACAATCGCAGGACTAAAACCCAAAGACCTCTGCATGATTCCAGCTCAAACAGCAATCGCGCTCAGGGATGACGGTTGGTATCTCCGCGCTGAGAATGTTTGGGCCAAACCCAACCCGATGCCCGAATCCGTCACCGACCGCACTACACGCAGTCACGAAATGGTCTATCTGCTGACCAAATCCAAAGACTACTTCTACGATTCGGATGCCGTCAAAACGCCCGCCAAAGAAGAGTCATTCGCGCGATACGAAAGAGGTTCATCATATGACGGCACAAAACAGTATGCTATGAAACAAGGCCCGCGTGGTCCAAGAGCAGACAAACAGCGCGGACATAGTCGCCGCCACGCCGGATTCAACGCACGCTGGGATAACACGAGCAAAGAAGAACAGCAACAAGGCGGCGCAAATCTTCGATCCGTTTGGTGGATAGCTACGCAACCCTATTCCGGAAGTCACTACGCCACATTCCCCGAAGCACTACCGGAGTTGTGTATCAGAGCGGGAAGCAGGGAAGGCGATACGGTTCTCGACCCATTCATGGGGTCTGGAACCACCGCAGTAGTTGCGCTGCGTCTGAATCGCAACGTCATTGGCATTGACCTCGATACCAAGAATCTGAAACTTGCGCAAGACCGCATCACTAAATCCGTTTCCCGCGCCGAACGCACCATCACTCTAATCTAAAATAATGGCTCGACCAAATAACCCCATCCGCAAATGGACCCCGGAGGAAATCGAATACCTCTGGCTCGCCTGCGTCGTCGCCGTCCGCGCCGGCGTCTTTGTCCCCGTCACAGAAATCGCCGCGAAACTCAACCGCTCGCGACACTCCGTCGCCGGGCGCCTCCAATGGCTGCGCCGCGAACGCTGGAAGTTTAACGCGTGGCCCACCGACTACGACTACATGGCCCTCCATCAGCAAATCAAACACCGCGCCCGCGCCGAAAACGATAACCTCATCCTCGGCCTCGAGCAGGATCCCGTCGTCGTCCCCACACCATTTGAAAAACACTTCAAGAAATAATGGACGAACACGATCTGCTCAGTGACTACTTCGCCGAAAACTTTCCACGTCTCCACGAGTCCGACATCACGGACCCTGAAATGCGCAGCATCTGGATCGCCAAAGCCACGACGTGGAAAAAAAACCAAACGGCAACCGGTTTCCGTAAAGCCTTAGTCGAATTCAAACGACTACAAGGCCTGCGGCACCATTCTCGATCTACAACGCTTAAACACGCTATCCAAGCTCTGAAACACGCAGGACTCCTATGAACTACAACCACGTCACCCTCATCGGACGCGCCGGGCAGGATCCCACTCTCAAGTATCTCCCGGACGGGAAAGCCTTCGCCCACTTCAGCCTCGTAATATCAACCCCCTTCAAAACAACCAGCGGAGAATGGCAGGACAGAACCGATTGGTTTCTTCTCAAACTCTGGGATAAACAAGCCGAACGCGCCGCCGAACATATCCGTAAAGGAAACCTCATCCTGATAGACGGACGACTCAAACATGACCAATGGACAGACTCCCAATCCGGCGAAAAAAAAGACCTCGTATACGTCGCGGTCAACCATTGGAAACATCTCGAATCCAAAGACAACCGCGCAACCACCCCGCAAGATCAACCCGCGCAACCCGCCGAACCGGAGTCTCCACCCCCACCCGACGACGACATCCCCTTCTAAAAAACCAGCGGCCCAGTCAATCTGACTGGGCCGCTTCCTGTTTATCCTGAATCCATCACTACCGGCAGACCACCCGCGTTTCGCTCCCCCCAATCCCCTCGGACACCACAACCTCCGATATTCTCTTCAAACTTCGATCCCCGCCCGAGTCCGTCACCCATGCCACATCACCCGGCCGCACAAACCACGACAACGGGCCGGCCGCCGATAACTCCCGACCTGTCCCCCACCGCACCAGTCCTGCCGACAAACGCTCCGCCCGCTCCTGATTCGGCACAAAATCGTTCTCCACCGTCGTCACCTGCTCCCCATAAATCCGCACTCCTGAAACATCTTTAGACACCGCCGATACCATCGCTACCTGAGCAACTGGATAACCCACAATCTCTACGCCTAACCGCAACTCCTGCCACGCCAACGATTCAACCCCAACCCGAATCCCCTCCGGCAAAACCTCAAATCCCGTCACCGCGCACTGCGTATTTGCCGTCCGGTCCACAAACGCTTGATCGGCCGGATACTCCCGCAATAATGCAACCCCGTCCACTGTTTCCGGACGCAGCCGGATCAAGATCTCCTTGCCGTCATACGCCGTCCGCACACGCCTCCCCGCCGCTGCCGAGCGCACCAACCGCCCGAATTCATCCAACTCATACTCCACCCACATCCCTTCCCACGCCTGCATATCCGATGCGCTGTTCAGCGCATTCATACGCTTCACGTAACACTGCGTTCGCGTTTTCACCTCCGCCGCGCTCGCCGGCAAATTCCCCGAGCCGCCCACCATGTTGCTCGCAGTCATATCCCCAAAATCATCCGCCGTGCAGACCCGAAACGTCTCCCGCGGACCTACCCACACCGCATAACTCTCGTCCCGCGCCCCGCCAATCGAAAACTTCCGGTATCGCTGATTCGCCGTCCACGAGTTATTCAAATTGCTCGCCAACAACGGCAATACCCCCTCAAACACGATCACCCGCGCGCGACCCAGCAACAACGGATCGTCAAACCGGATCTGCACAGACGAGGCTGGAGTATCCTCAACCGCCCGCTCAAAAACCTTCTCCCGCACTCGCCATTCTAACACATCCGCACTCGCCGGCAATACCCGCCCAAACTGCATCTCCAGCGTCTGCCTCCGCGCAAAATCCCCGTATTTAGACGTGGCAGACTGACTCCGACGCCCAATCCCCGGAGCTATCCGCAAGTAATCTTCCATCCGTTGCGGCAACTCCGACGGCCGCCGCAAGCTCCCCCGAACAACCCCCTTCGTCACGCGCCGCGACGATTCCCGACTATACCCGCGCTCCCAAGCCGCCATCCCCAATTCCGCGACGGACTCCTGAACACTGTACCGAATCCGCACCGCGTTCCCCGCAAATCCACCGGAACTCATGCGCAACTCAAACCGCGCTTCCCCGCGACCCCCAGCAATCACATCCACCTGAACCACCGAAACCTGCGGAAGCCCGTCCTCAAACGGCGTCGCCTCCATCACCTCAATCGACTCCCCAACAATGCCCCCAATCCCACCCTCCGCAAACATGCTCCCCAATCGGTAACTCCCCGAACTCCCACTCTGCACCCAAATCTCTTCCACCTCCCGCGGACCAAACACGAACCGGCCAACCTCGTCCACCCGCGCACTCATCCCATGCGCAAATAGACAATCCGATAACACCCGCCACCGTTCCTGCTCCGTCACCGCCACCAAATCCACCGTCGGCAGATAATCATAATCCGCCCGAATCTCAAAACCATCCCCAAATGGCCGCAGCATGACCGCTGTGCCACGATCTCTGTCCAACTCGACCTCGGATGCGTCCCGCATCTCCCCGTCCACCCACAGCCGCGGCTCACGGTAATTTACCGTCCTGTCACCGGCCTCCGCCGACAGCAACCCCCCGTTCTCCAGCGCAAACCCGAACTGAGCCACCCGCGCCAACGCCTGACCCCCTTCGGGACCAATTCCCATCGCCAACAGGTCATTCCCCGCCCGACTCAAACCCAAGTATAAATACTCCGACGAAACATCTCCCCGAACCACCGCCGACCAACCACTCGCCTCCCGCCAACACTCAACCCACGTCACTCCCGGCAAACTTTCTTCACTATTCCCCGACCACCCATACGCATCTAACTGTCGGGACGCCGATACTCCACCTGTTACGGCCAACCAGAACCGTTCATCCGTCCCGCACGCCACAGTCGCCACGCGCATTCGTCCCAATCCGGAAACTTCTGCTGTCGTTTCTAATGTCCCGTCAGCAGTATAAAATTTGAGATACCCTTGAGCCGTTCCAATGTTCAACACGAGCAGAATATACCCACCATCTGGGCGAACAACAATTCCGCCCGCCAACGACAACCCAAGCCCGACTGGCGTTACGCCTACGAACTCAACCCCATCCGCCAACCCCAAGTTCGTTAATCCACCTATTCCTGCCCAATTCGACGAGGGGACAGTCAGATACCCCAACCGAAACGCCTGAGTATATCCCCCCTCCCTCGGGGCATTCCTCTGTGTTTCCCTGCGATTTACTGTAACATATAACCGATCTCCAACCTGCTCAATATCCATAGGCAACCATCGGTGAGATGCAGTATCCCCACTATAATATCGCAAGCATAGCGCTATTCTCTCGATCTCCCGACCCGCCGCATCCCAACGAACCAAACCCCACACAGAATTGTCTTCGTCTGACTCCACGTCCTCTTTCAAGACAACTCCCACAAAATGCTCACCCGTCCAGCAAATCCCGTATACCCGCTCCTGATTCGCATCAACACTCAATAACTGCTCAAACCAATTACCGCCAAACTCCCGTGTCCTCCCCACATACTCCCCGCGAACCGTCCCGATTCCAACCCCCAACTCCTCCCGAACCCCCATCAACCGCTCGCCCGTCAAGCCATCCATCAACAGCCAGTCCCGCACATACTCACCCACCGGAACCCGCTCCACCAGCGGAACCGTGCATACGCTATCTAACTCCCGTCTTCCGGATAGCGCTATGACCTGAACCTCCGTGCCCGCCTCAACATCCTCCCGCACACTCGCCCGCCGGATATAACCCGTAAACCGCGGCCAATAGCCGCTTCCCTCAAATCCCGCCGGCTGCTCCCAAAAATCCCCCCGAAACCCCACCTCATACGTCACCCGCCGATAGTCCGCAAAGATCCCATCCACATCCATCCCCGCATCAGGATATACCGTAAAACTCAACTCCGGACGGGACAACTCCCCGAACGCGCCACGGTCCGACAACCGCGGACCTTGCTCGCCAGACAAATACTCCGTCACATCCACATAACTGTCCAACCCCACCGTCCACCGCGTCACCGACTCGTCCCCGTCCAGCACCACCGCCAACCACCGCCCAAACAGCGACGGCTGCTCATGATAAGCCGGAGTATCATCCTCCCTTGCCCCAGATAATCCGATGCTCCCGCCGCACAACCGCCACACACCCGTCGCGCGGCCAACCCCAAACCGTGTCCATCCCGCCTCGCCAGAAACATCCCCAACCGGAAAACCCTGACCCTCCAAGTCACACAGGTAATACAACTCGTAATTCCCCGGAGCGCCCGAAAATTCCATCCACACCCGCACAAACCACTCGTGACGGCCCATGTCAATAACCACCTGATACCGGCCATCCGCCCGCACTGCATTCGCCGCATCTACCCCCCCCAGCCGACGCTTCGCCGACTCCTCGCCCGTCCACACCCGTAAACGCGAAAACGGCTTCTGAGTCCCCCCCAAAGCCGCCTCAAATCGCTGCATCTCCGCAAGCTCCGCCGCCCGCGCAAGCCCGTATGTCTTCCGGTTCATCTCACTCCATCCAGACCGTCGGCAAATGCACACTCAAACTGTCCGCCGTGTTCCCCACCCAAATCAACATGTTCCCCTCGTAAACTTCATCATCCGTCAGCCCCAGCAAACTCACCGTCACCGTATACATCTTCGTCGTTGTGTCCTGTGCCGTGCTCAACCCGCCAACCGTTACGATCGACTGATTCCCCCCCATGTCCAACTGCACATACCCCTTCTCCCCAATCGACTGCATACGCCCCTTGACCGACAGCGTTGCCCGCGTGTAGCCCGGGTGTTTCACAAATCCAAACCGAATCGGATACTTCGGTCCCTCCCCTGAATCCGCACTGCTCCGGTGAATCCCGTACACCGCCGCATCCTGATCGTATCCCGCTGCCGCCGTCGAATTCCAATTATACACCAAGATCTTCGGCTTCGACACCGCCGATGATACCGCCGATACCGTCGCCAACTCGTTCCCCATCACCGTCAACACGTCCGCCAGATTCTGGCCCTGTGCATAAAACGGATTCCCCGCCAAATCCGACGAAAATCCCGGACTCACCATCCCGCTCCGCCCAACCTTCCAACCAGAACTTACCATGTTCCCCGCATAGTCCGTCGCCACAATCACCACATACACCGAATCCGGCCAATTCACAAAGTACGTCTGCGCCAGCCGCCCGGGACTGCTGATCCGCGCCACGCGGTTCATCCCAGTCTGCAACGTCGCATACGACAAACTGTCCATCGCGCCCGCTGCATGCAGATACGGAATCTCCCCCGCAAACACGTCGTAGTAATTCACCGCGTCGTAATTCGCCGCCGAATTCATATACCAGAATGCGCGCACCCCCACCGCCGATCCCGTCACCGTCAAACTGCACGCCGCGCTCGAAAACGACGTCCCGATCAACCCCTTCACAATTGAGTCTATCGCTCCCAAATGATAATCCGTCCCCGAATTCCAATTCCCCTTCATCCCCGTCAAATCCGTCTGCATCTCCCCTAAATCATACGTCGTATCCGCCGAACCCTTCACCGTCGTATGCAGCTTCAGCCAATACAAACTCGTGTTCGCTATGTCCGCCGAATTCAAACTCCCGTCCGAAACCTTCGCCCCACTCACCGAATTCCCCGCCAACTTCGACTCCGTTACCGACACCCCCGCCAACCGGTCACTCGTCACCCAGTTGTTACTGTCCACCGCCGCCAGCTTCACATGAGCGCTGTCCGATATGACATACGTCTTCGCTTTCCACGTCGAACTCTGAAATACATGATACATCCCCTCCGGAATATCCTTCCAATAGGCCCCTCCCCCCATGTCCGACAGCGTATGCCCCACCACCCCCCCATTGATCGTCACCGACGGAGGTGTTCCCGTGCAGGAATCCGCGGACACAAACTTGATCGTTAAGCCCGTTACCGCTCCGTCCGCGTAATACATCGCCGGGCCGTTCCGACTAAACAATACCGACGGAATAAACACCGTCAAAAAAATCAACCCGACTGTCAACCGATTCATCATACCTCCTGAAATGTCATCCGAACCGCCCGCTCTTCGCCGCGGCCTACCGCTCGCTCCAAATCATCCCAGCCTATCCCCCCGGAACCCTCTATGTAACCTGACCGCAAATGCCCGTGATGATCCACAATGCAAATCTCCGCCCGCTGCCCAAGATCCTTCAACAACTCCACCTGATCCGAGTGCATTACCCCCCACGATACATTCATCCTGTCCGCCGGAGATGATACAGACTGCACATGCCGCCCACCGCTCAACAACCTCCGACGAACCAGACCAGTATCATGCTCCCCGGACACCGCCGACGGATTCGTCGGCCACGTCCCAAACTGCAAAGACAAGTCCCCCACGCACTCAAATAAAAACTCATGCAGCCCCAATCCCGACAACTGAAAGACATCCCGACCCGCGCTCCCCCGCAACCGCAACCGAACCCGAACATACCTGCCCCCCAAGTAATTCTCCGAAATCCGCCGTGCTGATGTGGTATACCCTACCGGATTGTGCGGAAACGGCTTCGTCAAATACCAATAATTCGGACTCGACGCGCTCGCTACAATCTGCCGCTCAACCCCAACATTCGGACCTGTCGTCTGATAGGCCGTCCAACCCGCCAACTCGTTCCCCGTCCACGCCGCAGACACAAATTCCAACCGCAACCCCTCCACAGCGGACACCGCGGAAAAAGACCCAAACTCCGTCACACTCCCCCGCCACGGCAAGAGCCACACCGCGCCCGTCATCCCACGGCTCACTGCCGTCAAGCTCCCCGTCGGAGTCGCCCACGGACCGCTCGCGTCGTTCGCAAACTCCACCAGCGTCGGCTCGATCTCCCTGCCGTACGGATACCGCAACGACAAAAACTCCTTCCGTCCAGACAACCCCGTATCCAGCGTCAACTCCACGTAATAACTCCGCGCATCCACCTCGCAGTACGTCTGCGCATGCCCGTCTAAACAATGCACCGCCGGATGCGCCAACGACGGAGATACATCCAACTCCGTCAACCCAGAATTCAACACTCTCACCCCCGCCAAACTCCTCCCGCTCAGACTCCGGTCTAACACCGCGTTCGCACTCAGAAAAATCCACCGCATCACAGAACGGTCAGACAATACTCCGACTCCGCCCCGCGGTGCAAATCCCATCACTGCTTGATAGACCGGCATCTATGCCATCCCCACATGCGCTACTTCCCCATCCCCCCAATACCGAACCCACAATGGAACCACCTGCTGCCCCGTCCGCTGCCGCCATTCCCCTAACGTCAGCACCGCCTCGTTCCAATAAATATCCCGCCCGCGTACCTGTTCGACAGGCACAATACAACCGCTCGACCCGATGACGTTCCGGTCCATGTGAAACCCGAATCCATTCCGCTCAACCTCCTTCGACACCCGCACCGAATTCGGCGAAATACGGTAAAACGGCCCCTCTATCCCCTTGTCGTTCGGACGTTGCTCCGCCACCAGACTCAATAAATACGGCCGCCCCGCACCCAACACGCACGACGGCGGAATCGGTCCCTTCCCCTTCAACATCCAATGACCAGCCTCCTGCCAGCCCGGCAATCCCGCCGAGGCTGGAATGCTCACGCCGTTCCCCTCTGACGTCCAAAACATCAACCGGCCAACCCGCATCTGCGAACTGACCCCCAACTCCATCTCAAACTCCACACACGGATACTCTTTACTCATGACCATCCTCTTCTACCTTCAGCCGCGCCACCCGCACCGCCCCGTTCACCAGCGAACATCTGAGCGGAGCCTGCGAAAAACTGCTCAAATCCAAATACTCCCCGCGCGCACCCACCCGCACAAAACAATATCCGTAACCGTGCAAAACCGCTTCGTCGTCCAACATCGGCTCCTCCTCCACCTGCGCATCTATCACCTCCCGCCGGCCGCCCGCAGCATGCACCCGCGGATCTCCATGATACTTCCCCATTAGATCCGCGCCCCCAAATTCCGCAACTCCTCCAAAATCTCCGGACCCAATTCCTCAACCAAAATCTGCTGCTCCCGCGCGTTCGGCGCCGTCAAACTCCGATACTGCGCGTTCACCTCTATCCGCGCATTTATCACCTGCGCCCGACCAAAATCCGCCGACACCGAACGCCCATCCCCTGACCGGAATTCTTCCGCCAACCGCCGAATATCCTCCTGCTCCGACCGTCTGGAACCCATAAACCCCGCCACCAACGACGAGACAATCCCCACTACCCCCAACCCAAACCCCAATCCACTGATCGTCTGAGACGCCAACTTGTCATACAACGTCAACACCGAGCCAACACCGTCCGCGATCCGCCCGAAGTTCTGCAGCGCCGCCGCCGTCGTGGACTCTCCTAAACTATTCTGCAATTGAGCTAATCCTGTGAACGCGTCCGATAACAACGCCACCTCGCCCAACCGCAACGATGTCACATACTCGGATTCCGTCGTCTCCAATCGCTTCTTGTTCCGAATATACTCGTCCGTTGCCGCCATCAACCGAGCATAATACCCCCGCGTCCCAAACTCCTCCTCAGAACGAATCTTCTGCTCTTCCGCCGTCAACCACTTATTCCAATAGTCCTTCTCCAACACCAGCGTCTCGTGCGCGCCCGCCTGAGACGCTAAAAACCTCGCCTCCGCCAACACCCGCTCTGAATTGATCTGATTCAGCTTCGCAGCTTCCTTCCGCGCCAAATCCGCCCGCTTCTCCTCTGAAATCGCAAACCGCAACCGCTCGATCCGCAGCAAATCGTCCGCAACGACTCGCTCTTCCTTCTCTAAATCCACCTTCTTCCGCAAAAACTCCTCAAACTCGGAAATGCTCTCAAGCTCCCTCGCCCGCTGCTTCGCCGCAAATTCCAACGGCGCAAGACGCTCCCGCTCTAAGTCTATCTCCAAATCCCCGATCCGACTCCGTAAATCATATTCCCGCTGCAACCGCGATAAACTCAAATCCGCCCGCGACCCGCGCGCCTCCTCACGCTTCGCATCCGCCTGAATCGCCGCAATCGCATTCAACTTCCGTAACTTCTCGTCCAACAACTTCGCATTCGCCTCGTCGCCCGTCGCTCGTGACGCCGCTATCTCTTCCTTCAATGCCGCCGCCTGCTTCGCCCGCACACTCTCGATCGCCGCCAACTTCAACGACAACCCCCGTGATATCGCCGCCGCCCGTGCCTCATAATCCCGCTCGCCTGTCTGCTTTAACAACTCGAGACGAGCCTTCGCTAAATCCGTCTCCATCCCAATCAAATCATCCTTCAACTGACGGGTCAAATCCCCCCGCGCAGCATCCGTATCATCCCCCAACCGACCCAACGCCGCGCTGATCTTCTGTAACTGTAAAAAATCCTCAGCAAAATTCGAGTCCCGCGTCAACGGACCCATGAAATTCCCCAAGCTCTCCAACAGTAACCGATACTCATTCTCCACAAACTTCCGCTGCTCCTCAACCGTCCCCCGCAATAAATCCGATGCCTCCCGAGCTGTCACCGCCATCCGCGGCATGAATCCAAACGCCGTCTCCAACTGCTGCGCACCAGACCGCAAATCCTCAATCCGCTCAAGCTCTAACCGCCACTCCCGCATCCCCGCAACCAGCCTGTCCAATGCCGCCAGTGTCTCAGGATCGTCAAACATCTGAGGACGCGTATCCACCGCCTCCACCAACTCCCGTAATTCCTCCGGAAGGCTTGCCGATATTTTCTGCAACCCCGCCGCATAGACCAACGCCCACTGCGACCCCCGATCCATGGCCGACGTCAGCTTCTCGATCTCGTATTGCGCCCCCGCCGCAGATGCCGTCAATGTCTCTAACGTCCGCAACCCCTTCCGACCCGTGAACGCATCGAAAAATGCCTGCAAGCCACGCGCGATCCCCATCGTCCCCGTCGCGAAATCCACCAACTGGTTCTTCGCCACCCGCCACGATTCAGCCAGCGTATCCGCGCCGCGCTCGCTCTTCTCAAACAACGACGTCTGAGAATTCTCCAACTCCTGCAACATCCTCGGCAAGATCGTCACATCCGTGATCAACCGCTGCACTGCCCGCGCGCCACGAATATCAAATAACTCCGTCAATAACTTCTGCTCCCCCGCCGATATATCCTGACCAAACACCCGCTGAAACTCCGCCAATACCTCCGTGAACGGACGCAACTGCCCCTCTACGTCCTCCACTACGATCCCCAACTCCCGCAACCTGTCCTTCTTCGCGGCAATCTGAGACAACGCCTGATTCAAACTGGTTCCCGCAATCGACCCACGCAATCCCAACGTCCCCAGCGTCCCCAACAAGGCCAACGTCTCCCGAAACGTCAGATTCGACGCCTCTGCGGTTCCCGAAACATACCGCATTGCATTCCCCAACTCCGCCACCGTCACCTGAGACTCGTCTGCCGTCTCCTGTATTAGGTTCGCAATATCGATCGCCGACAACCCCTCCTGCTTGAACACCTGAAACTGCGTCGAAACAATCTCCGCCGATTCCGCCAATGATATGAATCCGGCCGCCGCCAGCAACGCCGTCCCCGGCAACGCCCGCAAGATCTCCTCGGACCGCAATCCCGCCGCTGCCAACGAATACTGTGACTCCAATATCTCCGCCGCGCTCTGACCAAACGCCCGCGACCACTGCCGGGATCGATACTCCAACTGCTTCAAATCATCTTCTATCCGACCAAATGTCGGCTCTAATACCACCGACAACTTCGCCGTCGCGCTCATTAATTCCGACTGAGCCGACACCATCCCCCGAATCGAACCCGTCACCAACTCCATCGCCAAATTGAACGCATACAACGTCCCGATCTGACCCGCAAATAAACTCGTGAACCGACCGGCAACCCCCTCTAACGTCGTAAAACTCCCCAATAAATCCCCCATGTCCGTCACCCCGCCCCCCCGAGCACCTCCCAACCGCTTCCCCAGAGGATCCCGCACTCCCTTCCCACCCGTCCCTGCCAACTGCAACGCCGCCCGCTGCGCCAGCAACGTCTTCAAAATCGTCTGCTCCGCCGCCGCAATCTTCTGAGCCGATAACAAATACCGGTCCCGCTCGCTCGTCAACTGAGCCACGATTGGACGCTGCGTTCGCAACGCCCGAACCTGCTCGCCATACAATCGCGAAAAGGCGGAACGTGCTTCCGCCTCCGACGTGTCCGCCAGCTTCAACCGGTACAGTATGCTCAGATCTGACATCGCAACCCTATTTCCGGACAACCTTCGTCTTCGTCGCGTTTAGCTTCGCCGTTGAGGTGCCCCGCTCCTGAAAACACAACCGGTACCAGTGACCCGATCGCACCGGGATCTCCCACTGCGTGTATCCGCTGTCGTTCAATGTCGCTTCCGGTGAAATTACCCACAACGTATCACCCGTCGCTAATCGCTGAACCCCCATCGCCGACGTGTCAAATCCAACCTCCGCATAACACACTAACGATTCCGGAGCCGACACGCTGACCCACAAATGCAGGTCGAACAAGCCTAATACCGAATTCCCCGTCACTATCGGCTGCGGCAAAGACCGTATCCAATTCCCCGCCGACAACGACGTATCTGCCGCGAAAATCGTCCGCGGCGTCTCCTTGTACGTCTGCGCCGACACCGCCCCCGTCAACAATATCCCCAACACAATTACCGTCACCATCTTTCGCAACATCGAGTAGATCTCCTGAAATAGTTTCCCGCCACCGCTCGAAACAAGCCCCTGACTGCTCCGGTAGACGTTCTTTCGACCCTTCATAAACCGCGAAGCAGATGACCCGTCCACCACATTCCCCAACACCTGCCGCAACGCCTTCCCCAACGGCTGCCACCCCGCCCGCGGATTCACACCCAATGAAAACATCATCGCATAGTTCACCGGCTCCGTGTCATCCCCCCAACCACCATCTCGCCCACTCCCACATCCAAACGGTCCGTGAACATGCCGCTCCATGTCGCGGTGCGGCTCGTTGATATGACCGCCCTGCTCTATGTCCACCTCATGCTGATTCCCTGTCCGACGAGTCCCTACCGCTATCTCAAACTCGCCAGATCCCAGACTCCGCGATTCCACCGTCAAACTCCGCCGAAAAACCCCCCGCGCAACCGGAGCTATGTCCGATGCCGCCTGACGAACCTCCACAAACCTCCGACGCAAAACCTGCCGCGCCGATCCGTTCGCACGAACCACCCGCCGACGCAGCTCCACCCGTGCCCGACGAACAGAACTCCGGTCAATGATGATCTCAAAACTCATAACTCAATCCTCACCCGCCACTTGAAACCGATCACCCAGTACCGGCCGCTCTCGTGCAGATAAAACCCGTCCGCGTTCGCCGCGTTCAATACCTTCTCCTTCTTCGCAACCTTCGCGCTCATCTCGATCTGACGCTGCTCCTCCAACATCAACTGATACGTCAACCGCTCCTCAAGCACCGTCGTATAGCCCGGACGAACCCCGTATAATACCTCTATCCAGTGCCGCGTGCCGCCCGACGCCCGCGCGATCTGCCATGCCCGAAACACCTGAGTCGTCCGGGCTATGATTTTCCCACCGCCTCCTCCACCTCCGCCGGAACTACTTTGTCGAACAATGACGATCCTTGCAAGGATTGCTCGACCCGAAACAACAACTCCTTCCGCAATTCGCTCGTCATCTCCTCAAAGGGATCCCCCGATCGGTCCTGATACACATACTCATTCCCACTGGGAGGACCCCACTCCCACAACTCGGACAATTCAGCCGGCGGACGTATCAACCGCCGAATCTTGAAACTCCCGATCGCGTATTCCGCATCCGCAAACTCGTGAAACACCCGAACCCGACGATCCGGAGGAAGACCTCCCTTCTCTTTCTGCATCTCCTGCTCTTCCACCTCTGTAATCGTCGTCAACGGTCGCTCACTCGTATACTGCCGAATCGCCATCTGATCCGCCGCACTCACCGGTTTCACCCGAAACACCAACTCCATCCCCGCACGCGAAACACTCTCCGGAACAAACTCCCGCTCGCCGGAACTCGCAATCCGACGCAATACCGCACTAATCGTTTCCTTCATCTAATCCCCGCCTCCTTGTTTAACTCGAAAGCGTCAACAACGAACGCTCCCAAACAGACGTGAACTGAAACTGCACCGGCTGCTCGATGTTATCCGTCGAATCCCCTTCCATGTTCGCCAATGAATCGTGTGACGTGATCGATCCGCCATAGTGAAGCGTCAGCTTCGCCCACACTTGACCCGCCGCCGCCGCCGATGCCGTAAACTCCGGATATTCATTGTTCAACTCCACCACACACAAACACAACGACCGGTCCGAAGCCAGATACCCCTTCCGGTTCTTACCGCCCGGCGTCCAGTTCGACCCGTAAATCGCACGCATGAAATCGTCGCCCGGATCATTCACGATCTCCGCCGCGGCGCCCGTCGCGCCGTTCGCCACGCGAATCCGGCCTATATTCCGCAACGCCGTCAACGTCACCGACGAAGACTCCCCGTCATTCGTCTTCCGCTTCAATATCGTCCCCGATACAGACAATATCTTCGACGACACCTCAGACACCGGCAAATCCACCGCGCCCGGACTCATCCCCGCCAATGGCAACGGCATCGGGATAAATGTCACCCGGTAATTCGCATCATCCGTATGCGGATAATCCCCGTTTGTGTTGTCCAAAATAATCACGCGATCCGATGCCGTGTAGCCGTCCCCCAAGTGAGAAATATCGTCCCACGGAACCGGCTCGCCATTGTATTCCACGATCGGCAAAAACTTCCGAACCGATGCCGAACCCTCCCACGCTGCCGCCATCACAATCACCGTGTCCGTCGCCAACGACGTATACCCCGTCCCCGTCGGATACTTCGTGCCGTCACCAACCACCACATCCGTAATCCCCCCCGTCGCCTCCGTCTCGCGAACACCCCCGTTGAACGCCTGCCACGTCGCGTTCAAACCCAAAAACCGCGTCAATAACTCCGCGTCCGCGTTCGCTATGTCCGTCTCCTCGCTCGTCGAATTCTGATACGGAAACAGTATGGCGTACGTCGTCTCCGGAAGCGTCGCCACGATCCGCATGGGATCTCTCGTAAACATCTCTTACCGCCCTTCTATCTGAGTGACTTCTTGTTGACCTGACTTCCCTGAAACTACTCGCCCTTCGGCTTCGCAGACTCCTGCGGCCCAAGCTCCTTGAATCCCGCCGACAACAAGGCCGACCGATAAGCCTCCGCATGCTCCTCCAAAAGCTCCAGCGTCGGACCCTTCTTCTCGAACAACAACCGCCCAACCTGAACCTCGCCAAGCTTCTCCGGCCAACTAAACTTCACAACCTTCATCGCCTGCTCCTGTCCTTTATCTCGGTTAAAATATCTCCAAGTTCACAACCATTGCATAATCCCGAGCGCCCTCCTCGCCATCCACCCGCTCCACTCCCACCCCCTTCACCCGAAAATCATACGCCGGAACACGCCGCGGAGAGGATAAATCATGATAGTCCCAATACTCAATCCAGACACCTGACAACAACTCCTTCCCCGCCGTATCCACAAACCGATCCACTTCCTCCACCGGATTCACAAAATCGTCCGAATCCTCCGCCCAAAAATTCGGAAAATAGATCAGCCGCAAGTTCCGCTGCCGTAAACTCCGACCTAATACCAACCCCCGAGGCTGAACCAACACCTGATCACACACAAACCCCGGCTTCGTCAACGTCGGACCCAAATCCATGTCTATCTGGAAATTCACCAACTCCGACGTCCCCGCTGTCTCCGGACTGAACAAGTATCCCGTCTGATAGTGACGGTAATACAACCACCGCAGCAAAGACCATCGCTGCGAACGACCATGATACTCGTGCAGCTTCATTCAGACCCGGACAATATCTCGTCCCGATACGGATTGTGATAACCAGCAACCTGAACCGGTCCAGTCGCCTGACCAGCCCCGGAAGATTGCTGTGTATCCCCCAATAACTTCCCCAATGCGTCCTTCCGGTACATGTCAGACAACATCCGCAACTCCTGCATCTGCTCCACCGATAACCGGTTCTTGTTCCCCGAACTTAATCGCCTACGGTGAAATATCGAACATCCCATCCATGCTATGGGAAATATCAAACTGTCGTCCGTCAAAAACCCCCCAAACAACACGCGGCACTTCACCGATCCCAACTTCTGATTCCCTGTCACAGAAATCCGAATCACCAAATGATCCGCCGGATACGCGTCCACATAAATCTCCGTATCCCACGTCAATGATCCACCCGTCCCGGCACTCCACAAACTCCCCGCCTCCGGATAATCCGGATGCGCATCCAAATAAAAATCAAACTCGCCGGGACCATCCTGAGACTCCGACTCCAAATCACGTGAAAACCTCAACAACAACGGACGGCCGGACAGCGGGATCGGCAATGTCTCTACCACCGCCGCTCCCGCTCCGCTATCCGCCACCTTCAAACTGTCGTCCAACACGGCATTCTCTACCAATCGAAAATTCCCGCGGTCCATCGCCCGAAAATTGATGTCAATCTCCAGCGGAACCAACCGGCCCCCACTGATTGACCCGCCAAACGCCGTCAAAGCCGCCTGAATCAACGACACCTGACCGTCCGTGTCCAAGTCAAATCCGTTTAACTCGTCACGAATCACTTCCCGCAACCGCAGAAACCTCGACTCAAGGGCCATGCTGTCCTCTTCCAAGTCAAACTCTACCTTACCAGTTTACCAACTCGACCGTCGCGTTTGCCTTCGAGGTGGTCCCCTCGTACGCAATCACCCGAACCCAAATCTTATACGGCTTCTCGCCCAACGCCGACCAATCCCACTTATGGGACCAATAATTACGAAATGCCGTAAACTGTGCAGCCGTCCGCATAAACTGTCTCGCATAGCCCGCCCGGGCATGCTTCGGACTCAACTGATAATCCACAAACAACGTCACAGAATCCGGAGGTGCCGAACTCGCCACCGAGTCGTATTCCAACCGAAATCCGAAATTCCCAAGCAAATGCTCCACCACGATCCCCGCCGACGTCAACGTATCCCCGTTCACCAACGTGTCGAAAATCGAAATCGTCGTCGGATAAATCACCTTCGCCGAAAAATACGCGCGGCTCACCGCCGGCTGCTGCGGAGATCCCCATACCTGCGCCAATGACGGAATCTGAAGCATCAGCACCAACAAGACTATCCACCACATCCGCTTCACGGATCACTCTCCTTTCTGACTGTTTCACCTTCTTATCAAGGACGGGAGTCCGGACGCAGCCATGATACGGCCGGACCCCCTGAGTGCCCCTGATGACTCCTATGCGCCCGGCGCTCCGTCCATCACCTGAATCATCGCCACCGACTCCAAGTCAAACGGCTCAATGCAACGCAAATTGTACAACGTCGCCACATTCCGGCCCGTCGGACGCGTCACGTCGCTCGCATTCAGCTTGTACTCCTTCTCAACCGTCAACGTCGGCGCCCATACCGTCTTGTGAACCATCGCCCGACCCACCGATCCACCAATCACCAACCCCTGCGGATACAATGCCGACGTATCGGCCGTCCCGATCGATGCCAACGGAACAGAACCCGCCGCCTGCTTTATAATCGCTACACGCTCGCCGCTCCCCGGCAAACGGATCGTTCCCACATAGCCCGGATCTCCCGTGAACCGAACATCGTCGCCCGTCTCGTACAGCTTGTTCTGATGCTTCTCGTCCGCCCCCAATTGCATCAACAAGTCACGCGGGAAGGATGCCGCCTCAAGCGGCTGATTCCGGTCGTCCAGCAAGGCCGCCAACGCGTACAACACCTTGAAGATCGGATGCGGAACCGGGGACGTTCCGAAAAATCCGCTCGTCACCGCCGACGCGTTCGCATACTTCAGATAGTTAGCACCTGCGTGCGGTGTGTAAAACTGTCCGCCAGTCTGGTCAAACCACCACCAGTACTTCAGCGCATTCGTCGTAATATAGCGCGCCTTGCCGCGAGCAACCTCGCGCGTCGCAACGTCCCATGCGGCCGACTGACGATAGCGAACGTATCCCTTCGTCAATGCCGTGAACAACCCTAAAATCGTGTCGTGGTCGTCCACCAAATCCATCAACTCCATCATGTGCTCGTTGCCCATGTTCTCCAGACGCAGCATCCGCCCGCCGCGTGACGCCATCAACTCCCAAGACGTCGGACAATGAAACATGTAGCCGCACGACATGAAATCGAAAAAGTCCACATCCACCCCGACTTCGTATCCAATCCCGCCTTCCGCTCGCGGAACAATCCCCGACTTCAGCGTGGACAACTTCCCGCGCGCGTCCGCGTCAAATCCCTTCGACTCCGCCGACGATGTCACCAATGGCAGTCGAAATGTCAAATCCGGAGCCGGTCCGGGCTGGGACAACCACGTATGCGAACGCTTCCGTCCGCGTAAACGCAAAATCTCCGCAAGTAGCGCAATCGGCATCACCGCCGACGCCCGACCCAGCAAACCATCATCCACCGGAGCCGTCACCACCGCACGGTCCCCCGCCGTATTCCCCTGATTCACACCCAACGGCGTCGACAGTGAAACATCCCTCCCGCGATACAACGGATCCCGCGGACCAGACGTCCTGATGTCCGACAGCATCACCGAGTCCAGTCGCACTCGCTCCCCCGTCTCCGCATTCACAACTTCAGGAGTCGTCGGGTCAAACCCGTTCTCAACCTCGAATTGAATCCGGCTGTAAGCCTGATACTCCTCCCAGTGCGACATCGGACGCTTGTGCGCAAGCTGAAACTCCTCCCGAGCAAACTCCATCGCCTGCTCCACAATATCGACCTTCAAGCCGCCATTGTCCGCATTCAAAAATCGCGGCGGCAACTCCACTGTCCGCAACGGAACTTGCGCTGCAGCACGTCGCTCGCGGTGACCCATCCGCAAACCGCTATTCCCTGCATTCTTTCCCATCTCTCTATCCCCTTATATCTGTTGTTTTCCCTTCGTTCGCTTCCCGACTTATCCCCTAACGGCCAAGCACCGCCGACGCCGCGCGGCTCACCACAGACCGCCGAACCGACTCGCCATCCTGATGCTCCGGGCGCTCGCTCTCGCCCTGCGACCCGCCCGAACACTTCAGACCACACGCACTCAACGCCGCGTCAATCTTCGCGATCCCCTGCTCCTTCGTCAAACTGCTCAGATCCGCCGTCGCGATCGCCGCGTTCAATGCCATCTCAGGCAACTTGTGCTGAACCCCATGCGCTCGCATCGCCGACAACACCTCCGCCTTGCGATCCTCCAGATGCTTCTGAGCCGACAAAGCCTGTTCCATGACCTCCGGCCTCGACGACAATAACTGCTCGACCTGTTCCGGCGAAATCTTTTCCACAATCTCGTCAACCTTCACATACCCGATCAACCCCCTGTGCTTCAGCACCACCTCCGCCGGCGCCGACAACACAATCTCCTCCACCTTCTCAGGCTTCGAGAGCGCCGCGGACACCCCCTTCGTCGTTTCCTCCGCGATCACCCGCTGAACATCCTTGTCCGCAAGCATCGCCTCAATCGTTTCAAACTGGTACCGCATCGCCTGTTCTCCTGTCTCTATGTTTTGACCTGCGCTTAATGCCATCATCTTCTCAGCTGCCGCCTCCTCCGTCCCCTGATTCCGCACAAAATCCAACGACGTCCGCTTCGGATGTCGAACCTTCAAAATCCGCTGCGTCTGCTCATCAAACTCCAGACCCGTCGGATGACGCAAGCTCATCGGAAAATCCCGCTCCATCGTTCCCATAATCATCGCATGACGCAAACTGCTCCGCAGTTTCGTCTCGTCCGCCTTCGGATAAAATATCACCGCCGGCTCGTCAACCCCACCAAAACCTCCACCCAAACCCGACAACTCGCTCCGCATCCCAGCCCAGACTATCGAACACGGCGGCTCATGCCATTCCTCGTGCCCAATATGACCACGATACATCGGAGCGCCGACTAAACTCTTCGTGTAGAAACCGCTGTAATCCCCCGTCGTCATCCACAGACCGTACCACCCAAACACCCACGTCTGCTCCCCGTTCACCAACTTCCCGCGGTCCAAAAATCCCGACGCTAAAACCAACATAGGATCAGAACCCAACCGCTGCTCCTCCCCCAATATCCGATCTAACTTCGACCCGAAAATAAACTCCAACAATGCGTCCCGTCGATCCGATACAGACAAACTCAACTCCTCGCACCGAGCCGCCGGAAGCGTCAATACTAACTCGTTCCCTATCTTCTTCATGTCTTTCTCCTCTTAAGGGTGCGGGCGGGCGGCAGCTTATCTGTGCAAGCAGACCAAGTTCTGCCGCCCGCACCGAGCCGCCGGAAGCGTCAATACTAACTCGTTCCCTATCTTCTTCATGTCTTTCTCCTCTTAAGGGTGCGGGCGGGCGGCAGCTTATCTGTGCAAGCAGACCAAGTTCTGCCGCCCGCTCCCGCGGCGGGGGAACCCTATTGACCTTCCAACTCCAACGCGCCCTTCACGAACGCAAAATAACTCTTCCCCGTCCGCACTCCCCCTGAAAACCAGATCTTCCCGTGCAACGAGTTCAACTTCCCGACAGCGTAATCCACCAGCTTCCCGAACAACCACCCCTCCGCCACCTCCGGGATCCACGGAATGTCAAACGTCTCGTTCAAAAATTCCACCACCGCCTTCCGCTTCTCTGCTCCGCTCGCACCACCCAATTCCTGCGCAATCTCTTCCACCGCGCGCACCAAACCCGTTGCCGCTTCGTAAAGCAACACTGCCGCCTGAGCAAACTTGAACGCCTTCAGTTTCGCCCATGCGGCCCGCAACTCGGCCATCGCCTCGCCGAATTCCTCCGTCAGTCTCGCCTTGATCTGCTCAACAATGTTCATCTTCCGCTCCTGCTTTCTCCCGCCAAACAGACGGGCTATCTTCTTCAACAACTTCATCGTCTCGATAACTCCAAAATCCTACGGTCCAATTCCCCGCTCCGAATCAATCCGTAGTTCACTTCCGTCCGCAATACCTCCGCAGACGCCGCGTCGATCTTCTGCATGTATTCCGAAATCGTTATCTGTAGTCGCATGTTCGACTGCTCCAACGCCCGATATTGCATCTCCACTGCGCTCTTCAACGAATTCAAATCCTTTCGCAATGAATCCGCCTCTGCACGATGTACATAAGTCCCTGACTTCCCCGGAGATACCCACTCCACCGCCTGCAATCCCCCCAACACAGAAACACCCACAAACACCAACGTCACGATAAATTTCCCCGTGCCGTCCAGCCCGCGGAACATCGATAACAACACCTGCCGATTAGAGTGCTCTTCGTTCCGCACCTCTCGATCTTCTCCGTTCATGGACGAGATGCTTCTCCCTTTCGATAAACTGTATCCCTAAGCATCACCGAACTGTCTAACAAAGCAGACATCGGCAACCACAAATGCAAATCCATCTCCCCGCCATCCGCACGCACAACCCCCACTGTCGCTATTGCCAACACCCCCAATAAACTGTCATACCCTACTGAATCTATCCGCACCCACACCTCGCGAGTGTCCGACGCCACGCGCGCCTCATCCACATACGCCCGCAATGCCTTTGCGTCCGCATTCGGCTGATCCTGCTGCCACGGACGAACAGCCTGACACATCCCCACAGACATGCTCACCAAACAAAACCATGTCACGATATGCCGGTACACCTATCCTCCAAACCCTTTCCGACCACCCCAACCCGCGCGCCCGTACGACATCCGCGAAGAAACCCGACCATACGCCCCACGCCTACCAACTAAATCCACCCCAAAAGTCGGCGCAACATACAAACTATCAAACCGCTCTGACTGCTTTGACACAAACGCAATCAACCGCTGAACCTCTTCCGCCCGCAAGCTATCCGTGTCCGTGTAAAACGTCTCATACGCCCATGACTCGCTCGCCCCATGCTCCTTGTACCATCCAAACGCGTAGCCGCCAGAGTCGCTGTATGCCGTATTGAACCGCACGAACGGGCCAAGTCCGTTCTCCTGCAAATACGTGTTCGCATACGACATGTTCCCCGCGTTGCCTGTCATACCGATCACTTGGTCACTCGCCCCGTGAATATCCAACACAAACTCCGGACTATACGTCAAAAACACGTCCCGAAGCGCCCGCGTTTCCGGCTCACTAAACGCCGAATCCCCGCCCCATTCGTAGTGCCCCTCCGCATAGGGATTCAGATCCCAGTTCCAATCCCAGTTTCGGTTGAGGTTTACCCCGTTCGCATTCATCCGCTGACCCAAAACAATTCCATCCGGGTTCATTTGAGGAACAATAACCCACCTAATCTGATGTCCCGGATTTTGCGCGATATACTTGCACATACCCAGTGCAATCGTAGACGTGTAATTCTCACTCGACCCGTCATTGTCCCCATGCAGAGCCGCCTCTAAAAGAATCGTCCGCCCAAACTGCGCCGGCGAAATCACCATTGCTCCGATGTCCCGCCCTTCTACCGACTGCCCGATCACCACGTAGTCATGGGAATAAGCCGTGCAGATAGCCTGCAACGAATCATTGACAAAATCATAAAGCAGCGTGTCGTGCGGAACCGCACCGCTCCACGGCTCGAACTCCGTGTAGAGCGGAAAGTCGCTCTGCGCAGAGTCCCCTGCCAATCCGTAGGTATAGAGACTCAGCACTTCCGTTGCTGACAGAGCACGGCTGAATAATCCCACCTCGTCAATCAGCGCATTGGTCATGACCCCGACGCCGAGGTGCTGCGAACCGATTGTGAAGTATGCGGCCTTGCTCGCAATGCCGGACGTGTGAGCCGTAGGTGTGCTGGCAAGCACGCCATCCACGTAGAGACGAATGTCCGTATCGTCGTAGACCATTGCTACGTGATACCACGTGGAATCATTGTAGAGCGTGTCAGTTGAGAAAACATCTACCTGAGCGGCTCCATCATTCGACAGCGTGCCGCCGAATTTGATTTTGCCCGCACCGGTCCCGGTAATAGTCAGCCGCCATTGCCGGTTACCGCCTCCGCCCGCCTGATACTTTCCAGTAATCGTTTCCAGAGTTCCAGCACTCGGCACAGTCATGACCTTCACCCATGCCGCCGTCGTCATCGTCTGATTCGCGCCGTTCAGATTCAGCGCGGTCGAATTAGTCATACTCAGGTAATACGTGCCCAGCGTTCGACTCGCACCGAAATAGTCAACCGGAGTGTCATCACTCCGGCGGAGATATCCGTTTGCCACAGACGGAGGACGTAGCGTGTCCGCCGTGCCCGCAGAGCGGTCAAGTTCCCACCCGCAACTCGGCCCGTTCATGAACCACGCACCGACGCAGTTTGCGTCCTGCGTAAAATCCACAGCCGCAACCGCGCTCGTGTCGGTCAGGTAAACCATGACATACGGCTTTGAACCGGAGTTTTCCGTTGTCAGAAAACGACACGTCTCCGTATTCCCCGGCGAGTTGTGCGTCGGTTCTTTCAGCACAAACGAAAAATTCTCTTTGCCCGCATTAAAAGAGTCCGCGGCGGAGAGAAACCGCCATGAGTAATACTGATTGACCGAACTCATGGTGTTGGTCTGTTCGGCATTGGAGATATTCCAATCTCCGCCCGCCGTGGACCAGTTCGAGTCAGCCTGTGCAATTGTGGTGGAGTCTACAGCCAATCCGTGACCGCGCACGTTCCAGTTACATGAACCGAACTGATACGCGCTTGACCCTGTGCCCTCAACCCACTTTGTGTTAGTGGGGATTCCTGACACCGTGACGTTTGTGCCCGTCACGGCTGTGCAGTAGATGCAAAATATCAGGGAGTCCAGTCTGTGACCGGGATTAGCGAGTTTCGCCGCACCGAGGTCTATGTTGAAATTGCCCACACCGAGTTGCGCATTGGACGTGTGGTGCCCAATGTCCATAAAATCTCTACCGCCGTAATTATTCAGGACCGCCGCCGCAACCTGAATTATCTGCGCATCCCACATCTGGGACGCACCCACAGAGTCCACCACGTCGCTGGCCTGCACCGACCCCGACCCACACACCAGACACACAATCAGCAACAACGCACGCCAGCAGCGCGGCCATGTCAGCCTCGCCTTCCTGCGACGAAACAACGACCGAAACAACTCCATATCGCGCTGATCTTGTCTCATGGATTATTCCGCGATGTCCTGCTCTGAACTGTCCTTCGTCGTCACGCCCTGCTTCCCCTTCTCTAAGGACTCTCCGGGCGACTGATACCTCTGAATCGGACCCAACTCCCGAAGCTCCTTCTGAATCTGCGCATACTCCTGCTCCCAATCCTCCTCAGACGCCTGACGCGACTCAATGTATTCCGTCCGCCGCGACAAACTCCCCGCACTGATCTTCGACAAATCCCGCTTCGTCTTCAAATTCAAATCTTCAATCGACACTTCCGGAAATACCACATCCCACCGCACGCCCGCCTTCCCGTGATACAATAACTCCAAATTACCAACCGGACGGATAAACTGGTACTCCTCCAAAAGATTGTAATGCCCGATCTGGGCCTTATGCCGGCGAATAATCTGGTCCAATATCTCGCCGGTGACATTCTCTAATCCCAACCCGAGCATCACCATCGGATATACCGTCAACCCCAACAGCATAATGTGCAGATAGATGTCGTCTATCCGCATCAACTGGTGGTTCTTGCCGTCCAGCAAATACATCTTCCCCCCGTGGATCGTATACCCCTGAGCCGCTGACGGCTGATGATTCTCCATCAATCTCCGATGCTCCGCTACCGACTTCCCGTCCACATCCTCATTAAATTCCGATACCATCCGCGCAAACGACGACAAGGTGCGGCCTATCCCCAAATCCTGAATCGCCATCTGTACCCGATTGTAATCCGACCGAGCCGATGACAAAACACCCCCACATCCATACCCCGTCGCCATCCGCTGCATCATCGGCTTCAACCGCGAATGAACCACCTCGTGAACCCCGAAATACACCGGACTCTGCTCCCTGTCCCGCGGAACCCGATATCCTATCCCTGAACCTGACCCTAATAGTCCCGCGTAAATCCTCCCCCCGGACTGATCTGCTATCACAACACCCTTCGTTCCATGCCGGGACTTCTTCTCAAGCTCCAACCACGGCGTCTGCGCAAAGGCCCGCTCCGGATTCTCAAAAAACCCCTGACTATTCGTTAGCCGAAACATCTGATATTCCGGCAATAACCGAATCCCCGAAATCTCCGCCACCGCACGCTTTCGCCGCGGACGTGCGTTCAAATCAATCACTCGAAACACGTCGCCCGTCAACAAAAACCTCGTCAATAACTCCGCCCGACTCGCCTGATAATTCGTCCGCGCAAAACACTCCAATAGTATCTCCCGCGCAACCCGATCGTCGCATCGTATGTCAAACGGCTTTTGAGTACAGTCCACCCCCATAGCATCCAATCCCGCCGACACAATCGATGACCCCTCGTACGCACCCCACGCGTCCTTGTACCGGCCCCGACGATGCTCCTCAAACTCGAACACCTTCCAGCGCGTCTCAAGCTCCCGATCCGACCAAAACCATGAGTAACCCCGCGCACCCTCCTGCTGATCGCGTAGACTCCCCATGATCTGCCGCTGCGCTTCCGCTAATGGATCCGCAGACAATCGCAGTCGAAGCTCACGTCCCAGAGTCTGAAACCGATGCCTTAGAGACATCTGTGTCCACCCTCCGACGCTGTGCCACCGGACGAAATCGCTGACCATCGTATTCGTACTCCATCCCGCAACTGCATCGAATCCGCTCCCCGCTCATGTATGCTGTTAAATCCAACAGATGCCCACGGCGACACTTCTTATTGTAACATCTCAACGTCCTGTATCTCGGCGACGCCATCTCCCCTCCTTTCCATCCCCTCTTATCCCCCGACTACCAACTCCCCCAAATTCACCCGCCGGGACAATAAATTCTCTCCGTCGGACACTTCGTTCTCTTCCCCCATCATCGGCAACCAATTATCAAAACTGATTGAAGCCTGCTTCAATACCTTCTCTGTTCCCCGCATCGCATACGCCCAACTAAACACACCATCCACCTGAGCGTCCAGCACCCCCCAGCCCCGCGACTTCTTCACCTTCAGCCGATCCTCCTCCAGTGAATCCTCTTCAACCTCTAAGTACTGAATCTCCCGACGCAAAAACTCGATCTCGGGACTCTGACACAACCCCCGGTCTATCATCTGACGCAAATGAAGCAAGCTGCGCATTTTTTGTTGAGCCGAATTCGGGATATACTCGATCAACTTCTCCCCGAACATCTGCGTCAACGGAACGTAATACTGCTGACCGAATCCTTGATCGATATATACCCGCTTCACATCAAACGTCCGCACCAAATACGACACAAAATCTATGATGAACACCGTCACATCTTTCGGGCTATACCGGCTGTCCAAAAATCGCTCAGGGACTCCACCCTTCTTCCGCGGCATCAAACTCTTGCCAGACCGAAACCGCTCCATCAACCGCAACGGACAATAACCAGACGGCTCCTCCTCCACCAAACTCACAACTGCATAGTCCGCACGGCTCGACTCAACTCCCGCATTCCCGTCTATCGATAGATAAAATCTGCCCCGAACATCCGTATACGATAACGGCTCGTCGTAAAACCCCTCGTCCCGCGAATCCATAATCCGCTCCGATAACCGGATCTTCCGCAACTCCCCATCCTCATCAAGACGTATCTGAGGCAAACTGTCGTTGAACATCCGCCGCTGATGAGTCTCGTTGAAAAACAACCCCCGCGTCGATTCCGGTATCCCTAAAAACTCCTGCCGCCATACATGCTCCCGACCCGTGTCATACAACTCCCGCTTCGTCGAAAGCAGGTAATCCACATCCGCATACGGATTCTCTACCGACGGAAAATTGTGAACCACGCACTTGTACTGAAGCATACAACCGCGGCACTTCCCCAAATCAAACTTCACCCTCCCGCCTGAACCACGCAACACCTCCGGAACCGGCTGCTGATTCCCAAACAAAACCGGACGACGCAAGTCATCCTCAAACTCGTAAACCTTAAACCCCTCCTCGTCAAACGAATACCACTGCTGACACCGCCCCGTTGACGCTGACGAATACCGGGTCCATACATCTCCCGTCTTCCCGTACGGAGTCGTTAATAACTCCAACGACTTCCCGCTCCCTGCTATCAATAGCATCGGCTCTAACACTTCCGTCACATAGTCATCGCGCGGCAAAAACGCCGCCTCGTCAACCTTGATCCGGATAATCCCCCGAAACACCTTCCCGTCAACCGTCAACGTCTTCGCGTGCTGGCCGCGCGCCGCGGCCGTCGCCGGACGTATCAGCAGTCTCGCCCCATTCGTCAGCACTATGTTGGTCTTGGTCGTCAATGGAGATAACCGCGTCTCGAAAAATGGATCCGCCATAAACCCCTGACGAACCTCGTTCACCAATTCCCAAGACTGCTCCTTCGTCGGAGCCAAAAATAACCCCACAAACCGGATCGGACTCGAAACATTGTTCACATATCCCTTCGCATGCGGCATCGCTATCGCCGCACGCGTCATGTCGTCCGCCTCTAAAACTGTAGACTTCCCAACACCGCGACCGCAAATCGCCACCTTGTCCTGATGCGGACACAACATATACACCATCTGGGCAGGATAAGGAATCCTGCCCAACCGCTTGCCAATGAACATCGGATGCAGCAACTTCCGGAATAACTCCCGCGGCGCATCCTTCTCCCGTATACTCATCCCCTACTCCCGCAACGCCATCCGCTGCTCCTTGCTTACAGCCGGTCGTCGCTGCCCTTCCTCCACGAACACATCGCCTTGATCTTCAGAACCTCCCTTTGAAACAGATACCGCCGACTCGCGCAACATCTCCTCAATCGCAAGCTCTGCGTCAATCCCCGAATCCTCTTCATCAAGAGCATCCTGTATCCATGTCTCTATATTGAACCCCAACACACTCCCCAACTCCCGCCGTGCCTTCTGTGAAAAAGCCGACGACTCCTCGATCTCGACTACCGTCTTGTGAAACTTCATATTCCCCGACGCAATCCAGTCGTAAATCTTCGCGTCAGACGGCGTGAATAAACTCTCCGAACTCTGCAATTTCGTCAATTGCTTCATCCCCACATCAGAACCCTTCAACGCCAATAAGTGGTTCACGATCGCCCGCAACGCGTTCAACGCGTCAGTCTCGCTCTGAATCAATCCATCCACATACATCCGCCCCAGATTCCGCCGGCAGATTGACAACTCCTCAACACTGAAACTCTTCAACGTCTCCGTCATCACCGACTTCACCAGTCCAAACTTCTCCAATAACTCCGCGACAATCTTCGGAACAGCCGCCTCCATATCCACCAACGGCACAGCCCCGCCAACCTGCGGCAAAGCAAGCGGCGGGGCCATGTCCGTCTGTGCAGACGGCGGGTCTGGGGAGAAACCTTCTGCCATCACACCCCAATCCAAAACAAAAACAACGCATAAACAAACGCACAAAAGAAAACCCTGCGCCTCGCAGGGGAAATTTGTTCAAATGTTCTACAAACCACTATCGTTTTATATTGACAATGTCTATTATTTTGTGTATCTTCTCCTCGTCAACAATTCTATCCAACCAACACAAGCCATGCTAATCTTTGATATTAAGGCGTTTGACAAATACCTAAAAATCCTGTCTGCCAATAAATACGGAGGAAACTCCAACCTCCGCCGGCTGATCCTCGAGACACTCCCACTCCAGTACGGACCACAGCAGTACTTCAACATCCGCCGGGACATGACACAACATCCTACCATCCAGATCCCTAAACTCATCGCGGAACTCATCCGCGCGCTGGACATCCCTAAGTATAAATTCATGGAATTCATCACAGAAAACCCACAGGAAACCCCATGAGCAACTTCGTCCTACTCTACCTTCTTGTCCTCCTCGGCTGCTCTGTCAGCTGCTACTACGTCGCCGAATCCCGTGGAAGATCTGGCTTTCTACATGCCATCATCGCCGCCAGCCTCGGGCTTTTAACCCTTAGCCCTTTCTTCCTCTTCGGTCTGGGCGCGCCGGCATACCTCCTCTTCGTCGCGCTGCTTCCCCATGCCAAATCCCCCTGCCCAAAGTGCGGCAATCTGCTGGTCCACACCGCCACCATCTGCCCGCACTGTCAAGCTACACTCCTCAAACCCTGATCCAACCAGCCAGACAAATCGGCTGCGGAACACCAACGGAACACCAACTTTTGTCAAGGTGTTCCGTTTTTCTTTATGTTTTTATTATATTTAACAATAAATGTAACGCCAACTCACCAACTTTTCTCCAAGTCCACCACCTTAACATCCATAAAAATCCTACGACGAGAACACTTCAAAAACTAAGTCTATATATATTATATATTTATATTATAATATACTCTTAGAAAACTCTGTGTCGCGTTCCTGCCTGTGTCCCCGGAAACGTGCAAACCCCTTATATTATCCAGCCAGATCGTGAGTTGGCGTTCCAACCATCCGCAACTCCATTAAAATCTTCGGACTGCTTCACCACACAGCATCCAAAGTTCGCGTTCCAAAGCTTGAGTTGGCGTTCCAAGTGGAACACCAACGGAACACCAACTTAAAAAGCGGCCCAAATGTTCAACCCACACCCGCGCGAACAGGGCTTTTAGAGGTCGCTTCCGCCTAAATTCCCACTGGTCACACATAAGATACTATATTTTAGAGCCTTGCGTCCTCTCAACCCAAACAACCCAAGTCAAGAAAACTTGCCTACGCAAGGTGTCGGTAATATATAATTACCAACACTTCACACGGTTGGCAAGTTTCCACCAAGTCTGACCCCGAAAAACAATAGTATTCCAAATTCTCTCCTCGCTGACCACCGTCACCGTCACCCGGCTGACCGCGGCTGGACCGTCACCGTCACCGTCACCCGGCTGCACCGCGGCTGGACCGTCACCGTCACCGTCACCCGGCTGCACCGCGGCTGGACCGTCACCGTCACCGTCACCCGGCTGACCGCGGCTGGACGCGGGGTCGAAAAAACACTAATTAAAGGCAACTGACCCCCGGCGAAACAACGGAGAGGTGTTACCACGTAAAAAAAAATAAATAAAACAACATAAAACCATAAAAAACAGTGCTAACAAATTATACCAATACACTATTTCCTATTGACAAAATTAATAATACAATGTATATTAGTCCGTCGGTAGTTGGTCAACCACTAAACAAAAAAGACACAAGAGGCAGCCATGAAACTCTCCACCACGCGCGAAAACCTACTCTCAGCAATTCAAACCCTAACCTCACCGCCCAAAAAATCAGCGCTCCCGATCATCCAGTCAATACTCGTGACTATCGATTGCGACAACAATGTAACCCTACATGGAACAGACTTAGAAAATCATCAGGAAACTCCGCTTGGTTGCTGGTCCATAACGGCCGGCGCCGGGCGCGCAATGATCGACCCTAAGCAGACAACCCCGATCCTAAAGGCGTTGCCCAAAGACACACAGATTGACCTCTCTTGGGAGAAAAAACTACAACGAAACAAAATTGACAATTTTCTCTCTTACACCAAACAACAAGACAGCCCAAGTCAGCATATCCATGACCGACGGACCAGAGGTTTATCCGTTTATCCCAGCGCTCAAATATCCGACGCAATCAACAAAACTCCAGCTTGCGCCGATCATCGAAAAACTCAAGATCTGTCTGTCTTATGTGTCTCATGATGAACTCCGGCCTCAGATCAGCGGCGTATTGTTTGAGGTTGAAACCGATAAAATTTCATTGACGGCAAGCAACGGTCACATTCTGCACCACACAGAAACTCCAGCAATCACAAGATTTAATGACACAAAAACCTCTTACTCGTTTATTGCGTCGAGACACACTCTACAGCAACTCATATCCGCAATCGGAAAGATCAGCAAGAAAAACCGTTCAGAAACTCTCGAGATCTGGTCTTCCTTTAGTGATGAACAGAACTGCGCCGTCAATCTGGTCGAGTTTTCTTGCGGAGGCTTTCGTCATATTGCAGAACCCGTCGAGGGTAGATATCCAGATTACAAGGCGGTAGTCCCGTCAACCCCTGACACAGGAATTCTCTATGCCGATCCAGAGGAGGTTGATATTTCTATATCGAGCGCATTGCCTATTTGTTGCGAGGTAAATCCGTCTATCAGACTTTCCCTGAATGGATCTGTGGTTATGAAAGTTGAAAATATTGGTGACGGGAAATTCTCCGATTGCGAATTGTCCTCCTGTCATTGGGCGCGCCACAATCCGGATAATGTTCTCTGCTCGGACCAATTTGATATTTGGTTCAATCCTCATTACATCAGAACAATCCTCAATTCGTTTAGCTGCAACCGCATTCTCCTCGAATTGAGAACTCCTCGATCGGCTGTAATTGCGTACACTCCGGAAAATTCGGACAGATTTTCACTGCTAATGCCGGTCGATCTTTCCCAATAGTCGAAACCCGGCCGCGGCCGGGTCTGCATGAGGTTGCTCCTCATGCACTGACGAGACAAGCAATCCAACAGAGAGGAAAATCATGGAAATTTGTCTGTATTGCGGCGCCGGTCAGCCGGGTGCAGGTAGATCCTGTCCACCGCGGCGCCGGTCAGCTGGGTGCAGGTAGATCCCGTCCACCGCGGCGCCGGTCAGCCGGGTGCAGGTAGATCCCGTCCACCGCGGCGCCGGTCAGCCGGCTGCAGGTAGATCCCGTCCACCGCGGCGCCGGTCAGCCGGGTGCAGGTAGATCCCGTCCACCGCGGCGCCGGTCAGCCGG